>JAAWDH010000056.1 GCA_022793675.1 Oscillospiraceae bacterium
AAAAAAGGTTGTCTATTCTCGAAAGAGGAAAGAGAACACTTCTTAAGTTGGAGAACGCATAATTCCAAAAAATGGTCAAGCTACAAAGGGCGCAGGGCGAATGCCTTGGCATCAGAGGCCGAAGAAGGACGCGGTAAGCTGCGAAAAGCTACGGGGAACCGCAAGCAGGTTGTGATCCGTAGATATCCGAATGGAGCAATCCAGCGTGAGTCATGTCACGTTATCCTACAGTGAATACATAGCTGTAGGAGGGGAACCGCCTGAACTGAAACATCTAAGTAGGGCGAGGAAGAGAAATCAAACGAGATTCTGTAAGTAGTGGTGAGCGAAAGCGGAATAGGCCAAACCAGAGGTAGAAATACCTGTGGGGTTATGGACTGCATTTAGCATTGGCAGAGACTAGCCGAAGTGTGTGGGAAAGCACGCCGAAGAATGTGAGAGCCATGTAGGCGAAAGTCAAAGCCAGCGAGCAGGATCCAGAGTACCGCGGAGCACGTGGAATTCCGTGGGAAGTCGGGGGGACCACCCTCCAAGCCTAAATACCATCTGATGACCGATAGCGAAGAGTACTGTGAAGGAACGGTGAAAAGCACCCCGGGAGGGGAGTGAAAGAGAACCTGAAACCCTGTGCCTACAAGCACACAGAGCACGTCAAAGTGTGATGTGGTACCTATTGTAGAATGGTCCGGCGAGTATATGTCAGCAGCAAGGTTAAGCACTAGAGGTGCGGAGCCGAAGGGAAACCAAGTTTGAATAGAGCGGCGAGTTGCTGGTATATGACCCGAAACCGGGTGACCTACCCATGATCAGGCTGAAGTGGGAGTAAAATCCCATGGAGGGCCGAACCGACCTCCGTTGAAATGGCGGCGGATGAATTGTGGGTAGCGGAGAAATTCCAATCGAACCCGGATATAGCTGGTTCTCCCCGAAATAGCTTTAGGGCTAGCCTCATATAAGATTACCGGAGGTAAAGCACTGAATGGTCTAGGGGTCGAGAGATTACCGAAGCCTATCAAACTCTGAATGCCGGATAATCGCTGTATGGGAGTCAGACTATGTGAGATAAGTTTCATGGTCGAAAGGGAAACAGCCCAGATCCACAGCTAAGGTCCCAAAGTACATTTAAGTGGGAAAGGATGTGGAACTGCTAAAACAACCAGGATGTTGGCTCAGAAGCAGCCATACATTTAAAGAGTGCGTAATAGCTCACTGGTCGAGTGGTTCTGCGCCGAAAATTCAACGGGGCTAAAATGTACACCGAAGCTTGGGCAATGGAGCAATCCATTGGGTAGGGGAGCGTCGAATGCGGGGTGAAGCATGAGCGGAAGCGCGTGTGGACTGCATTCGAGTGAGAATGCCGGAATGAGTAGCGCGAATTATGTGAGAATCATAATGGCCGAAAGTCTAAGGATTCAGGAGGAAGGTTCGTCCGCTCCTGGTGAGCCGGGAGCTAAGGTGAGGCCGAAAGGCGTAGCCGATGCACATACGGTTGAAATTCCGTAGCCTCCGAAATACTTAAGCACAGGGACATCTTAGAAGGGACTGAGCCGGGCGTTGGTAGACCCGGTCGAAAGGGAGCGGAATTGTCCGCGAAGCAGTCTTGGAAAAGGGCGAGAAAAGCTGTGTGGATGTAATAGGAGCCCGTACCGCAAACCGACACAGGTAGACAGGAAGAGGATTCTAAGGCCAACGGGAGAAGGGTTGTTAAGGAACTCGGCAAGTTGACCCCGTAACTTCGGAAGAAGGGGTGCTCACGGAAGTGAGCCGCAGAGAATAGGCCCAGGCAACTGTTTAGCAAAAACACAGGTCTCTGCTAAATCGAAAGATGACGTATAGGGGCTGACACCTGCCCGGTGCCGGAAGGTTAAGAGGAGAAGTGAGAGCTTTGAATTGAAGCCCCGGTAAACGGCGGCCGTAACTATAACGGTCCTAAGGTAGCGAAATTCCTTGGCAGGTAAGTTCTGTCCCGCACGAATGGCGTAACGATCTGGGAGCTG
>JAAWDH010000009.1 GCA_022793675.1 Oscillospiraceae bacterium
ATAGGAAAAAGGCCGCTCTGCTTTCGCAGGGCGGCTTTTGATATAGCAAAAACCTACCGACGCAGTAGGGCCTGATGGCTGTACAGACGCGTACCCTGGCGATTAAAAGTCTTTGCTAAGCTTTCTTCAGAAAGCGTCGTACTTCCCCGTATCCCCAGTCAAAATCCGCACGTCAAATTTCCCCAGGTGCAGCGCTGAAAGGTGCTGTCCGCTTTCCAGGTCGAGATAGGGCCGGTTCAGGGTAATGTCACAGCCCACAGCGCCGAAATTCTGCACAAAAATAAATCGCTGGGGGCCATTATAATGTACGGTCGCCGTCACGCCTTCGGGCAGGCAGCCGTCAAGCGCCGGCGTCAGTTTGGCTTCTTTAACTAGCTGGGCGGTTAGGTCGTCAAGAAGCGCCTGCTCTCCCCGGGCCGCCAGGTAGTAGGCTTTGCCTTTGCCAAAGCTGTTGGCAGTCAGCACAGGGTGCCCTTGATAAAAATCATCGCCATACTGGGCCAGCGGCTGGGCGGAGGCGCACTGTACCAGCTCGCAAAGTTCCCGGAGCTGGTATTCCCTTTGCAGGAAACTGCCCGCTAGGGGCAATTATACCTGATGCTGCTGCCAGTCATTATTTTTTACCTGGTGTTCGTGTACGCTCCAATGGGCGGGCTGGTCATCGCTTTCAAGGACTACAATGTCTTTGACAGTATCCTAAAAAGCCCTTGATTGCCGGCGATGGGCGGCGCGGCGATGCCGAATCCCCAGGTTTGAGCATATTTGACGCCAGTTTTGGCATTGACGAAGACTTCTATGTCAGCGACGACGGCAGCGAAATCCTCTTTGGCGCTATTGACCCGCGGATGAAGGATGCGCTTGCTTACCTTAATCGCCTTTACACGGATGGGCTTATCGATCAAGAATATCTGACCCGCGACAGTGCCAGCATCGACGGCCTAATTACAGAAAATCGGGTTGGGATGCAGGTCACCTGGGGCATTGCAGTCGAGGAGGCTGCCTCTATCCAGGATGAGAACGCCGAACTGACCGTTATCCTGCCGCCAGTCGGCCCCGACGGTGTCCCAAAAATCTACAGCCAGATGCCTCAGGCCCGCACCAATGCGATAGCTATCAGTAAAGACTCCCAGGTCAAGGAACACATCATGTCCATCTGGGACTATGTCTTTAGCGAAGAAGGCGATATGCTGATGAATTTCGGCGTCGAGGGCACCACCTATACCCTGGCAGACGGCCAGCCAAAATATACCGACGAAACCCTCAAAAGCGAGGACGGCCCGCTGGGCGCGGCCCGAAAATTCGGCATCAACACCTGGCTGCCCCATAACCAGCTGAGCTGGCTTCGGCAGAATTTGGCCGTACCGCCGGCGAGGGCAAGTTTGAAGCTGCCGTTAATCTCTACGACCCCTATATCGTCGCTCCCGTTCCCTCGTTAAAATTCACCGACGAGGAAAAGAGCACCATTACCAGCGTCTATGACGGCGAAATCAAAACCTATCTAGACGAATCGCTGGATGGCTTTATTACCGGCAAGCAGCCGCTATCGGAATTTGACAGCTTTGTTGCCCAGCTGGAAAAAATAGGGCTGCCCGATATCCTGAAAATTTACAACGACGCCTATCAGCGCTATCAGACGCTTTAACCGCCTGACAGCCAGGCCGGGCAAAGGGCGCAGCAAACCTCCGCTGCGCCCTTTGCTCGTATCGAAAGGAGTTTCTATGTCAACCATCCAAAACCCGATCCTTCCCGGTTTCCATCCCGACCCTTCGATTATTCGGGTAGGGGAAGATTATTACCTGGCGACTTCTACCTTTGAATGGTTTCCCGGCGTGCTGATTTACCATTCCCGCGACCTTGTCAACTGGGAATTCGCCGCAGCGCCCCTCAATCGGGTAAGCCAGCTCGATATGCGCGGGATCCCCAATTCCTGCGGCATTTTTGCCCCCTGCCTGTCCTGGTGCGATGGACTGTTTTATCTGATATACACTGTTGTGCACACCGCTTCTTCGCTGCAAGATACCCATAACTACCTCGTGACCTGCGACAGCATCGGCGGCTGTTGGTCGGAACCTGTCTATCTGAACAGCACCGGCTTCGACCCATCGCTTTTCCACGACAGCGACGGCCGCAAATGGCTGGTCAACCGCGACTGTGACGTCCGCTGGTTCCAATCTCCCCGCGGCGGTATCCTGATGCAGGAATATGACCCCAGGGCCCAAAAGCTCGTTGGCGAAGAATACCGGATTTTCCGCACTTCTGGCATTGTCGGCGCAGAAGGGCCGCACCTCTGTCGCCATAACGGCTACTATTATCTGATGCTGGCTGAAGGCGGGACAGACTATAACCATGTGGTCACAGTGGCCCGCAGCCGCTCTATTTTTGGCCCTTATGAAGTTGACCCCGAAAATCCGATGCTCTCGTCCAGGGATAACCCCTTCCTGCCCCTGCAGAAGGCTGGGCATGCAAGCTTGGTTGAAACCCAGAATGGCGAGTGGTACCTCGCCCATCTGGTAGGGCGGCCGCTGCCCAATAAGGGGCGCTGCATTTTGGGCCGTGAAACCGCCTTGCAAAAGGTCTGCTGGAACAAGGGAGGCTGGCTTAGGCTAGCCCAAGGCGGCTTTGAACCGGCGCTGGAAGCGGAAGCTCCCGCCCTCCCGCTCCATCCCTTCCCCGCGCTTCCTGAGCGGGACGACTTCGACCGGGAAGCGCTGGGCTATCCTTATCAGACGCTGCGGGTACCGCTGCCGGCAGAGGTGATGAACCTGACCGAACGGCCGGGCTGGCTGCGGCTTTACGGCCGCGATTCCCTCCATTCCCATTATCAGCAAAGCCTTGTCGCCCGCCGTCAGCAGACTTTCTGCTATACAGCATCAACCAAAATCGACTATACCCCCAAAAACTACCATCAAACCGCCGGCCTAATCTGCTACTACGACACCGACTGCTTTTTCTATCTCTATCTGACCCGTGATGAGGATGGAAAAAAACGTCTCGGCATCCTAAAAAGCGACTTGGGGCGGATTTCCTATCCTATCGGCGCTGGGCAGGAAATCTCAGAGGGCGTCCTTTTTCTGCGGGCCGACGTCCATTTTGACCAGCTCCGCTTCTGTTTCAGCAGGGACGGCAGCAGCTGGGAAAAGGTCGGCCCCTGTTTTGACGCCAGCATCCTCTCCGATGATTACTATATTGAAAACGGCAGCTATCGCTTTACCGGCGCTTTTGTGGGGCTGTGCTGCCAGGATTGCGGGCTGCGCGATTCCTATGCGGACTTTGACTATTTGGAATATCGCGAGGAAGGCGTAGCACCCCTATCCAAATAATCCCAAACAACAAGAAACTGCCAGTTGGATAAAACCAGCTGGCAGTTTCCGTTTAAATCCCTATTTTCTCAAACAGCCGTTTCAGTTCCTGCGCTTCCTCAAGGCTTGTTCGCCAGGCAAACCTTTTGAGGGATACCCGCTGCAAGCCGTCTGTGCAGGAGACCTCCACCCCCTCTGCCTCCAACAGCACTTTCTGCACCTCCGGCCCGCCAAAGGCGGCAGCGCCGGAAAGCTCGCCTTTGCTGTTGACGACCCGATGGGCCGGAACCTCTCCTAGAAGGCCGCGGCTAAGCCCCCGCCCTACCTGCCGTGCGTTGCGGGGGAATCCGCAGAGCAGTGCAATGTGTCCGTAGGAAGTCACCCGTCCCAGCGGGATTTTCTGGCAGACTAAAGCGGCGCGGCGATAAAAATCCATACCTTTTCCCCCTATAGAAGCAGCTTGCCGTTGCAGTAGGCGTTTATGGCTGCGCATACGGCTGCCTGGGCGATTAAAAGTTTTGCGGAGCTTTTTTCAAAAGCGACCGTATCTCTAATTGATCGCAATATCAATCCTGCTTAGTTTTTCCAGCAGCACGTCTTCCTCGGTCGGCGCGTCTTCAATGGCTTCGATTTCGTCGCGAAGCCGCTGCATGGTCAGATCCGTCTCATTGATGGTGTCTGCGCAGCGCTGAAGTTCTGCCGCGATCCCTTGCTTGTCGGGATAAGACTGTTTATAGCGGAGCTGGTGCTCTAGGCTGGCCCAAAAGTCCATAGCAATCGTGCGGATCTGCACCTCGACTTCCATCGACTTTTTCTGGTCGGAGAAAAAGACCGGGACGCTGACAATCAGATGTAGGCTCCTGTAGCCGTTGGGCTTAGGATTTTCGATATAGTCCTTGCGTTTGATTAGGGTAATATCATCCTGCCTTAGCAGCGCGTCGGCCAGGATGTAAATATCATCAATGTAGGAACAGACCACGCGGATGCCAGCAACATCGTGGAGGTTGCGTTCAATGCTTTCCGGACTGAAAGCGGCCCCCTTCCGGGCCAGCTTTTCGGCAATGCTGGTGGTTTTTTTCAGCCGGGTGGAAATGGAGCTGATAGGGTTGCGCTGGTAGCGGGATTTAAATTCCATGTTCAGTACATCAAACTTTGTCTGAATCTCTTTCATTGCACAGGCATACATCATCATCAGCTCTTTATAATCCACAATCACCCCCATCAGGTGCCGGGCCTGGTCATATAGCCGCCCTTTGGCGGCGCTGCCGGGGACGATTGGGCCGCTGGGGAAGGTGTCATGAACGGCCTCCTCCAGCCATTGGTCAAGCTGGCTGAGCTGGCCTACCTGCGCCGTATCGGTAAAGTTCACTTCATTTATATCCATATTCGAAATATCCTCCGTCTGGACAGTGGTCGTTGATATTCATCCGAACTAATTCTACCACATTCCCAGATCGGAAATGCTGACGTTTTGTTGAAAAAGTATGAAAAGTCTCGCAACTTTGAAAAAACATATTTACTGCCTTTCAGCGTACTGTGCGCATATCGTCCTTGTTGGCGGCCGCCAGCGCCGCCTCGTCTGCTTTGCCGGCCGTCCAAGTCCTGCGCCGCTGCTTCGACAGCGCGCTGTCGATCTGCTGGCGCAGGCTGTCAAGGTTTTTATACCCTGCTTGTTCAGCGCGCTGATAGTAATGCTCAGCTGGGGCGCTGCCGCCCAGTCTTGCTTCCAGTAGCGCCAGCGCCGCTAACGTTTCAGGAATTTCTTCGCGCTGCAGCGCTAGTTCCATCCACTGTTTAGCGTGGTCCAGCTCCCCTTGCCGCATATAAATCATTCCCAAGTTGCTCTCTGATCGCCCTATATAGCCCAGCTCAATAGCCGCCTTGTAGCATTGCTCCGCCTCGTTGTAAAGGGCGCTGTTCCCTTGCTGTACCAGCAAAACGCCCAGCATATTCCAGGCGCTGTAATTGGCCTTATCCAGCTTTATGCTGGCCCGGAGGCTGTCAATGGCCGCTTTTTTCTGACCCATATTGTCCTGGAACCAGCCCTGCAGATAAAGCAGCGCCCCCTTATCAGTATCATACCAAGCCTTTTTAATTGCCCCGTCAACAATTTCCAGCGCCTTGCGGAAAGCCTGCTGTCCATTTTTCGGGGTGGACTGCCGTACCAGATCGGCCGCTTTCAGGCAAAGCTTCTTGATCTGCGGCTGCCCGATAAAACGGTGTTCCAATACCGGGCCAATTTTTTTCAGATAGGCTTCCGTCTGTCCCCAGCGCTGCATATGCCGCACCTGGAAAAGGCCGATAATCATCCCAATCCCCCAAAGCCCCGTTATCCGGTAGTCTTTCAGGTTATCCATGCCCAGGGCATATATCCCCATTATCAGACAGCCCAGCCCGACGCTCCCCAACAGCAGATAAAGGCCCCAATAAATCCCTTGGTCTGGTTTCCTTGCCATATTCCCCTCCCCGTAAAAACTGTAAAAATAGGAAAGGGCCGGAGGTTGATCAGTCCCTCCGGCCCTTTTAAGGCCCTGCTTATCGCCCCGCCGGCGTCTGTGCGCATCAGAGCGCCTGACGGGGACAACGGGCAAAGCCCTTTTATTGTTTATTTGCCAGCCTTGGCAGCCAGGGCCGCATACTTGGCCTTAGCAGTCTCGGCAGCGTAGGCAAACAGCTCTTTCGCCCGGTCAGGGTTGGCGCGTGCCAGCGCGTTGTAACGGACTTCGTTCATGATGAAGTCTTCGTAGCTCATGGTCGGTTCCTTGCTGTCCAGCTGGAACGGGTTCTTGCCGTCGGCAGCCAGACGGGGGTCAAAGCGGAACAGGTGCCAGTAGCCGGCGTCGACCGCCTTCTTTTCCTCTTCCTGGGCATGGACCAGGCCGCCCTTGATGCCATGGTTGATACAGGGGGCGTAGGCAATGACCAGAGAAGGCCCGTTGTAGCTCTCGGCTTCGACAAAGGCTTTCAGGCACTGGTTGCGGTCAGCGCCCATCGAGACCTGTGCGGTATAAACGTAGCCGTAGCTCATCGCGATTGCAGCCAGATCCTTCTTCTTGACTTCCTTACCGGCTGCCGCAAACTGGGCGATTGCGCCGGTGGGGGTGGACTTGGAGGACTGGCCGCCGGTGTTGGAGTAAACCTCGGTGTCGAAGACCAGGATATTCACGTCCTGATGGGAAGCGATGACATGGTCAAGGCCGCCGAAGCCGATATCGTAGGCCCAGCCGTCGCCGCCGAAGATCCAGATGGACTTCTTGGACAGGTAATCCTTCTTCTGCAGGATATCCAGGGCCAGGGTGCAGGCTTCGCAGTCGCAGTAGGTCTTGCCTGCCGCTTTCAGCTCGGCAACGTGCTTGGCCATTTCGTCATGCTTGTCGCCGAAGACATTCTTGCTTTCGGGGGTGGCCAGGAAAGCTTCGCAGCCGTCCAGGGTCATTACGCCCTCTTCCAGCGCTTTGATATAAGCTTTGGTAGCCGCCGCATTGGCTGTACCGCAGTCCAGGGTGTCCAGCCAAGCTTGGCCGGCAGCCTTCAGGTCGGCGTCGCAGTAGTCGATGGCAATCAGCTCTTTGGTGCGTGCAATCAGGCTCTTGCGGATGGTATCCTGGGCCAGGAACATACCCAAACCGTATTCGGCATTGTCTTCGAACAGGGAGTTTGCCCATGCGGGGCCAAAGCCGTTCTTGTTGACGGTATAGGGGGTGGCAGGCGCGGAACCGCCCCAGATGGAGGAGCAGCCGGTGGCGTTGGCGATATACATCCGCTCGCCGCAGATCTGGGTAACCAGCTTGGCGTAGGGGGTTTCGCCGCAGCCAGCGCAAGCGCCGGAGAACTCAAGCAGCGGCTGCTTGAACTGCGAACCCTTGATGGTAGAATCCTTGAACTTCTCCAGCACTTCAGGCTTCTCAGGCAGTTCGAACAGCTTGGTGAAACCTTCCTGTGCAGGAAGCTGGCTCTCCAGGCCCTTCATAACCAGCGCCTTTTCGCCCTTCTTGCCGGGGCAGGCTGCCGCGCAGACGCCGCAGCCGGTGCAGTCCAGCACCGAAATGCCGATTGCAAATTTCATCCCAGGCATCCCGGTCATCGGCAGGGTCAGCTGGCCGGCCGGCAAGTTGGCTGCCTCTTCTTCCGTCACCGCGAAGGGCCGGACGACGGCATGGGGGCAGACCATCGAGCAGAAGCCGCACTGGATGCAGTTGTCGGGATTCCAAGCGGGCACATCTACCGCAACGCCGCGTTTTTCATAGGCGGCAGTGCCCTGGGGGAAGGTGCCATCGGTGCGGTCGCCCATGAAGGTGGAAACAGGCAGGGAATCGCCCATCTGGTTGTTGACAGGGGTCACAACTTCGTTGACGAAATCGACCAGATCCTGCCTTGCGCCGGTGGCCTTGGGGGCGGGGGCGTTGTCGGGCGCAGTCTTCCAGGATTCAGGGACGGCGACCTCATGGATGCCCTGCGCGCCAGCGTCGATGGCGTCATGGTTCATCTTGACGATGGCTTCGCCCTTCTTGGAGTAGGAGGCAGTGGCAGCTTCTTTCATATAACGGATGGCGTCTGCCTCGGGCAGGATCTTCGCCAGCTTAAAGAAAGCAGACTGCAGCACGGTGTTGATGCGGCCGCCCAGGCCGATTTCCTTGCCGATCTTGATGCCGTCGATGGTGTAGAATTTGATGCCGTTGTTGGCAATCAGGCGCTTGACATGGCCAGGCAGATGCTCCTCAAGCTCTTCGTCTGTCCACTGGCAGTTGAGCAGGAAGGTGCCGCCGGGCTTGACGTCGTCAACGATCGGGTACTTGGTGATATAGGCAGGGGTGTGGCAGGCCACGAAGTCTGCCTGGTTGATCAGGTAGGTAGACTTGATCTTGGACTTGCCGAAACGCAGGTGGGAAATGGTAACGCCGCCGGACTTTTTGGAGTCGTAGGCAAAATAGGCCTGCGCGTTCATATCGGTATGGTCGCCGATGATTTTGATGGAGTTCTTATTGGCGCCGACGGTGCCGTCAGAGCCCAGGCCCCAGAACTTGCAGGAGATGATGTCGGCGGGGGTGGTGTCCAGTTTTGCACCCACAGGCAGCGACAGATGGGTCACATCGTCTTCGATGCCGATGGTGAAGCGCTTCTTCTCGCTGTTGTTGTAGACAGCGACAATCTGGGCAGGGGTGGTGTCCTTGGAACCCAAGCCATAACGGCCGGTGTAAATCGGGACGCTGTCAAATTTGCTGCCCTTCAGCGCGGCGACTACATCCAGATAGAGGGGTTCGCCCAGGGAGCCAGGTTCCTTGGTACGGTCAAGCACCGAGATCTGCTTGACGCTTTCAGGGATAGCGGCGATCAGATGCGCAGCAGAGAAGGGACGGTAAAGCCGTACCTTGACCAAGCCATATTTGCCGCCGGCAGCGTTCAGGTGGTCGATAGTCTCTTCGATGGTGTCGCAGACCGAGCCCATCGCAATGATGATATGCTCCGCGTCGGCAGCGCCGTAGTAGTTGAACAGCTGGTAATCGGTACCCAGCTTCTGGTTGACCTTGCCCATGTATTTCTCAACCATGGCGGGCACGGCGTCGTAGTAGCTGTTGCAGGCTTCTCTGGCCTGGAAGAAGATGTCGGGGTTCTGGGCGGTACCGCGCAGAACGGGATGGTTGGGGTTCAAGGCGCGGCTGCGGTAAGCGTTAACCGCGTCCATATCCACCATATCCTTCAGATCCTCGTAGTCCCAGATCTCAATTTTCTGCAGCTCGTGGGAGGTGCGGAAGCCGTCAAAGAAGTTGAGGAAAGGCACCCTGCCTTCGATGGCTGCACAGTGGGCGACAGGGGTTAGGTCCATGACCTCCTGGGGGTTGGTCTCGGCCAGCATCGCAAAGCCGGTCTGGCGGCAGGCGTAAACGTCGGAATGGTCGCCGAAGATGGACAGCGCATGGCTCGCCAGCGCGCGGGCCGATACGTTGATGACGCCGGGCAGCAGTTCGCCAGCGATCTTGTACATATTCGGGATCATCAGCAGAAGGCCTTGGGAAGCAGTGAAGGTGGTGGTCAGCGCGCCAGCGGCCAGGGAGCCGTGGACAGCGCCGGCAGCGCCGGCCTCAGACTGCATCTCAACCACCCGGACAGGCTGGCCGAAGATGTTCTTCTGGCCTTTGGCCGCCCACTGGTCGGTGACCTCTGCCATAACGGAAGAGGGGGTAATGGGGTAGATAGCAGCAACGTCGGTGTACGCATAGGATACGTGCGCGGCGGCGTTGTTGCCATCCATGGTTTTCATTTTTCTTGCCATGGTTTATCCTCCTTAGAATAAATAATAGCGGAAGGGGGAGAGGCCCATAGGACCTGTCCCTCTACGGCGGACAAATGCCGCCAGCGCATAGCTTTCTCTACGCGCTAAACCAAGGGTAAAGCGGCAAACGCCCCCACCCTCAATTTACCACTTTAATTTTACCACGCTTTTCCCCTCTTGTAAAGCCCTTTTTTCCGCTGCCTGGCCTTTTTTATGCCGAATTTTCCGATGAATTTTTGGCTCACCAGCAAAAGGCCCCCCGCATATCCTGTAACAGATAAAGGGGGACTGATGCCATGTGCGCCATTGCAGGTGAAATAAACCTTCACTGCCCGCCGGATGACGGGCTTAAAGCCCGCGCCGAGCGGATGCTTTCCACGATGGGCCGCCGCGGCCCGGACCAGCGGGGCGTTTTTCTGACTGGCTGCGGGAGCCTTATCCACGCCCGCCTTTCGGTCATTGATCTGGAAAAGGGCCGCCAGCCGATGGCCTATCAAGAAGGCGGGGCTATTTTTGCCATTGTCTACAATGGCGAGCTTTACAATACGGAGGAGATCCGTAAGGAGCTTTTGCTGCTAGGGCATACCTTCCAGACCCGCTGCGATACTGAGGTCGCGCTGCACGCTTTTATGGAGTGGGGGGAAGGCTGCGTAAGCCGTTTCAACGGCATTTTCGCCTTTGCTGTCTGGGACGGCATAAACCGGCGGCTTTTCCTTGCCCGCGACCGGATTGGCGTCAAGCCGCTGTTTTTTGCGCTGCGCGGGGAGACGTTGGTTTTCGCTTCAGAAATCAAAACCCTGCTGACCCATCCGTTGGTGCCGGCGGAACTGGATATTAGCGGCATTGCCGAGCTGATGCTGGTCGGGCCGGGCCGCACGCCTGGCTGCGGGGTCTTTAAAGGGATTGAAGAGGTGCCGCCCGCCCATTGCGGCTGGTTTGACGGGCAGGGGCTGCGGCTGACCCGTTATTGGAAGCTGACGCCCAAGAAGCATACCGAATCTTTTGAGGAAACCGCCCGGCACGTTCGCTTTCTGGTTACCGACGCCATCAAGCGCCAGCTGGTTTCTGACGTTCCCATCGGCACTTTCCTTTCAGGCGGCCTTGATTCCAGCTTAATCTCTTCAGTAGCCTGCCGGGAACTGGCCAAAGAGGGCAAACGCCTTTCTACTTTTTCTGTCGACTATAAAGACAACGAACGCTATTTTAAGGCCGGCAAATTCCAGCCTGCCGCCGACACAGCCTTTATTCGTCAGATGCAAGGCTATCTTGACGCCGACCATCACCTGGTCACGCTGGACACCCCCCAGCTTACCGCCGCCCTTTTTGAGGCGACCGAAGCCCGCGACCTGCCAGGGATGGCCGATGTTGATTCTTCGCTGCTGCTTTTCTGCCGGGAAATTAAAAAGGAGGTCACCGTCGCCCTTTCTGGTGAATGCGCCGATGAGATTTTCGGCGGCTATCCCTGGTACCGCGACCCCGAGATCCGCGCCCGCGCCGGGTTCCCCTGGGCGCAGACCACCGATTGGCGCTTCTCCTTCCTGAAGAAAGAATTTGCCCGGCAGATCGACCCCCGCGCTTTTATGGATGAACGCTGCCGGATGACCTTACAGGATACTGAATCCCTTCCCGACACGCCGCCCGAGGAGCGGCGGATGCAGGAGATGATGCGCCTAAATCTTGATTGGTTCATGCAGACCCTTCTTGACCGCAAAGACCGGATGAGTATGTACAGCGGGCTGGAGGTGCGGGTGCCTTTCTGCGACTGGCGGATCGCCGAATATCTCTATTCAGTGCCTTGGGCCTATAAGGACCACAAACAGTACGAAAAGGGGCTTTTGCGGGAAGCAATGGCCGGGTATCTGCCCGACGAGGTGCTTTGGCGCAAAAAAAGCCCTTACCCCAAAACCCATAACCCTGCGTACAGGGAAGCTGTTTCAGCGCTGCTTCGGGGGGTTATGGCCGACAAAAACTCGCCGCTGCTGTCGCTGGTGAAAAAGGAGCAGCTTGAGGTGCTGCTCGCTTCCGACAGCGCCGTCCCCTGGTACGGCCAGCTGATGACCGCCCCGCAGACCATTGCCTATTTCTTGCAGTTGAACCATTGGCTCACCCACTACAAGGTGCACATTCTCGCATAGGGGTACGGAGAGTACAGGAGTACGGGTCGCTGCAGAACTAAGCCCACAAAACTTTTTATCGCCAGGGTACTGGAGTCATACCCACTGCTGCGTCAGCAGGCGGACTAAGCGGGCAGCTATAGAGACAGCTGCCCGCCAATTTTTATTCTCCCAATTCGCTTTTGTGTTATAATCCTAATTTTAGCTGTATATTTATTGAATTAGCCGATTATACCTAATTTTAGATTATTTCTGTTGGACGTGCAATTTTTATATTATTCTTATATCATAATGCCAGTATCATAGACCATAATTCATCTTCAAATCAAATAATAAGAGACTCCATCCATTATAGATGAAGCCTCTGTTCAATCTTTCACTGTTGTCTAAACCTCCAAATCCAAGTCCTGCATTTTCGGCTCTCGCGTTGTCCTCTATATCAACCCTGATATTACGATAATCCTCACCTGCTTTAATCAAATGCTATTGCATTGTGCAGTACAGGTTTTTGTTGATTGGATTATGCCATTATCACTCATACAAATTCTCCTTTCACCTATATACACAACTTCTAAGCAAAAATCTGACACTCATTTCAAAAATTTTTTCTTATTATATCATCCTGCCTGTATGACGGAATCAAAAATGGGCCAGAACAGTGTCCGACCCATTTCAAAATCATTGTTATTACGCCACATTAGGGAGTTGGCCCTTAGTGTTAATGTCAAGTGGACGGGCTTTTATGCTGTCATAGGATCCTTTGTAATCGTCCCAACTGTCTGCAAGAGTACGTTTGAGTAGAATTTCAGTGAATTTTACCGGGAACACGAAGTCGAATGGGGACTTTTTATTTATGGTTCTCTGTGGCCAAGATAGCTTTGCAGCCTTGTCAGAAGCATTTCTTTCATCAGGCCTGAATTGCACTTTTCTATGAGGGTGCGATATTGTTCGATTACCTCAGGCTTGAAAACACTCTCTATACAGTGCAGGAACGTCCACTCAACCCCTGCCATATAATCTATGGGACAGCAGCTGATAAGGGTTTCGGCTTCCTCCCATGTTATCGGCCTTTGTATCGAATCGACTGCTTCCATCCATTCCTCCCATACCTGGACAGTTTCCCCACCAAAAGGGCCGTCACTTTCAAATCCTGCTGGCGGGACGCCTAATTGCTGTACTTTCAGTACAGATTGCTGCATTTTAGATTTTCCTTTCTTTTCAGCATTCGTTGCGGGAAAACAGCGTACAGCCCATCTTCTTAAATTGCCGCACCTTTTCCCAGACGAGAGATTCATCTACGCCGAATTCTTTGGCGAAGCAGCAGGCGCATAAGCAGCGCTCTGCTGCCCTGTTGACCATCCGCCGGTAGACGGCGATTTCATCGGGCAGCAGGGCTTTCCCACATTGGAAACAGTCCATCAGATTTTTTCCAGCCTAGCACGGTACATCTGGCAGCCGTGCGGTTCGATTGAGGGATAAAAGGCGTCACGCTTAACACCTAAATCCTCGCCGGTAAAGACATCAGTCAGGTGCAGGCCATAGCCACAGTCGTAGGGCAGACCGATATCGTCAAAGCAGCCGCTGAAGCGCCAGCTTCTCGCCGGCTCATCGTTGAAATTGAAATAGGCTAGTACAAATTCGCCTCCAGACAGATGGCGGATAAAGAGGTACCGGTCCTCTCGGCTGTCCACCAGATAGGGCGCGCGGCATTCCTCATCCTGATCGATCGCAATCAAGGCCGGATTTTTTAACAGCGCTTCGCTCTGCGGCGTCAGCGAGCGGATATCCCCGCCCATCATCAGCGGCACGCCGAACAGGCACCATAATGCGAAATGGGTGCGGTATTCGAGGTCAGAGCAGCCGCCGAAACCGACATGGCCCTTGCCGTACATTCCGACAATCAGCATATCGGGGTCATTGAAACTGCCGGGGCCGGACATACAAAGGTTATCAATCTGGCTTATAGCGATGTCTTTGAAGGATTTGTAGTTGTCGACGATATCGCCGGTGGAGCGGTACATATGGGCCCCGATAGCTCTCATCCACTTCCAGGGTTCTTCTACGCCCCAGTTGCAGGCTGAGAAGAGGATTTCGCGTCCAGTGGCTTTTAAGGCCATGCTCATCCGATGATAACGGGCGCGGCAGTTACCGACGGCGGGAAAGTTGCAGAAATCATATTTGAGGAAGTCAACGCCCCAATCGGCGAAGGTTTGGGCGTCAATGAATTCATGGTCATAGCTTGAGGGGTAGCCTGCACAGGTGCGGATGCCGGCGCAGGAATACATCCCAAATTTCAGCCCTTTGCTGTGGACATAGTCGGCCACAGCCTTCATGCCATGCGGGAACTTTTCCGGGTCAGCGGCCAGCCGCCCATTTTCATCCCGTTCCATTTTTGCCCAGCAGTCGTCAATGACCAAATACTCATATCCGGCCGCCAGATAGCCTTTTTCTACCATAGCATCTGCCATTTCGAAAATCAGCTGTTCCGAAATATTTTCAGCGAAAGTGTTCCATGAGTTCCACCCCATCGGGGGACGTTTTGCCAGCATAATGATGCCCCTTCCTGTCTAATTGCACCAGACTTGTTTGTTGTTGGTTGACAGCCCTTACAAAGGGCGGTTCTCCATGATTTTATTATACAGCAGCGAGGTAAAATGTCAAGAAAAAATATCTAGCCAGCAAAAAAATTAGCGGGTATGACCTTGCCAGACCTGCCGTAATGTGCAGGGATATTTTCAATAACTGTTATTCCTTAAAACCCATCCTGCGGCAGGGAAGCCAGCTTTTGGACGGCAACCCCTTTGGTCTCCAAGAAGAAAACCGCTTTCCCTTGGTTGGACTCGTAAATAAAATCGTGCAGCGGCTTACTGGTGCAGTCCAAATAGTTGACCATATATAATAAGCCACAAATTTTTGGAGGATTTTGCCCGCTAGTCCACTACTTAGGATAAAAAAGCTGCTGGCTATGGCCTTCTTGTTGATAACGATTTGTCACGCCACGCGGTCATAAGCAGATCCAGCCGTGCTGGTTGAGAAAGTCTTTGAACTTAGCTCTGCTAAGTTTGAGCTTCTCTTCAGAAAGCAACTTGGACGGCAGGCCAAGAAAAGCCCGCTGTTATGGGCTTTTCAGAAGGTCGAAAGCTGCATAGAAAAATTTTTCCAAAAAAATTTCAAAAAGGGGTTGACAAATGCCCCTTTGGTGTGTATAATAGTTATTGTTCGCTGGTCACAAGCAGCGGACGGCGACAAACGCCAGTCGTTATGGGGGTATAGCTCAGCTGGGAGAGCATCTGCCTTACAAGCAGAGGGTCACAGGTTCGAGCCCTGTTGTCCCCATCTTTCGATGGCCCGCTAGCTCAGTTGGTTAGAGCGCTAGCCTGTCACGCTAGAGGTCGTGGGTTCGAGCCCCATGCGGGTCGCCAAATTTGCCTCTGTAGCTCAGTCGGTAGAGCAGGGGACTGAAAATCCCCGTGTCGTTGGTTCGATTCCGACCGGAGGCATTTATTATGCGGATTTAGCTCATCTGGTAGAGCGCCACCTTGCCAAGGTGGAGGTAGCGGGTTCGAGCCCCGTAATCCGCTCCATTTTTTCGGCGTCATAGCCAAGTGGTAAGGCGTGGGACTGCAACTCCCTGATCCCCAGTTCAAGTCTGGGTGACGCCTCCAAAAAAGCCGGTTCCAATAGGGACCGGTTTTTTATTTTTCTGGATGGCTGTTCCTCCTGTTTAAAATTTGAGGGATGGTGCCTATCTTTAAAAGCTGAAATCTATCTTAATAATGCTATAATTTCATCTGCAATTACCTGAACAGTTTTATTTGTCGTATCAATTTTAATGGTATCAAGGGTTTGATACATAGAAATTCTTGCCACACTTCTATCAATGACATCGGCAGTGCGGACTCCGCTTGCTACATCTGACATTAGTCTGTCGCGCAGGGTGCTTTCGTCAGCAATCAATGAAATTTTTATGACTTTGCAATTTCCTGTGTCCAATTTTTCTATGATACGATCAATGATAGGTTGCTCATGCATTACCCAACAAAAAACAACATTTTCATAAGCCGAGCAATGAAGGAAGCTGTTCAACAAAAAGCAAATATTACGTATAACCATTTCCTTAGTTTCTTCGGTTACTTGGAATGGGCTGGCATCCCAACACCAGTCCCCATCAAGAAAGACACTGTTATTCAAATCTTTTTTCAACTGTTGGCTTATTGTTGTTTTGCCAATTCCCATTGTTCCGCCAATTAAATATAGTGTTTTCATATCCTATCTCCACATCTCAGTCACTATGTAGGCCTTAATCTGCATTAGCCCGGGTGATCGTAAAACAGTAGTCCATTATAGGCTCCTTCTGTACTTCCAGCCAGCAGAGTGTTTGAACCTCGTCTAGGGACAGCGCGTTGACCGGCATTTTTACTTTCTGCACCTGATGGTCCGTGTCTGCGTCCTGTCGCAAAAACCAAAGTTCAATTTCATCGGCAATTTTCAGATGGGCTTCCAAATATTCGGCAATCCGCCCGGCGCGATCCGGCATATGCCGCCCTCCCAGGCCTACAAGATACTTTTTTTCTGTCTGGAGACCAGGCAGATTTTCCTTTTCGAGCGGGAAGATCGCGAAACCGTCATCCAGCCCTCCGCCATCGGCCGCTCCGTAATCGGTGTCAAAGTTGGCTGCAAAGCCTGGCGGATAGGGGATTTCCGCCAAAGGGCAGTCAGAAGCAAAAAGCATAATAATGTTCATCTTACTTGGCACCTCCATCAGTTGATCCAGATATAGTGGCTGACAGTTTGCTGACGCAGTAGGCGTTTATGGAAGCACACATTGGTACCCTGGCGATTAAAAGTTTTTGCGGAGCTTTTTTCAAAAAGCGACCCGTATTCCTTTCACCAGAACAGCCGCTGCCCAGTCGCTTTCCTCTTTCATTTCCAACAGCGTAAAGCCGTTTTCCCGCAGTACGGAGAGCACCTCTTCGGCGCGTTCGGAGATGATGCCGGACACCAAAAGCTGCCCAGTCTGCTTCAGATAACGGGCAAACAACGGGGCCATCGCGATAATCACATCGGCGACAATGTTTGCAGTGATAACATCATACTGCCGCTCGCCCAATTTATCTGCCAACGCTTCGTCTCCAAGTACATTGCCGCAATAAAGCGTCAGCCGCTCGTCGTCTACGCCGTTGAGAGCGGCGTTTTCATGGGAGATTTTCACTGCCAGCTGGTCGATATCGACCCCTGTAGCCGTTTCCGCCCCCAAAAGCCTTGCAGCGATGGAAAGGATGCCGCTGCCGCAGCCCATATCCAGCAGCGCCGCCCCTTCAAGCGGGCAGCTGCAAAGAAACCCCAAACAGAGCCGGGTGGTGTGATGGCCGCCGGTGCCGAAAGCCATCCCCGGGTCAAGGCGCAGTACCTGCTGGCCAGGGATGGGGGTAAAATCCTCCCATTCCGGCACAACCGCCAGCTTAGGGCCAATGACAATCGGATGATAATACTTTTTCCAGGCTGTTTCCCATTCCTCTTCCTCGCGGTAGCTAACCGTTAAGGCGAGGCTGCCCAGGCTAATGCTGTTCATTTGCTGCAGCCCAGGGAGGGCGGCTTTGATTTGGTTTAGGGTTTCAAATCCTTGAGGGTTATCGGGCAAATAAAATTTGACAGTTGTGTCGCAGGAAGCAAGCCCCATCAGTTCCTCGTCAACATAATCCCAGTGGATTTCCGTATCCTTGAGGAAACGGTTGAAGTCGGCTGCATCTTCAATCATCACGCTGCTGACGCCCTGCGCCATTAGAAAGCCCGTGACAATTTCCAGCCCCTCTGTTGTTGTTTTCAGGCTGATTTCCGCCCATTCCATATTGTTTGACTCCTTTTCAGATATTGCGGGTTTCGCCCATAAAGAACAGGGCGACCGTGCCGGGGCCAGAGTGGGTACCGATTACCGGGCCAATATCGCCGATAACAATGTTTTTGATGCCGAAGCGTTTGCGGACCAAACCGGCGACATACTGGGCGTCTTCAAGGCAATCGCCGTGGGAAACATAAACCACCTCGTTTTGATAATCTCCCAGCTTTTCCGCCATTTTTGCGACCAGCCAGTCCAGCGATTGGCGGCGGCCGCGGATCTTGCCGACATTGATTAAATGCCCCTCGTTGTCGACGTGCAGAAGCGGCTTAATCCCCAATGCGGTACCCAGGATAGCCGTCATTTTGGAGACCCGGCCGCCCCGGTGGAGATGGTTTAGGTCGTCGACTGTGAAGTTGTGGCAGAAATGCAGCTTCTCGGCCTCAATTCTGTCTGCCAGCTCGTCCAGCGCAAGCCCCTGGTTTTTCAGCGTCACGGCATAGTTCAGCATTAGCCCCTGTCCCATTGAAGCCGCGAGCGAATCCACCACCCGGATTTTTGTACCAGGGTGGTTTGCCATCACATCTTCAGCAGCGATACAGCAAGCCTGGTAACTGCCCGAGAGCCCGGACGAAAAGGCTAGATGGAAAATATCGTACCCTTCGTCAGCCAGCGCCGCAAAGGAACGCGCCGCCTTTTCCACCGGTACCTGGGCGGTTTTGGGCATCGCGCCCTGCCGTACCAGCTGGTAGAACTCCTTGCTGGCGAGGGTATCCTCGCTGGCGGAATCGTATTCCCTGTCCCCCAAGGTGTAAGTCATCCCCAGCAGGTTGATCCCGTTTTCCATGTAATAGCTCCGGTCCATATCACAGGTGGTTTCGGTGGAAATTACATAACCTTTCTTTTCAGCTGTCATCTGGCGGTCACTTCCTTTTGGCCCGTAAGATTTGCCGTCTATCCGGCATAGCAGGCCCTATATTTTCATTATACCCAAAAACGGCGGCAGGGGCAAGGCATAATCGCCAACTATGGTATTATGCACATAATCAGGAACTAATATAGAGATAATATATACAAAGGGATGAAAATGAATTTGTTCACAATCTGCTTCTTGATTTTTCTGGTTTTCGCGCTAAAATAGATATTGTTAGCACTCCAAAAACATGAGTGCTAACACCAAACAGAGTCAACCCAATCATTTTATACAGGAGGAATCGTTATGAACATCAAACCCCTGGCAGACAGAGTTGTCGTAAAAATGACCGAAGCTGAAGAGACCAGCAAAGGCGGCATCATCCTTGCAAGCGCTGCGAAAGAGAAGCCCTCGGTGGCCGAAGTGGTTGCCGTCGGCAACGGCGGCGTAGTGGATGGTCACGAAGTGACCATGGAGCTGAAGGTGGGCGACAAGGTCCTGATCGGCAAATATTCCGGTACCCAGGTCAAACTCGACGGCGAGGAATACACCATCCTCCGTCAGAGCGACGTGCTGGCCATTGTTGACTAATTAAATAAAAACTGCGATTGATTGAAAGGATGGACTGAATATGGCAAAACAGATCGTTTACGGCGAGGAAGCCAGAAAGGCGCTCCAGGCTGGTATTGATAAGCTGGCGGATACCGTTAAAATTACCCTTGGCCCCAAAGGCCGCAATGTGGTGCTGGATAAGAAATTCGGCTCCCCGCTGATCACCAACGACGGCGTGACCATCGCTAAGGAAATCGAGCTGGAAGACGCCTTTGAGAACATGGGCGCGCAGCTGGTCAAAGAAGTCGCGACCAAAACAAACGATGCTGCCGGCGACGGCACCACCACCGCTACACTGTTGGCCCAGGCGCTGGTCCGCGAAGGCATGAAGAACGTAGCTGCCGGCGCTAACCCCATGGAACTCAAAAGGGGCATCCAGAAGGCCGTGGATATCGCTGTGGCTGCTATCATCAAGAATTCTAAGCAGGTCAGTGGTTCTGACGACATCGCCCGCGTCGCCACCGTTTCTGCCAGCAACGAGTTTATCGGCAAACTGATTGCCGAGGCTATGGAGAAGGTCTCTGCCGACGGCGTTATCACCATTGAGGAATCCAAGACTGCTGAAACCTATAGCGAAGTCGTCGAAGGTATGCAGTTTGACCGGGGCTACATCTCCCCCTATATGGTCACCGACACCGATAAGATGGAAGCTGTGCTGGATGACGCGCTGGTTATGATTACTGATAAGAAGATCAGCAACATCCAAGAGCTTCTGCCCCTGCTGGAGCAGATCGTCCAGAGCAGCAAAAAGCTGCTGATCATCGCCGAGGACATTGAAGGCGAAGCGTTGACCACCCTGATCCTCAATAAGCTGCGCGGCGTCTTCAATGTGGTTGCTGTTAAGGCTCCTGGCTTTGGCGACCGCCGCAAGGAAATGCTGCAGGATATCGCTATCCTTACTGGCGCGCAGGTCATCACCGAGGAAGTCGGCCTGGAGCTGAAGGACGCCGATATCTCGATGCTGGGCCGTGCCCGCCAGGTCGTGGTCAAGAAGGAGACTACCGTCATTGTCGACGGCGCTGGCTCCAAAGAGAACATCGCTGCCCGGGTGCATCAGATCCGTTCCCAGATCGAGGAGACCACCAACTCCGAGTATGACCGCGAGAAGCTGCAGGAACGTCTGGCTAAGATGGCCGGCGGCGTAGCCGTCATCAAGGTCGGCGCAGCTACTGAGGTCGAGATGAAGGAAAAGAAACTGCGCATCGAGGACGCGCTGGCTGCCACTAAGGCTGCTGTTGAAGAGGGCATCGTCGCCGGCGGCGGCACTGCGCTGATCAACGTCATCCCCACCCTGAAGGAAGAGATCGCCAAAGTTTCCGGCGACGAAAAGACCGGCATGGCAATCGTGCTGAAAGCCCTGGAGGAGCCTGTGCGCCAGATTGCTGCCAACGGCGGTCTGGAAGGCTCGGTCATCATTGACAAGATTCTCACTGCTGGTAAGATCGGCTATGGCTTTGACGCCTACCGCGAGGAATACTGCGATATGCTGAGCGCCGGTATCGTCGACCCCACCAAGGTCACCCGCAGCGCTCTGCAGAATGCTGCTTCCGTCGCCGCTATGGTCCTCACTACCGAGAGCCTGGTTTCCGATATTAAGGAAGAAACCCCCGCTGCTCCGGCTATGCCTGCCGGCGGCATGGGCGGTATGTATTAAGGAAAGCCCAGCTTAGCTGCAAAGGCTTTTAATCGTCTGGATGGCTGTGTGCAAAGCCATCCGCGTCTGCTGCGTCGATAAATGTGCAAAAAATACCCGCCAGCCGGCAATTCCGGTTCTGGCGGGTATTTTTGTACATGGATACGGCTGGAACGCGAGGTAAAATTAAAACGGTGCGAAAGGTTTTCTCCTCGCACCGTTTTGGTTCTTATTCTCCCCAGGTTTCCGGGCGTTCTGGCGCCTGGATCTGAAGCCGGCCTAAATCCTCAAGCAGGAAGCAGTGCCAGCTGCCGGGGAAATAGCTCCGGCTGACAACTACTGGCATACCGTTTTCATCGCTGCAGATCTGGGTTACCTGGAACGCAGGTTCCCCTTCCGTACAGCCGATAAACTGGGCGGTCCGGCCATCAATGATGGAAGCGCGGATTTCCCGGCGGACCTTGCCGCTTGGCTCCTTTTCGCCGCCGATACGACAGAAAGGCAGGTGTTCAAGCTCGTCCGCCGCAATCCCCAGCCGTTCCGGCAGGTAATAGACATTTTCCAGGACCAGCGGAGAGCCGCTGCGTTTGAGCACGCGCTGGAAAAGGGCGCAGGGCCTGTTGTCCACGCCCAAGAGCCAGGAGATTTCCTTCAGCCACACCCGGGGGGTACGGCTGACTACCTGGGCGGTGAGCCGGTGGCCATCCTGTTCAAAAGTTTCCCAAAAGCTGCATTGTGTATCCATCGGCATTCTTGTGTCGGAAGATAGCACAAAAGTTCCCTTTCCCTGCATCCGGATCAGCAGCCCTTCCTGGACAAGCTCCATCACGGCCCGGCGCACGGTGATGCGGCTGACCCCGTAATGGGCCCCCAGTTCCAGTTCGCTGGGAAGCTGGCTGCCTGGCGGATAGACCCCGCTTAGGATATCGCTTCGCAGCGATTGCCTAAGCTGTTCATATAGCGGTTTCCCTCTTTCGCTACTTGTTATCATAGAAAATTGCCCCTTTTTTGTCACACTGCCAAAACCGGTATCCCTTCGCTTTTAACAGTTCGTGTATTCCTTTTTTAATTATATAACAACGGCGGGCATTTGTCAAGGGAAATATGGATTTCTATAAAGTTTTTTGAAATTTTTACCCCTTTTTTCTGTGCTGGCAGCCCGATTGGCGCAAAAAAACCAAGGAATTTACAACGCCTGTCTTCCTTTTTCGGCTTTTTTGTGTTATACTACTCTTATTACGCTGGATCGAATGCTAGGTGCAGCGAAAAAAACGGGAAGGAGCTTTTCGTGATCAGGACAGAAAAAACCGCAGTAATGAATTTTGAAAACGCCCTGCGCGGGATGCGCAATCCATTGAGCAGCTGGGACAGGATAGACAGTTTTACAGATGCGGAAGGCTGCTTTGTGCTGGGGGAGAATGACCGGGCGCTGGCCAGGCGGCTCTGCCAGGCCGGCAGTGACCACCGCAAGTTTATCCGGCAGATTTTTGTTTCAGTGGATATCACCGCCCCGCTCTATTGGTGGAAGGAATACGACACCTACAAGGTGGGGACTGTTGCCAATTCTACCAGCACGATGCACAAAATCCATGCGAAGCCTTTTTCGCTGGAGGATTTCAGCCATGACCAGATGGACGGCGAAACGCTCCGCCAGCTCCAGCTGACGGTGGATTTTTTAGAGGCCCTTCGCCAGCGCTATTTGGCGGGGAAAGAGCGGCGGTATTGGTATGATATGATCCAGCTGCTGCCGTCGAGCTATAACCAGATGCGCACCTGCACGCTGAATTACGAAAACCTCCGTGGCATCTACAATGCCCGCCGGGAGCATAAGCTGGACGAATGGCGGGCTTTCTGCCGTTGGATCGAATCGCTGCCCTATGCGGCGGACCTGATCCTGCCCGGCGGGGAGGGGGAGTAATGGCAAAACGGGCAGCCGGCAGGCTGATTGTGCTGGACGGGCTGGACGGCAGCGGCAAAAGCACCCAGGGGGAGCTGGCGGCGGCGGCGCTGGAAGCTTCGGGGGAGCCGGTACGTCTGATTTCCTTCCCCGACTATACAAAACCGTCCTCAGCATTGGTGAAAATGTATCTGGGCGGCGAGTTCGGCAGCGACCCCGCGGATGTCAATGCCTATGCTGCCGGCAGCTTTTATGCGGTCGACCGTTACGCCAGCTTTAAAAAATTCTGGGAAGCGGATTATCAGGCGGGCAAGACGATCCTCGCTACCCGCTATACCACCTCCAACGCCATCTATCAGATGGAAAAGCTTCCCCAGCAGGAATGGGACGGCTACCTTGACTGGCTGGCCGGATATGAATACGGGCTGCTGGAGCTGCCCCGGCCCGACCTGGTGGTTTTCCTGGATATGGGCCGCGAGGTCGCCGACCAGCTGCTTTTAAGCCGTTATGGCGGCGACCCGGACAAGCAGGACATCCACGAAAAAAACAAAAGCTATCTGGCGCGCTGCCGCGAAACGGCGCTTTACAGCGCCGATAAGCTGGGCTGGCGGGTACTGCGCTGCGACGACGGGGAAAGCCCGCTGCCGCAGGAGGCGGTCACCAGCGCCGTGCTGGCGGCAATCAGAGAAACGCTCCCTCTGCATAAGCAAAAATAGGAAAGGTAGAGATTATGCTGGATTTCCATCCAATCGCCCTTGAAGACCAGGACTGGGTCTCGGCGTACTATAAAAAGCGGGACTGCCCTGGCGCGCAGTACACCTTTGCCGCCAACTTTATCTGGCGGACCGCCTATCAGATCAACGTTTGCGAGGACGAAGGCTATTTTTTCATGCGCTACAGCAGCGGGGAGACAGGCTTTTCCGGCTACCGCTGCCCGTTGGGGTTTGACGGGGCGGCGGGGCTTGGGAAAGCGGTGGATAAGCTGGCGGCCCTTTGCCGCGAGCGCGCGGAGCCGCTGGTGCTCCATAATGTCCCACCGGAGGAACAGGCGATGTTGGCCGGGCTTTTCCCCAGCCGCCTGACCGTCCGCCCAAGCCGGGACGATTATGAATACATTTATGACCAGGCGGCGTTGGCGGCCCTTCCCGGGAAAAAATATCACGGCAAAAAGGGCCACGTCCGGCGGTTCATGGAGACCAATTGGCGCTATGAGCCGATAACGCCGGCGCTGATCCCCGATGCGCTGGCGATGCAGCAGGAATGGTGCCGGATAAACGCCTGCGGCAACAACCCCGAGCTTTGCCGGGAAGGGAAGGCTGCGCGGGAAGCCCTGAACCATTTCGAGGCGCTGAAGCTTTCGGGCGGGCTGCTTTACCAGGACGGCCGGGTGGTGGCCTATACCGTTGGCGAGCCAACCGGCGGCGGGGTTTTCGCCGTGCACTTTGAAAAGGCCCGCAGCGATATCAACGGCGCTTATCCGGCTATCAACCAGCTGTTTGTGCAGCAGGCCATGGAGGGCTTTAGGCTGGTCAACCGGGAAGAAGATACCGGTTCGGAAGGGCTTAGGAAGGCCAAGCTTTCCTATCATCCGGTCAAGCTTTTAGAACTTTGCAATATCGAAATCGGGCTGTAGGGGGGAGAACGGTGGGGATGCCGGCGACTGTCGGGTTTGCAAAAGAATCCGACCTGCCCGCGTTGAAGGAGATATGGTCCCAGTGTTTTGGCGGCCCCGAAGCTTATCGGGATTTCTACTACAGCCGCCGGTTCAAGCCGGAGGATACGCTGGTGGCCCGGGCCGACGGCCAGGCGGCGGCAATGCTGACGCTGATGGCGGTGACGCTGGCCGGGGAGCAAGGCTGTTATATCTACGCCGTTGCGACGCTGCCCCGTTTCCAAGGGCAGGGGCTGCAGCAGATGCTGGGGGAATTTTCAATCCAGGAAATGCGCCGCCGCGGCATGAAATTCTGCTGCCTTGTGCCGGCGGACCCTGGGCTGTTCAGTTTTTACAGCAAGTTTGGTTACCAGGCGGACTTTTTCCGCTGGGAGAAGCGGGTAACAGGGGCGGACATCCCGCCGGGGTTTAAGCCCATCCTGTTTGGGCATTGCGGATATAGGACCTTTGCCGCCCTTCGGGAAGGGTACCTGGGACGGATTGGCAGGGCGGCGGCCCACCCGGAGCCGGAACTTCGCTATATTTACGACGAGCTTTGCAATTTCCAGGGCGCTGTAGTGCGGTTTACCGAGGATGGCCAGGAACGTTACGCCGCCTACAACGCCTGCGATGGGCGGATCTATTTGCAGGAGCAGAGCGGGCGGGATCCAGAAGCGGTCCTCTGGTCGCTGATGCTGCGCCACGGCATTTGGAACGGGCGCTGTACTTCGGCAGAATATTTCCCCAGGGCGCTGCATATGCCCTACGGCATGGGCCGGCTGCTGGACAGGCCGGAAAGCCCTGCCGCGCCCCGCACCCTCTCCGCCTGGCTGGGCGGGGAAGGCTATATGTCGCTGATGTTGGACTGAGCGGCGGCAGCCTGGCCCCGGAGGGTTTAGTAGGCTGTGCCCTGTAAAGAAGAAAGGAAGGTAGTTATGATTTGTGTATTCCTTGCGGAAGGCTTTGAGGAGATTGAGGCGCTGACCCCGGTGGATTTCCTGCGGCGCTGCGAGCTGCCAGTCAAGATGGTGGGCGTAGGCGCGCCGGTGGCGACGGGTTCCCACGGGATTCCGGTGGTCTGCGACCTGACTGCGGCCGACCTGGCGCTTGATGAGGTCGAGGCGGTGATCCTGCCCGGCGGGATGCCGGGGACGCTGAACCTGGAAAAATCCGATGTCGTCCAGGCGGCTATCCGCAAATGCGCCGCTGAGGAGAAGGTTGTCGCAGCTATTTGCGCCGCCCCTTCTATCCTGGGACATATGGGCTTGCTTGCGGGCCGGAAGGCTACCTGTTTTCCTGGTTTTGAGGAGCAGCTCGTTGGGGCAGAAGTTACTGGAAAGCCTGTAGAACAGGATGGGGTTTTCATTACCAGCAAAGGGGCGGGGACGGCGTCCCAATTTGCCTTTGCGCTGGCAGAGCGTTTCTGCTCGCCGGAACGGGCTAAAGCCCTCTGGGAGAGCGTCCAATGGCAGTGGTAGGCCAAAACCCCAAAGGCGGCCGCATAGGGCGGCGCAGCGCGCCCTATGGCCGGCGGGGGAAGAGGCCCCGTCCGTCTGCCGGCGGCAGGCCGGAAAAGGCGGATAAGCCGTTTGCCGCCCCGCCGCCAAACGATATACGGCTGGTCAAAAAGGGACTCCGCGAAGGCTTTAAAGCCGCAAGGCGGGCTATGGTCCCTGATGAACAGCAGAAGAAAGACCGCCGGATCCTTGAGAGAGTCTGCCAGCTGCCGGAATACCGTCAAGCAGCGCTTGTTTTGACCTATGTTTCTACGGCGATTGAGGTAGACACCCGCGCGCTGATTGAGCGGGCGCTGGCAGAGGGGAAACAGGTGGCGGTGCCGCGCTGTACTCCGGGGAAGATAGATATGAAGTTTTACTTGATTAGGGGGCTTTCAGAGCTGTCGCCGGGGGCTTTTGGGGTGCTGGAACCCAATCCGGAAAAAAGCCGGGAGCTGAAAAACTTTAAACAGTCGCTGTGTATCCTGCCAGGGCTGGGGTTTGACCTTGCAGGCTATCGGCTGGGATATGGCAAAGGCTACTACGACCGTTTCCTGGCCCGTTATTCCGGAAAAAGGGTCGGGGTCTGTTATAACAGCTGCGTGCGGGCGCTGCTGCCCCACGGAAGGTATGATAAGAGCGCTGATGTGCTGGTAACCGAAAAGTTTGTCAAGCGGTTCCAGGCCGGCTGACATTTTGCGGCCGGCTGTGTCCGACGCAGTAGGATGCAACCTGTGAGGTAATAGGTACCCTAGCGAGTAAAAGTCTTTGCGGAGCTTTCTTCAGAAAGCGACCCGCATCTTCTGCGCATCCGCAAATCCGGGTGCGCGAATTGGTCCAGGCTTTGCCTGGTGAAAGGAAGTGAAGAGATGGATCAGCAAGGATATAAGCGCCAGCCCGATCCCGCCGGGGAAGAGGCGTCGGGCGACACCCTTTCCTTTGACAGTCAGGAAACCCTGGATCCGCAGGAAACGGGGCCTACCCCCCGCAAACATCGGCAGTCTTCGGCAAAAGGCCGCCGCAGGCGGATCCCGCAGCGGATCTACCGCAGAGGGAGGCTCGCGGCTTTCTTTTACGTCGCCGGGTCGTTGGCGGTGTGCGTACTGCTGGCGGGCTTTTTCCTCAGCGCCTTTAACGATGTGCTGGCGTTTAATAAGCCCAACCAGGCAGTTGAAGTCACGATTACCTCTAAGGATACTCCGGAGGATGTGGCGGCCCAGCTGAAGGAAAAGGGGTTGATCCGGTATGAGACGCTGTTCAATTACATTTACGATTTTGAAAAGGTTGGCAGCTATCAGATTGGCAAGCATGTGCTCAACACCAATATGGGCTATACGACGATGATGAAGGCTATGGAAAAGCAGGCTGAACAACGGGAGACCGTTATGGTCACCATTCCCGAGGGCCTGCCGATGTGGCGGGTAGCCGAGATTTTGGAAGAGAACGGGGTCTGCGATGCCGAAGAGTTTGTCGAGCGGGCCAACAATACCAATTTTGGCTTTGATTTTGAGGATGAGATCCCCCAAAGCAGCAAAATTTTCTACCCGCTTGAAGGGTATCTGTTCCCTGATACCTATGAGTTCTACAAAAACGACGCGCCGCTGAACGTGATCCGGCGGATGCTCCAGAACTTCGACAACAAGATTACTCCCAGCGTCAGGAACTTGATGAAGCAGAAGGGGCTGTCCCTCCACGAGACTATCACCCTGGCTTCAATCGTCCAGGCGGAGGCTTCCGGCGAGGAAATGAATCGGGTGTCGTCGGTCTACCATAACCGGCTTGACGATTCGCAGCTTTTCCCGCTGCTGCAGGCCGACCCGACCAGGGATTATGCCAACGAGCAGATCCTGACCCATATCGGCGACCGCGACCGCCGGGTGGCGGATTATTACAACACCTATACCACCGCTGGGCTGCCGCCGGGCGCTATTAACAATCCGGGGATGGCTGCCATTATGGCAGCGCTGCAGCCGGAAGATACCCCTTATTATTATTTCTGCACCGATTCCCGCACCAAGGAGTTCTACTACGCCGAGACGCTTGAGGAGCATAACCGCAACGTTCAAAAGGCCGGGCTGCGGGGCTGGCAGTAAGGAGCGGCAGATGGATTTGCTTAGGAAAATGCCGGAGCTTTTAGCGCCGGCGGGGGATTTTGAGCGGCTGGAGGCGGCGGTGCGCTTTGGGGCGGACGCTGTCTACCTGGGCAGCACGGAATACGGGATGCGGGCGGCATCGGCGAATTTCGGCCTGCCCGAACTGGAAAGGGCTGCGGATTATGCCCATCGCCATGGGGCACGGCTTTACCTCACCTGCAATACCCTGCCGCGCAACGAAGAGATGGACCGGCTGGGGGAATTTGTCAGGGAGGCTGGAAAAACCGGCGTGGATGCTTTTATCGTTTCAGATATCGGGGTGATGGCGCTGATTAAGGAGATGCTCCCCGATGCTGAGCTGCATATTTCTACCCAGACAGGCGTTGTCAACTACCGCACAGCTTCCGAATTTTATAAGATGGGGGCGAAGCGGGTGGTGCTGGCAAGGGAGCTTTCGCTGGACGAAATCAAAGCGCTGCGGGACAAGACGCCGCCAGAGCTGGAAATCGAGACTTTTGTCCATGGGGCGATGTGTATGTCCTTTTCCGGACGCTGCGTCATCTCCAATTACCTGACTGGCCGGGACGCCAACCGTGGCCAATGCGCCCAGCCCTGCCGCTGGTCCTACCATCTGATGGAGGAAAAACGGCCTGGGGAATTTTTCCCAGTGTTCGAGGATGAAGCGGGCAGCTACATCTTAAACGCTAAAGATCTTTGTATGCTGGAGTATATTAAAGAGCTTGTCGGGGCTGGCATCAGCTCCTTCAAAATCGAGGGGCGGGCCAAGTCTTCCTACTATGTTTCAGTGGTGGTCAACGCTTACCGGATGGCGATGGATGGCTATGCCGCCGCGCCGGAAGGCTGGACGCTGCCGTCCTGGCTGATGGATGAGGTCAAAAAGGTCAGCCATCGCGATTATTCGACAGGGTTTTATTTCGGCCGGCCGGAATCCGGGCAGCGCTGCGCAGACGGCGGCTATGTCCGCACCTGCGATATTGCCGCCGTGGTGGAAGACTGCCGGGATGGGCGGATTTTCTGCCGCCAAAAGAATAAGTTTGAGGAAGGGGTTATGCTTTCCCTGTTGGAGCCGGGCAAACGGCCGCAGGAAATAGCCGCCTTTGGCCTGCGGGACGAAAACGGGGAGCCAATTAAAGATACCCGCCACCCTGCAATGGCCTTTTCGATAGCCGCGCCGGAAGGGGTCTGCCCTGTGCCGGGGAGCATTCTGCGCCGGGAAATCCTTCCCAGCGATGAAAATTAAAAAAGGATGGGAAGTTATGGAACAGAACACCCAGCAAAAACAGCGGATAAACCTGCATAACAGCGTCAAGGAGCTTTCCTTCCAGCTGTGGAAGACGCTCCTTTTATGCACGCTGATCTGCGTAGTGGTTGTGATTTCTTTAAGCGGGGTTATGGTGAACGGCCTTTGGGGGCCGCTGCTGACCGAGACGATTTGCCTGCTGCTTACGGGGTTGACGCTGTATACCCAGATGTGGGGGGCAGGCGACCGGGACGCCAATTTTATCCAGTTTGGCCGCATAGAAAGGGATCCGCTGAAGGGCCTCAAGATTGGGCTGATTGTGATTATCCCCAGCCTTTTGCTGAATATCCCGCTGGCGCTGTCGATGGTTGAGCTGATCCCGATAGACCTTTTGCCTTTTTATCGGATTTTGCAGGCCCCGGTCTGGCCGCTGATTAACCTGATCCACCCCCACGGCGCGGTGGCCCATGAGGCAACGGCGGCTATTGAGGAGCTGAACATAACGGCGATGCCGGCTACGCCTGGTTTAGGCTGGGGGCAGTTTGCGCTGCTGTGGCTGCTGCCGTTTATTTACACTTTTTTTGTGGTGGCAGGCTACGAGTTGGGGATCCGGCGGATTGAGCTGGGCTTCAAGCTGATGTATGAGGACAAGAAGAAAAAGAACGCCAGGGAGACGGGACGGAAGTGACGGGAGTACGGGTCGCTTTCTGAAGAAAGCTCCGCAAAGACTTTTATTCGCTAGGGTACACGTCTGCACAGCCGTTAGCCCTTACTGCGTCGATAACGGTTGCTGGCCGGCTGCGGCGGAAACGTCATAGGTATCTTTTTTAGCTCCTGCGCATATGCTTTTTAGCAGATAAGGGGGGAGCAGCATGAAAAAGATGGCAAAACAGGGAAAGACGCTGGCGGCAGTATCGGGGATTTTGCTGTTTGTGGCGCTGTTTTTCTTTGCGGCGGGGCAGGTGCGCACCCGGATGACGCTGGCAGGCGGAAACGCTGATAGGCCGCAAAGCCCTACTGTAATCATCGACCCTGGCCACGGCGGCATGGATGGCGGGGCGCTGGGGGCCGGCGGTACGGTGGAAAAGGATATCAACCTGGCAATTTCGTTGCAGCTGCGGGATTTTCTGACGGTAGCGGGCTATCGGGTAGTCATGACCCGCGACAGCGACATTTCGATTTATGACGAGGGGACAGAGGGTGTACGGGCGCAGAAACGCTCGGATATGCACAATCGGCTGAAGATTATGGAATCGGTTCCTGGGGCGGTTGTTGTCTCTATTCATCAGAACCAGTTTGAGAAGCCGCAATACAGCGGTGCGCAGATGTTTTATGGGAAAAAGGATGAGCAGAGCAAAATGTTGGCGGAAAATCTGCAGGCGGCTTTCCGCCGGCTGCAGCCGGACAATAAGCGCGAGGTAAAGCCAGCCGGCAAGGAGCTTTACCTGCTTTGGGAGTGCGAGAACCCGATTGTGCTGGTTGAGTGCGGTTTCATCTCTAATCCGGAGGAGTGCGAGAACCTTTGCACTCCCGACTATCAGCGCCAGGCGGCTTTTACGGTGCTGGCAGGGCTGTTGGAAGCGTCAAACGGCGCAGGCCAGGCCGGAGGTGAGGGCGGCGGCGCATAATTTTGAAGAAAGGCGGCGACCCTGTTGGCCAAAGCAAAGGATGTGTACCTGTGCAGCGAATGCGGGTATGAAACGGTAAAATGGCTGGGGAAATGCCCTTCCTGCGGCAGTTGGAACAGCTTTTCGCTGGTGACGCCAATTGCTTCGCCGGCAGGGCGGGGCAGCGGCCGGGCTGCGCCGGTCTCGCCCATCAGCGGCATTGCCGCCGAAGAGGATATCCGTTATTATACCGGGCTGTCAGAGCTGGATAGGGTACTGGGGGGCGGGCTGGTCAAGGGGTCGCTGGTGCTTTTGGGGGGAGACCCGGGGATTGGCAAGTCGACGCTGCTTTTGCAGATCTGTCAGTCGCTGGGAGAAAGCTTGAAGGTGCTGTATGTTTCCGGGGAGGAGTCGTCCAAGCAGCTGAAGCTGCGGGCGGAACGGCTTGAGGTGGATTCAGAACGGCTCTTTGTGCTCTGCTGCGGGGATATGGATACGGTGCTGGCGACCATCCGGGCAGAGCGCCCTGCAGTGGTGGTCATCGACTCCATCCAAACGATGGTGCTGTCGTCGGCAGGTTCGTCAGCGGGCAGCGTTACCCAAGTGCGGGAATGCGCTAACGCTCTGCTGGCGGTTGCCAAGGAAAATGATATTTCGATTATCCTTGTCGGCCATGTGACCAAAGAGGGGAACCTTGCGGGGCCGCGGATTTTAGAGCATATGGTGGACGCGGTGTTCCAGTTTGAGGGGGAGCAGCACCATAGCTACCGGCTGCTGCGGGCGGTTAAGAACCGTTATGGCGCGACCAATGAGATTGCGGTGTTTGAGATGCAGGACAAGGGGCTGAAGCAGGTTGCCAACCCGTCGGCGATGCTGCTTTCGGAGCGGCCGGAAGGCGTTTCGGGCAGCTGCGTGGTCTGTGTGCTGGAGGGCAGCCGGCCGATTCTCGCCGAGGTGCAGGCCCTGATTACCCGGTCAGGTTTTGCCTCGCCGCGGCGGATGGCGACAGGGTTTGACTATAACCGGATGAGCTTACTGTTGGCGGTGCTGGAAAAGCGGGCGGGCTATACTTTTGCTAACTTAGATGCTTATGTCAATGTTGTCGGCGGACTGCGGCTGGACGAGCCTGCGTCCGACCTGCCGATTGCGCTGGCGTTGGTGTCGGGGCTGCGGGACAAGCCCATCCCGGCGGGGATGCTGGCGATTGGCGAGATTGGGCTGGGGGGCGAGATCCGCAGCGTCATCCGCATTGAAGACCGTATCCGTGAAGCGGAGCGGTTGGGGTTCACCCGTTGTCTGGTGCCGCAGTCGTCGCTGACGGGGCTGGAGCTGAAGCGCTTTAAAATTAAAGTCGTCGGCGTCCGGGATATTGTCGAAGCGCTGCGCTCTATCGCTGACAACAGCTGAAAAGGGGTTTTACATGGAGATTATCGCGTTGAACCAGCATAACTTTTCCGATATCCATAAAGCTAACCAGCCCTTTGACAGAACCGGTACTGGCCGACGGCGTTTGGCGCTTTTGACAATCAGGATGAAATGGCGGTCTTCTGGTATCTGCTGTCTTAGCAGATAGGCCCGACTGCCGATTTGAAATCGCCCGGCTTTTTTATGACGGGCTTTACAGGTACAGAAAAGAAGGTTCGTATGGACATCACATTCAAACTCGCCGAGGGGCATTTTAACTATCGCGTTGCTGGGATTTTTATCCACGACGGCAAGGTACTGGTCATGAAGGACGGCCGTTCTCCTTATTACTACCTGCCCGGTGGGCGGATAAACCTGCACGAGCCAAGCGGCGAGGCGGTGCTGCGGGAGGTTTCGGAGGAACTGCACGCAAAAACTTCGGTGGAACGGCTTTGTTACATTGTCGAAAGCTTTTTTATTGAGGAGGTTTCCCAGGAGAAGTTTCATGAGGTGGCCTTTTATTACCTGCTTTCCGTTCCAGACAGCCTGATTGCCGAGGGGGATGAATTTACCCGGACAGAGGGGAAGAAAACCCATCGGTTTTATTGGAAGGCGATTTCCGAGCTGCCAGGGCTTTATTTCCAGCCTGGGTTTCTTAAGGGACGGTTGGATAACCTTCCTGAGCATCCAGAGCATTTGGTGATTTGGGAATAAAATCAAGCAGGATAGACATAAACGGCAGTGTTTTTTTGTGAAGCTCTCTAGCTGGCGGATAAGCCGTTTTCGTGGTATCATAAAGAGAGACGCTGTATGCGAATATATCGCTTGAGAGGACGATTGACATGGACCCTATTATCAAAAAGCTTGGCGATTTCGGCCTGGTGCCAGTGATTAAGATTGACCGCGCCGAAGACGTTGTGCCGTTGGCGAAAGCGCTCTGTGAAGGCGGGCTGCCGGTGGCTGAAGTGACCTTCCGTACGGCGGCCGCCAAAAAGGCTATTGCTGCAATGGCTAAGGCCTTCCCGCAGATGGTTGTGGGCGCGGGCACGGTATTGAATGCGGGGCAGGTAGACGATGCGCTGGAGGCTGGGGCGCAATTTATCGTTTCGCCGGGCCTCAACCCCGAAACAGTGCGTTATTGCCAGCAAAAGGGCGTGCCGATCCTGCCCGGCTGCGCGACGCCGTCAGACATGGAACGCGCGATTGCATTGGGGCTTGAAGTGGTCAAATTCTTCCCGGCAGAGGCTGTCGGGGGATTGGCGGCTATCAAGGCTATGGCTGCGCCCTATGGCAGTTTAAAGTTCATGCCTACCGGCGGCATCAACAGCAAAAATCTGGCAAGCTATCTGGCTTTTCCGAAAATCCTTGCCTGCGGCGGCAGCTTTATGGTGGATGATAAGCTTGTCAAGGCTGGGGATTTTGACGGCATCCGGGAGCTGACCCGCAAGGCAGTGCAGGCGATGCTGGGCTATCGCTTTGACCATGTGGGCGTTAACTGTGCCGGCCCCGATGAGATGGAAAAGGGGGCAAAACGGCTGGAGGCGCTTTTTGGGCTGGGGAAAGAGATCCTGCCTGGCTCTATTTTTTCCGGCTATGGTATTGAGCTTCTGAAAAATCCTGGCGCGGGGGTACATGGCCATATTGCGATTCATGTCCACAATATCGCGCGGGCGGTGGCTTATCTTAAAGCTGTGGGGGTCGAGCTGCCCAAGGACGGCGCGCGGTACGATGAACAAGGGAATTTAACAGCAATGTACTTGGGCGAGGAAGTCTGCGGCTTTGCGCTGCATCTGACCGACCGCGCCCCAGTGGAGAAAGGATGAGAATATGGCGGCAGTTGTGACTTTTGGTGAGATTATGCTTAGGCTTGCGCCGGAAGGGATGGACCGTTTTGTCCAGGCGGATAGTTTTGGGGCGGTCTATGGCGGCGGTGAAGCCAATGTGGCGGTGTCGCTGGCCGGTTACGGCATGGACGCCCGCTATGTGACCAAAGTGCCTGCCCATGAGATCGGACAGGCGGCCGTCAACGCGATGCGGCGATATGGGGTCGATACCGGTTACATGGTGCGCGGGGGCGATAGGCTGGGGATTTATTTTCTGGAGCGCGGCGCTTCCCAGCGCCCGGCCAAGGTTATTTATGACCGTAAAGGGTCGGCAATGGCTTTAGCCCAGCCCTCTGATTTTAATTGGGAGATGATTTTTGACGGGGCCAACTGGTTTCATTTTTCCGGTATCACGCCGGCTATCGGCAAAAATCTGGCGCAGATTACAGAGAACGCCGCCGCGATGGCTCATCAGAAAGGGATGATGGTTTCCTGCGACCTTAATTACCGCAGTAAAATGTGGACGCTTGAAGAGGCCAAAGTAGTGATGGCTGGGCTGATGGGCAATGTCGACGTGCTGATCACCAACGAGATGCACGCCCAGCAGCTGCTGGAAGCGGATGTATCAGGTTATCCTACTGAAGACACGAATCTTGGCCAGGAAGGCTGCGCCGCCCTTGGCCGTTCGCTCAGCGAACGGTATGGCTTCAGGACAGTGGCTATCACCCAGCGCCGCAGCCTTTCTGCGGACGACAACCGTTTCAAGGCTGCTATCTATTCCAAAGGGGAGATTGCCTTTTCGACCCAATATACCATGCATATGGTTGATCGGGTGGGCAGCGGCGACGCTTTCACTGCGGGCGTTATCTATGGTATGAAAGAGGGTCTTTCCCTACAGCAGACCGTGGATTTTGCCGCGGCGGCCTGTTGCCTTAAGCATACGATTAACGGGGACGTCAACCTGATGAGTACCGCCGAGGTATGGGAGTTGGCGTCTGGTTCTGGTTCCGGCAGCGTCCAGCGTTAATTCGAGGGGTGTCGATGGAGAAAAGCCCTCGCTTGTTCTTGTCGCCGGCTTGGCGTTTGTCGGCCGGTGACAAGGGACAGGCAATTTAGGCTTTTTTCAGCATTTTAGCTTTTTGGAAGGCTGGAATGAAACAGTTTACTGGCTTTTTCAAAAAAATTTGAAAAAGGGGTTGACAAAGAAGGCAGGATGTGGTATTATAATAGAGCACTCAGGAAAAGGTGCTGAATATCGCGGAGTGGAGCAGCTCGGTAGCTCGTCGGGCTCATAACCCGAAGGTCATAGGTTCAAATCCTATCTCCGCAACCAACGGCATATTGCCGTAAATAGTTCGCGCATCCACATTTGTGGGTGCGCGTTATTTTTGTTTCCTGTTAAGACAGGCGGACTTGCCCTGCGTGCCATAACATAATATAGAAATTATATGGCTGCGTTAATGCAGGTATGCCAAGAAAAAGCCGTCTTGCTGTTGCAGGGCGGTTTCTAACATAAGGCCATGGTGATGGCGTATAAAATGGAAGAAATAGGATATTAAGGAAAAATATGTATAAAAGAACTTTTATACCTGGAAAAAATATCTATTTCGCCATAATAGAAAGTATAAATTCTACAAATTTATATATAGCCAATCAGATAAAAGTATGCTATACTAGTTTTAGATGATGCATCCGGAGTATTATCGGACGAATAAGTTATAAAAACAGGTATTCTGTTATTTCAGAATGCCATTCCTGTACGAGGTGGATGCGATGTACAAAAAGTTTTGGTGCAGCTTCTTATTAACGCTGGCGCTTGCAGCAGCATTAAGCGCCTTGTCAGTCTATGCCCAGGAAAGCAAACTAAGCGAGGAACTGCTCTGCTTCCATACTAATACTGAAATAAGGGTGGAAATGGCAAGTAAATGTACCGAGGTGGAGAGGCGCTGGGAATATTGCAAAGGTTGTAATAATTTTTTGGAGGAGCTTCCTGGAGAAATTTTTGGCCCTCATCACTACGGCGATTGGGTCACTGTCGAAGAGGCCACCGTTCAGCAGGAAGGCCAGGAAAAGTCGGTCTGTCCTGACTGCGGCGACGAGCGCTCCCGCACAATTCAGCGTTTGCCAGAGCCAGAACCGCCTAAAGCGGAGCCGCCAAAACCAGAGCAGGCACCGGAAAGCTCCGGCGGCTGGTCGTCTCCTGTCAAAGCCACTGCCGGCTGGAAAGAAACCCGGCGCGGCAATCGTTACTATGCAAATGGTTGGAGATACCTGACTGGCTGGCAGGATATTGAAGGTAGCCGTTATTATTTTGACAAGAATGGCTATTGTCAAATAGGCTGGTATCAAGAAGCGGAAAGCGGGGATTGGTATCATTTTGGCGAAGATGGTAAAATGTCCGTTGGATGGGTTACGGTAGAAGGCAGCCGTTACTATCTGGGGAAAACTGGAAAAAGGCAGTCCGATTGGGTGCAGGATGAAGGGGTTTGGTATTATCTCGACCTTTCAGGAAAAATGAAGACCGGATGGGTGCAGGACAGCGACAATGATTGGTATTATTTGGATGATATGGGCCAGATGCAGACCGGCTGGCTGTGGAAGGACGGTTGCTGGTACTATTTGTCTGGTTCAGGCAAAATGCGGACAGGCTGGCAATTGACAGACGGGGTTTGGTACTATTTGAAACCTTCCGGCGCAATGGCAACTGGCTGGACGCAGACGGAAGATGGGCTGCTTTTCTTTTCAGCAGATGGGAAAATGGCTGTGCAGAGTGCGTGACGGCTTATAGGGATACATTTCTTGCCTCTGGCTTTGCCGGGGGCTTTGTTTTGTCAAGCTGGCCAGCGCTAGATAATTTTTTGTTGGATTTAAGTAAAAACTTTTTTCAGAAATACGAAAGCCAAAGCGCCTGAGTGTCGTTCTATAGGAGGAACTAGGAGGGAAAATGATGTATCGGATTTATCTTGTAGAGGATGATGAAACGATTACCGGCGCGCTGAAGCGGCAGCTAGAACGTTGGGATTATTTGGTGCGGGCCGCGGCAGATTTTGGGCGGGTTGCAGAAGAGTATCGGGTTTTTGATCCCCACTTGACGCTGATTGACATTTCTTTGCCTTTTTATAATGGTTACTATTGGTGCGGCGAAATCCGCAAGTTCAGCCAAGCTCCCATTGTTTTTATTTCTTCAGCCAGCGATGACATGAACCAAGTCATGGCTTTGAGCATGGGGGCGGACGATTTCATTGCTAAGCCATTCCATATGGAGGTGCTGACGGCAAAGGTGCAGGCGCTGCTGCGCCGAAGCTACGCTTTTGCCGGCGACCCCAATACATTAAGCTGCGGGGCGGTGACCTTAGACCTGAAAGCAGCGGCGCTGCGGTATGGGGGAGGGCAGTTGGAATTAAGCCGCAACGAACTGCGCATTTTGGAGCTGCTTTTTGAGCGGCAGGGCGAAGCGGTCAGCAGGGAAGAGCTGATGGGCAGGCTTTGGGAGACGGAAAATTTTATTGATGACAATACCCTGACGGTTAATGTGACAAGGCTGCGGCGCAAACTGGAAGGTATGGGATTAGACGGTTTTATCCGTACGAAAAAAGGGCTGGGCTATCAGATTGGGGGAGAGGCATGAGGCGGAAGATTTTCTTTGGCTATCTGAAAAAGCGGCGGTTTCTGATTCTCTTGCAGGCAGCGGAGCTGGGACTTATATTTTTGGTTTACAGCCTTTATAATCTGCCGTGGGGGCTGGCTTTTTACACAGCTATTTTGATAGCGGCGATGTCGTTGGGAGGTGGGATCCTCGATCTGCGGGAATACGGCAAACGGGTGCGGCTGCTTGCGGCTGCTGAAAAGCAGGCGGTCCTTTATTTAGGGGAGTTGCCGCCGGCCAGGGACTTATTGGAAGAGCAGTACCAGCATATTGTCAAAGTATTGGAAGACCGCTGCCTAAAAAGCGAGCGCCAGAAGGAACAGGCGCTTGAGGATGCAGGGGCTTATTATATGCTTTGGTCCCATCAGGTTAAGACGCCGCTGGCGGCGATGCGGCTGCTGCTGGAGGAAGAAAAGCCTGACCGCGCGCTGCTGTCGCAGGAGCTTTTCAAGACCGAACAATACGTTGAGATGGCGCTGCAATACCAGCGGCTGGAAAAGGGGTTTGACGACCTTGTGCTGCGGCGGTACCCGTTGGAAAAGCTCTGTAAGGAGGCGGTAAAGCGCACCGCCGCGCTGTTCATCCATAAAAAAGTCGGCATTCGGCTGGGGGAACTGTCGATGGAGGCGCTGACAGATGAAAAATGGATTTGCTTTATTTTGGAACAGCTGCTGACCAATGCGGTCAAATACACCAAAGAGGGCGGGACGGTTACGCTGTCGCTGTCCGAAAAAGATCCGGAAACCCTTGTCGTCGCCGATACAGGCATTGGCATCCTGCCGGAAGATCTGCCGCGGGTGTTTGAGTGGGGGTATACCGGCTATAATGGGCGGATGGACAAGCGCTCTACCGGCATCGGCCTTGCGCTCTGCCGTCAGGCGGCCAACCTGCTGGGGCATAAACTTGCGATTGAATCAGCGGTTGGGAAAGGGACAAAGGTTTTCCTGACACTTTCCCGCCCTAACTTGCCCATTTGCTGAATTTTAAGAATATCCTAAGGAACAGGGCGGCTGTTTTGTGTTATACTGGATATGGACATACGGCGTTTTTTGAGAGGGGATTTGGGGGACGATAGGTTGGAGACAAGGATTTTGATTGTGGATGACGAGCCGGAAATTGGCGAGCTAGCCGCTCTTTATCTGCGTAACGAGGGTTTTATTGCCGAGACTTTCCTACAGGCCGGGCCAGCGTTAGCACGGATTAGGGAAGCGCCGCCTGATTTAGCCATCCTTGATATCATGCTGCCGGATATGAATGGGTTTGCCCTTTGCCGGCTGATCCGGGAGGAGTATGCCTTCCCAGTGGTAATGCTCACAGCAAAAAATGAGGAGAGCGACAAGATAAACGGTTTGGCGTTGGGGGCGGACGATTATATAGTAAAGCCTTTCCGGCCGTTGGAGCTGGTGGCGCGCGTCAAGGCCCAGCTCCGCCGGTTTAGGGTCTATAACAATGGCGGTACGCCAAGCAGCCGGGTGATTGCGCTGCGGGGGCTTTTGCTGGACGCCGACACCCATAGCTGCAGGCTTGACGAGCGGGAGCTGTCCTTAACCCCGCTGGAATTCTCAATTCTGTGGGAGCTTTGCGCCGCCAAAGGGCGGGTAGTCAGCGCCGAAGAGCTGTTTAGCCGGGTATGGGGCGAAAAATATTTCACCAGCGCCAACAATACGGTGATGGTGCATATTCGCCATCTGCGGGAGAAGATGGGCGAATCGGCCGAACACCCGCGCTATATTCGGACGGTTTGGGGGGTGGGGTACCGCATTGAACAATAATAGATATCCCAATAAACGCGATCTGAGGGCGCTGAAGTGGGCGGTTTTCCGGCGGATCTGCTGGGTGGTGCCGGTAGCGATAGTTGGCATCTGGTTTGTGAGGCAGCTGACAAGGGGGAAGTTTGCTAATAAGCTGGTGGCGCTGTTGTCCCGTCTCAGCGGCCGGGATTGGGATTTTGCTTATGACGTCTATACGGCGTTTATCCGCAACAACCTGCTTTGGATTATGGTCATAGCGGGTTTAGTTGCCGTAATTATCTTATTTTTACTCAGTACCCACAGTATTCTGCGTTATTTTAAAGCAATCAGCGAGGGGATTGCCGCCCTTTCAACGGACGGCGAGATACAGCTGCCGTTGGAGCTGGAATTTATCGAGGCCCAGCTGCTGACGCTTCGCCAGTCGGTGAAAAAGAAGGAAGCCGACGCGAAACTCGCCGAGCAGCGGAAGAATGACTTGGTCGTTTATCTCGCCCATGACATCAAGACGCCGCTGACTTCAGTAATCGGCTATTTGAGCCTTTTGGAGGAAGCGCCTGACCTGCCCCAGCCCCAGCGGGCCAAATATTTGGGGATTACGCTGAAAAAGGCCCAGCGGTTGGAACAGCTGGTGGACGAGTTTTTTGAGATTACCCGCTTCAATTTGCAGACAATTGTGTTGCATCTGGAAAAGGTCGATCTGACTTTCCTTTTGCAGCAAATGGCCGATGAGTTCACGCCGCTGTTGGCGGCGGAACAGAAAAGCGCCCAGGTGGACGTGCCGCCGATTGTATTGGAAGGCGATCCCGATAAGCTTGCCAGGGTCTTCCAAAATATCATGAAAAACGCCGTTGCCTATAGCAGGCCGGGCAGTGCAATCCAGCTGTCGGCAAGTCTTGCAGACGGCCAGGTACAAGTGGATATTGTCAACCAGGGCAGCCCAATCCCGCAAACGCAGCTTGATCGGATTTTTGAAAAATTCTACCGCCTAGACAGCGCCCGTTCCAGCCAGTCAGGCGGCGCGGGGCTGGGATTGGCTATCGCCAAGGAAATCACCGAAGCCCACGGCGGCAGTATCGCCGCCCAAAGCAACGGCGAGGAAATCCGTTTTACGGTGTGCCTACCGCTTTATCAGCAGGAGGGTTAAGGGAATCTTAAGGCAGCGTTAAGGCGGGGAAAAACTCTCCAGGACAGATTTGTGCTATAATATGTGCGATGGTTTGAATCAAAGGAGAGGATAAAATGAAAGAATGGATTTCGATCGCGCCGCAGCAAAAAAGGCGGCGCAAGGGGTGCAGGCTGAATACAATAGGGCTGTTTTGGCTGCTGGTTTGGGCGGTGCTGGTGATCGGCGGTGCAGGGGCATGGCGGAGAATAGCGGCCCTTTGGGCGGGAACCGGTAAACTGCCGACAACTTCCCTGCCGCCTGTTTCCAAAAGCGCCGATCCCCAGGATGCCCCGTTGATGCTGGCTGTTGGCGAAGTGGGAACGCCAAAGGTCTACAGCCCTTACCTGCTGCTCGTCCAGCTGGAAGACGGCGAGGTGCTGCTAGAAAGGGGAAGCGAAACCCCCATCTACCCCGCCTCGCTGACCAAGATCATGACGGCGCTGGCAGCTATTGAGGCCTTGCCTGACTTAGAGCGGGAAATTACGCTGCCCGAATCCATTTTTTCTGACATCTGGGCAGCCAATGCTTCTACCGCTGGCTATCAGCCAGAGGAAACCGTCCGAGCCATCGATCTGCTTTACGGCGTGATGCTCCCGTCCGGCGCGGATGCTTCGTTGGGGCTGGCGGAATGGATTGACGGCGGCGAAGCGGCTTTTGTCGAGCGGATGAACCGGCGGGCGGCAATGCTGGGGATGGATAACACACACTTTACCAATGTCTGCGGGCTACAGGATGAAGCGCACCAAACGACCTTGAAAGACCTTTCGCTGCTGCTGATGGAGGCGCTGAAGAATCAGACCTTCTGCGAGCTGTTTACTGCATCCCGGCACAGCACCCCCGGCACCAACCTGCATCCTGACGGCATTACAGTGCACAGTACGCTGTTCTCAAAGCTTCCCGACCCAGAAGTTCCTGGCGGACGGATTTTAGGCGGAAAGACTGGCTTTACTAACGAAGCGGGGCTTTGTCTGGCATCGCTTGCCGAGATAAACGGCAAAGGATACATCCTGCTGACAGCGGGCGCGCCAGGAGACAATAAAAGCGAGCCGCTGCATATCCTTGATGCCCAGGCGGTGTACGGATGGCTGGGGGAACTGGGCCGCTGAAGGAGAATTTATGGAAAACCTAATTTTTACAGCAGCGGGCTTGTCAGCGGTAATGCTGCCGCTGCTTGCCTTCTTTATACTGGCAAAAAAGAGCGGGAAAGCAGTTCCAGCCCTATGGGGGGTGCTGCTGTTTGGGGCCTATGGGGCGGCAGTGTTCCGGCTGACCGGCGCAGGGACGGTTTATGACCTTTGCCGCTATGGCCTAGAAACAGATTTTACCCATATCAACCTTATCCCCTTTTCCCAGATAAAAAGCCGGCTGGATCTCCAGGGCTGCCTGCTGAACATTGCCATGATGATACCGCTTGGGGCGATGTTGCCCCTTTTCTGGCCAAAAGGCGCAAAATTTTTGTCGGCTGCGGCAATCGGCGGAGGGTTTTCGCTGCTTATTGAGCTTAGCCAGCTGATGAACAGCCGCCGTACCGATATCGACGATTTGATGTGCAACACGTTGGGGGCCTGCCTGGGGTTTATCCTTTGCCGGATTGTCTTTCCAAAAAAGCGCCTGCCGGGGCGGGTGTCGGAAGCCAATACCAGGCAGGCCGCGCTTTACCTATTGGGGATGTTTGCAGGGCGGTTCCTATTTTACGATGGCTTTGGGCTGGCAAAGCTGCTCTATCATTTTTAAAGTAAAAGCCTTTCCGAGCAATTGGAAAGGCTTAGCTTATCAAAAAATTGCCGCTTGCCGCAGCAAGCGAAATCCCTTTAGCGCATTTGCTCAACAAAAGGCTTTATCAGCGCTTCAAACTCTTGGCCGGCGATACAGAATTGGCTGTAGTTAAGGGAGAAACGGTTCCCAGCTTCGTCTACAGCCTCAGCGTTTCCGCCTGCGGACAATATGGAAAAGTCATCCAGCCGAATCCGCACCATCCTTTCAACTTCTTCCCCTGGCGCAAATTTTGGCGCGTCGTCTTGATAGAGGTAGACCCTCGCCACCTCGCGGCTGAAAAAGCCTGGGATATGCACCTCGTCGCGATGGCTGCCAACGAATAGGAGCGCTTCCGGTTGGGGGAAAAGGCCGATTTCCTCTCCCATCTCCCGAACCGCCGCCGGCAGCACTTCTTCCCCTGCGGCGATATGGCCGCCGACGGCGGTATCGTAATAGCCGGGGAAATCCGCCTTGTCAAAGGCGCGCTGTTGGAACCAAAGCCACCAAGCGCCCTCTATCCGCGACGCCGCCCAGATATGGGCTACCTCATGCAGCAGCCCTTCTTGATGGACGAGGCTCCGGGGGGCGGCGCCGATAGGGTTCAGTTCTTCGTCAAAAATAGTCAGCATCTCTTCCATGGGAAACACTCCTTTTGTCAGTCAAAGTTCAGCTGCGCCGACAGATAGCTTTTGAAAGCAGGTTCGCTGATTTGATGCTGCGGGCCGGGGCGGCCGCAGAGCAGCGGCGAACGGGGGTCGCTGCCGGCCATGCGCTCCAATATCGCCTGCCTGCTGCGGCTTCCATAGCAGTAGATACACCCCAGCGGGCAGGTATCATAAGCGCCAATGTCCGATGAGCGGATGCAGCCGCAGTCAGGGCGCTGGCCAGGGTCCTTGGGGACAGACAGCGCTCCGCCGACGATACTTTCGATAAGCTTTTGGTCGATACAGGCGGCGTGGGCAATGCCGTAGGCCGAAAGGTCGAGTTTTTCTGAGCAGGTAAACAGGGCAATGCCCCGCTCCCCGGCAGTTTCTGAAAGCCCCTTCGCTAACAGCAGGCATTCTTCTTCATCCGGCGGCCGGGCGATGCCGGCAAGCGGCTTTTTGATATGGGCGTAGAGGTCGAGAAAACTGATAGTGCAGCGTCTGGTAAACCCTTTTAACAGCTCCGCCATTTCGGCAAATAGCCGCAAATGGTCGGCGACAGATAGCCCTTCGCCGATCAGGATTGGGTCGTAACGCCAAACTGCACGCTCCGGCCCCAGTTTTTCGCTAAGCGCACGGAAGGTGCGGATTAACGCTTTTTTATCGGGCAGCCCAGGCTCCAGCCCTTTGCCATAGGGCGTGAGGGTGAACTGGATATAAAATGGGATGTGGAACCCTTCTACTTCAGGCAGCGCTTTTAAAAGCGGCGCAGGGTTCTTGCTCCAGAAGACGATGCAGTCTGTGACGCCTTTGATTAGCGGGATCCGGGCGAGCTGCTTTGGGCGATAGGGGTTTGCCGCCAGCGCATACCCTTCCGATAGGCGGCGGAGCATCCAAGGCATATGGCAGGCAGGGATGTCGGTGCGGCGGCTGGCGGAAACAATCATGGCAGGGCCTTCTTCCGCTTCAGCGCCAGCAGCGCGCGTTTATCTGTTTCAGATACCCGGCGGGATTCGCGGATTTTCTGGATTGCTTTGTTGTGGGTAAAATCGTCTAAGCTGTTTTGCATAAGCAAAGGCAGGGTTTTCTGCGGGAATTTGATATAGGCAATGGAAATAGCCCAGGCAGCGGCCATCTGGGCATAATAATCAGGGTGGCGGAAGGCGGCGAGCCTTTCCAGCGTCCGGTCGATATACGCCTCGTTGACGAACCAGTCCAGCAGCATGACCAGCCCAAAGCGTACCTCGTAACATTTCCCGCTCTCAAGGTAGGGCGCAAGGAATTGGAAAAAGGCCGCCTGCTCCTTTTTGGCCGTTTTTATTCCTGCGCAGAAGCTGTCGCAGACCGACCAGTTGTTAATCAGCGGGACAAAGCGGGCTATAGCTTCGAGCCGCTCCGCCAGCGGCATTTTCGCCGCGCCAATGACCATCCCTAAGAGCATCGTTTCCTCAAAACAGGCCCCCGGTGGGAGCGGCAGCCCAGGATGGTCGTTGCTTTTGACCAGCTCCTGGGCGAAACCGCGCAGCGCCGGCAGCCTTACCCCCAGCATTTCCCCGCAGCCTGGGACCAATGCCGCCGAAAAATCCCGGAAATCCGGTTCGGCCATCCCTTCCAGGCGGGCGCGGATCTCCCTATGGGTCATAGCGTAACCCCTTCCAGCTTCAGCAGGAATTCCTTGGTCTGCAGCCCGCCGCCATAGCCGGTGAGGCTATGGTCCTGGCCGATGACCCGGTGGCAAGGGACGATGATGGAAATAGGGTTGCGGTGGTTAGCCCCGCCTACGGCCCGGAAAGCTTGCGGCTTTCCGATGGCCCTGGCCAGGTCGCCGTAGGTGCAGACTGTGCCGTAGGGGATTTTGGCAAGCTCGGCCCAGACTTTTTGTTGGAAAGGGGTGCCGCTTAACGCAAACGGGATGGAAAATTCCCGGCGTCCGCCGGCAAAATATTCCCGCAGCTGGGACTCGGCCAGCGCAAGCAGCGGGCTGTCGCCCGGTACCGCCTGCGCAAGTCCGCTTACGCGGCCAAAATCCAGCCGGCGCAAAACGCCGTCTTCCTCAGTGAGGGTCAAGCTGCCAATTGGGGAGGAGATTGTTTTGAAGCAAAGCATAAAAGCTTCCTTTCCGGGCGGTCAGCCCTCGTTGTCGTCATTTTTATCGTCGATGCTGTCGGCAATATCTGGAATATGCATCAAAAGGGCAATTTGGGCGTCTACTGATAGGAGAGTTCCCCAATAGGGGCCGTGTTGGCTTTGCATCTGCTCCCAAGTAATGCCGGCGGCCTTCCCGGCGGCGGTTGGGCGGAAGGTTTTGCGGCCCTGGTCGTTTTCGTGCTCTTCCATTAGCCCCTGACTGGCCAGCCAACAAACGGCGTGTTTGTAACTAAGCTTTTTCATATCCTCTGGGATACAGTTGTTGACCTTTTGGAGCAGGGCGCTGATGGAAACCGGTTTCGGTTCGGCGGGGATACCGTCGAGCTGCTCATCAGTGATCTCGAAAGGTTTTGTACGCTTGGTTTTTTTGGCTGGCGCAGCGCTTACCTCGCCGCCGTTGGCAATCACCTTATCCAGTACGCCGGTCACATAGTAAAGGCAGCGGATAATCCGCGCCTGGTTAAGGATAGAGCCGTCCGGCTCTTCCTCGCCGGTCAGCGGGTTTTTCCCCTCGGCCATCATCGCAAGATACATCCTTGCCCGCTTCATGGTATCTAATTCATTCATAGGCTTTGCCCCGTCCTTTCGACAAAATCCGCAAAATAATTTTGCTATTTCCATTATATCATAGCGGCCTGAATGAAGCAATTTATTTTTACCGGAAAAGGCTTTTTATTTGTCAGCTTTTCTCAGCAAATGCAAGCCCTATCTGCCGGCACAGCCGGCTTCTGTGCCAGCAGGCAGTACCAAGGTGCTTCCTCTGCCCTGCCGCCGCGCTGGATGGGGAAGGGAGCGGTTTTGGGCGGCCCATACCCCAGCGACTGAAGTTTTTCCGTCACCAGCGAAAGCGGGAAGGGGTAAAGAGTTTCGTCGTAGATTTTTTCGTCAAAAATTTTACCGTCACGTTCGTAAAGATTCAGAATGTTGATCGTAATCCGGCCGTCGGGCAGATAATCCCAGACCTGGAAATAATTTACACGGACGCCGTCCTCTCTGAAAAAGGGATTGCCGTACTGAAAGCGGCGGCGCTCCTTCAGCGCCAGCTCCCAGTTGCGGGAATCGAAGCCGAGATAGCCGCCGGGACGGATTAGCTTATCCATTTCCTCCAGCGTCCGGCAGAGATCGCCGGCGTCGACGTGGGCCAGCGCATTGCCGCTGCTCATCACGCAGTCAAACTGCTGGGAAAAGGCGTCGCTTAAGCTGCGGAAATCCTGCTGCACCAGTGGGACGGAAAATCCCAGCTGCTTCGCCCTTTTGGCTGCTGCCGCCAGCATTGGCGCGCTTAAATCGGAGCCGTAAACCTGATAGCCCAGCCCGCAAAGCTCCAAAGTCAGGCAGCCGCTGCCAATGCTGCAATCAAGGATTTCCCGGATGGACAGCCCATCAAAAAGCTGTTTATAATGTTCCTGATAGGCTTCATATGCCCTTGAGGAAAAACGCTCGTCATAGATTTCTGGACTGTCGTAAAGACTGGCCATGGGGAATCCTCCTTTTATTGGAACTGTGAATAGTAGAGGGCAGCATAGACGCCGTTTTTCTTCAGCAGCTCATCATGGCGGCCCTGCTCAACGATATCGCCGTCGTCAACCACGAGGATGTTGTCGGCGTTTTGAATAGTGGAAAGGCGGTGGGCAATAACAAAGCAGGTTTTGCCTTCCATCAGTTTGCGCATCGCCCCCTGGATCAGGATCTCGGTGCGGGTGTCGACGTTGGAAGTCGCTTCGTCGAGGATCAGCATATTGGCGTCGAGGAGCATCGCCCTGGCAATGGTCAGCAGCTGCTTCTGCCCTTGAGAGATGTTGATGCCGTCTTCTGTGAGGACTGTCTGATAGCCTTCGGGGAGGGCGGAAATATATTCATGGATATGGGCGGCTTTGGCAGCGCTTATCACGTCGTCCATGGTGGCGTTGGGGCGGCCATAGGCGATATTCTCGTAAATTGTGCCGGAGAAAAGCCAGGTATCCTGCAACACCATCGCATATCCCAACCGTAGGCTTGCTCGGGTGACTTTACGGATATTGCGGCCGTCGATAGCGATTTCGCCGCCCTGCAGGTCGTAAAAGCGCATCAGCAGGTTAATCAGCGTCGTTTTCCCCGCGCCGGTATGGCCGACGATGGCAGTAAGGTTGCCGCCGGGCGCTTTGAGGGACAGGTCGTGGATAATCTCCTTTTCAGGCAGGTAGCCGAAACGGACATGGCGCATCTCTGCCTCGCCCTTTTCATGGGCCAGCGTGACGGCGTCCGGGTCGTCGGCGGGTTCAGGTTCTTCGTCCATCGTGCGGAAAACACGCTCGGCGGCAGCTAATGCCGACTGTAATTCGCTGTAGATATTGGCCAGCTCGTTGATCGGCCCGGAGAATTTCCGGGAGTGGAGGATAAAGGCCGACACATTGCCCAGCGAAAGCCGCCCCTGCAGAAAGAAAATCGTCCCCAGTACCGAAATCAGCGACAGAGACAGGTTGTTTATGAAATTGACCGACGGCCCGTTGGCGGCGGCGTAGTACTCGGCTTGGTAATAGGCTGAAACGGCTTCTTCGTTGCGGGCTGCAAAACGGCGCTGCATTGTCTCTTCCTGGTGATAGGCTTTGATAGTTTTTTGGCCGGAGATGGATTCTTCCGTGTAGCCGTTAAGTTCGCCTAGTTTGGCCGAGCGGATGCTGAACAGCGGGCGCACCTTCTTGGAGCGGTAGCGGGTCAGCAGGATAGAAATGGGCACGGTCACCAAAAATACCGGAAGCAGCATCGGCGAAATCCTCGCCATCATAATAAAGGAGCCAGTGACGGTGATAATACTGGTACAGATCTGTAAAAAGTCGTTGGAAAGGGAGGTATTGACTGTGTCGATGTCATAGGAGATGCGGCTTAAGATGTCGCCGGTCTGGTGGCGGTCGAAATAAGATACCGGCAGGTCGGCTAAATGGTTGAAAAGGTCGCGGCGCATCTGGAATGTGACCTTCTGCGAAATATGCAGCATCAGCACCGACAGCAGGTAGGAAAGCCCGGCGGACAGGGCATAAAACAGCGCCATTAGCCCACAGTAGTAGAATACCGAGGAAAAGTCTACTTTTCCCTGGCCGAGGGAAATCGCGTCGATTGCCGCGCCGGAGAGGTTTGGTCCCACCAGCGCTAGCAGGTTGCTGCTGACGGTCAGAAGCGCGGCCAGCAATAGGAGCCCTTTGAAACGGAACAGGTATTTCCAGAGCCTTATGAGAATCGCGCTGGGCTTCATCCGCAGTTTGGGGGGTACGCCGCCCTGCATCCCGCGGCCCTTGCCGCCCATCATAGGCATCCCTTTCATGCCAGCACCTCCTCGGTTTTTCCTTTTGCGCCATCGCCCATCTGGGAGACGCTGATTTCACGGTATACGCTGCAGTCCCGCATCAGTTCGTCATGGGTGCCGTAACCGATGCAGCGGCCATTGTCCAGCACTAGGATATGGTCGGCGTACATAATTGAGCTGATCCGCTGGGCGATGATAATTGAGGTAACGCCGGCAAAATTCTCGCGGATTTCTCGGCGGAGCTCGGCGTCGGTCTTATAATCCAGCGCGCTGGAAGAGTCGTCTAAAATTAGGATTTCAGGGTGGGCTGCCAGCGCCCTGGCTATCAGCAGCCGCTGTTTCTGGCCGCCGGAGAGGTTGCTGCCGCGAATGGTCAGCTCATGCTGTAGCCGGTCAGGAAGGCTGTCGATAAATTCCCCGGCCTGGGCGCGGCAGATGGCGTCTTCCAGCCTGTCTTCCGCCAGCTGGCGGCCAAAGGAGATATTCTCGGCAATGGTGTCGGCAAAGAGGACGTCGTTTTGGAAGACGACGCCAAACAGGGTGTGGAGCTTTTCGGCGGGGATGGAGCGGACGTCGTCGCCGTTAATGCGGATCTCGCCGCTGTCACGGTCGTAAAGCCGCATCAGCAGATGGACAATCGTCGTCTTGCCGCAGCCGGTAGCGCCGATAATCCCCAACGTTTCCCCCCGCTTCAGTGAAAAGCTGATATTGGAAAGGTTGTTTTTTTGTCCCAGGTAGGAGAAGGATACCTGTTCAAAAAGGATGTGGCTGTCGGTGTCCCGATGGTCGGGCGGCAGGGTCTGCAGATCCTCCGGCAGGTCGAGCACAAAGGCGATACGGTTAGCGGAAGCGCTGCCCTTGGAAAAGTTGACGAAGATACGGGAGATGGCAATTACTGCGTTCAGGATGATGGTGAAATAGTTGGCGAAAGCAAGGATTGCGCCTGGTTCGCTCAAGCCGCCGTTGACCAGGTAAGCGCCGGTCAGGATAACGGTTGTCATGCCCAGGTTCAAAAGCAGGTTCATCGAAGGGCCGCTGGCGGACATCACCCTGCCGGCTTTCAGTTCCTGGCCGGTGACCTCGCCGTTGACTTTTTCAAAGCGTTCTTTTTCATATTGTGTTTTGGAAAGGGCTTTGATGACCCGGATACCGGTGGCATTTTCCCGGACGACCCGCACCAGCCGGTCGACGTTCTGTTGCAGGACGCCGTAAAGGGGGACGCCCTTTTTGGTGATGGTGAAAATGACTGCCGCCATAAAGGGGATGGTGGCCAGCAGCACCAGCGCCAGCCGCGCGTCCAGCAGCAGCGTCATAATGATGCTGCCCAGCAAAAGGATTGGCGCGCGGATGCCGATGCGCTGCACCATCCCTACCATGCTGTGGATGTTGTATGTATCGGAGGTGATGCGGGAAATCAGCGAAGGGATCCCTACCTCGTCCACCTGCTGGCAGGTCAGGGAGGTGATTTTGTCGTAAAGGTCCTGCCGGATAGCGCGGGTGGTGTCCCTGGCGACGCTGGAGGCCATGCGGTTGGCCATCACATTGAAGATAAGCGCCAGCAGCGAACAGACAAGCATCACCCCGCCCCAGGCGAGGATCAGCGGGATGCTCCGCTGCGGCGCGACGGTGTCGATCATATAGGCGAGGATGGAGGGGATGAACAGGTCAACAATCGTGCCTAGGAATTTTATGGAAAGCCCGCCGGCCATCCGGGGAAAGAGCGGTTTCAGGTAATAGAGCAGTTTTTTCACGTTTTATCCTCCTTCCGGCCTGTATTCTGGCTGACGGCGGCTTCAGCGTTATGGTAGAGCTGTTCCAGCAGGGCCAGCAAGGCTTCCTGCTGCCCATCATCGAGGCCCGTTGTCAGGATCTTGTTCCAGTCGGCAAAAACGGCGAGAATCTGCGGCTGCAGCGTCAGTGCCTCTTCAGTAGGGAAGACCTGCATGACCCGGCGGTCTGCGGGGCAGGGGGAGCGGGTAACCAGCCCGGCTTTCTCCATCCGTTCCAGCTGCCTGGTGACATTGGATTTGGAGACATAGAGGTTTGCGGCCAGCTGGTCCTGCGAGATGCCCGGCTGGCGGCAGATTCGCAGCAGATAAGGGCACTGGGTGCCGGTAAGGCCGCTGCCCGAGAACACCTGGTCGCGGTAAGCATTGCTGCATCGTGTAATGCGGGCGATGTACTTCATGAAGGAATCCATTTGCATAAACCTTCTTTACCCTTGATTTTGGCGTGTTATTCAACGCAGAATTAGTATAGCACTTTTTAGTTGCGATGTCAACTTTTTATATGGGGATACGACGCTTTCTGAAGAAAGCTTAGCAAAGACTTTTAATCGCCAGGGTACGCGTCTGTACAGCCATCAGGCCCTACTGCGTCGGTAGGTTTTTGCTATATCAAAAGCCGCCCTGCGAAAGCAGAGCGGCCTTTTTCCTAT
>JAAWDH010000010.1 GCA_022793675.1 Oscillospiraceae bacterium
GTGCGCACGCTTCCTGGCGAAAAAAGTTTTACTCGATTTTTTTCAAAAAATCGCGGGGGCCGGGGGCAGAGCCCCCTGGTCGCTTGCCGCAGCAAGCGAAACTCCCCCCGCGGCCACCCTCCGACGCGCACAGCCTTCCGCTGCAAAAGGGAACCGCTGACAAATCCAAGCCCCTTTGCGCCCAGCGCAAACTGAAAAATAAAAAAAGCGCGGCCCCGCAGGGCCGCAAGACCTCCTGAGAGCCCCCCATCGGGCCATTCCATGGCCCGACTCCGAAGCCTACCGCAGTTCGGGCGTCTGGCGACCAGCCAAGACGCCCGAAAAAGCTTAGATAGGCCATGCAATGGCCTATTAGGGGAACTAGGCCATGCCTTTCCACAGCAGAAATCCGGCTTGCTGGATTTCCGGCGCAAACAGTCCGCGGCGACACGCCGCCCGGTCGCTAGTCGCTTTTTTGGGACATATAGAGCTTGTAGTAATCGCCGCGCTTGGCCAGCAGTTCTTCATGGGTGCCGCATTCGCTGATACCGCGGTTGGAGATATACATAATCTTGTCGCAGTTTTTGATTGTGGACAGCCGGTGGGCAATGATAAAGGAGGTGCGCCCCTTCAAAAGCTCGTTCAAAGCTGTCTGGAGCTGACGCTCGGTCTTGGCATCGATGGAGGAGGTCGCTTCGTCGAGAATTAGAATTTTCGGATCGCTCAAAAGGGTGCGCGCGAATGCAATCAGCTGCTTCTGGCCTTGCGAAAGGCGGCTGCCGCGTTCGTTGACCTGGGTTTCATAGCCTTCTTCCATCTCCTCAATGAATTCGTCCGCGCAGACGGTATGGCAGGCACGCTTGATTTCCTCTTCGGTGGCGTTTAGTTTAGCGTAGCGGATGTTGTCAAGGATGGAGCCGGAGAAGATAAAGCTGTCCTGGAGCATGATGCCCATCTGGGAACGCAGCGAGTGCAGGGTCACTTTGGAGATATCATGGCCGTCGATCAGCACCTGCCCGCCGGTCAGGTTATAGAAGCGGGAGATCAGGTTGACGACGGTGGTTTTGCCTGCGCCGGTCGGGCCGACCAGCGCGATGCTCTCGCCGGGCTTGACGTCGAAGGAAAGGTGTTCAAGGATGTTGATCCCTGGGACATAGGCAAAGGTCACGTCGTCAAAGGTGACGCCGCCTTCAATAGCCGGCAGTTCCGTCGCGCCTTCGCAGTCCTTGACCACAACTGGTTCGTCCATCATCTCAAAAATACGCTCAAGATAGGCGATAGAGTTGATGAAGGTGTTGTAGAGGTTGGAGAGGTTTAGAAGCGGCTGCCAGAAACGCGAGGCGTAGTTGGAGATAGCGACGATGGTACCGAAGGGTACAGCTGGCTGTAACACGAGGATGCCGACGATGTACATAGCGCCCAGAACCCAGACTGAGATATTATCGACGGTCACCCAGACGGTGTTGGAAACGGCCTGCGCTTTAATCCAGCTCCTGCGGTGGGCGTTGTTGAGCCGGTCGAAGATACCGGCGTTCTCCTCCTCGCGGGTGAACAGCTGGGTAATTTTTGCGCCGTCGATGGATTCCTGCATATAGGCGTTCATGTTGGAGCCTTTGTTGGAGACCTGCTGCCAGGAACGGCGCTGGGCGGGCTTGATAATAAAGATGACCAACAGGAACAGCGGCACGCCGGCGACAACGATTAGGGAGAGCTTGACGTGGACGGCAAACATGAAGATAGCGATAAAGATGATGTTGAAGATTTCTAGGAAAAAGTTGATGATGCCGTTGGAGAGCATATCCGAAACGTTGTTGACATAATGGATGACGCGGGTCAGGATTTTGCCCTGGGGGCGGTCGTCATAAAATTGGAAAGGGAGTTTTTGCAGATGCTCAAAAAGATCTTTGCGCATATCGTAGATGATGCTCTGCCCCACCTGGGCCATAATCCGCGAACGCAGGGTGATCATCGCGATGGAAAGCAGGATGGTGGCGATGGTGACAAGGGTCAGGATGATCAGCTCGGACAGTTTCTTTTCAGGGATGGTGACGTTAAAGGCGCGCTGCAGAATAAGCGGGTAGAGCAGCGACGAAATGACGGAGATAACGCTGAACAGCAGCGCCAGCAGCATGGATTTGACGTGCTTTTTGGCGTAGACTGCCGCGCGGGCGAAATGCTTAATACTGAATGGGCTTTCTAGGGTTTCGTCGACGTCGTATTTGTTTCTTGCCATTACTGCTCGCCTCCTTCCGTGGTACTTTCGGGCAGGTCGACGGCTTCCTGCAGGGTGCAGATTTCAGTATAATAGCCGCCAAGCTTGACAAGTTCTTCGTGGGTGCCGATTTCCGAGATGCAGCCGTCCTTTAGGACGATAATCCGGTCGGCTTTTTTGGTGGTGGAAACGCGCTGGGCGACAATCAGCTTAGTGCAGGGGAAGTCGAGGGTGTTTAGGCTGTGCTGGATGAATTTTTCGGTTTCCATGTCCACAGCCGAGGTGGTATCGTCAAGGATTAGGATTGAGGGCTTGACGGCCAATGCGCGCGCCAGCGCCAGCCGCTGTTTCTGGCCGCCGGAAAGGCCGACGCCGCGCTCGCCCACCAGGGTATCGAAGCCGTCGTCCATCCTGCCGATAAAGTCCGCGGCGGAGATTTCAGCAAAGTGTTTTACCTCGTCTTCGCTCATAGAAGAGTCGCCGTAGGCGATGTTGCCGTCAACGGTATCGGAGAAGAGGAAGACGTCCTGGGTGGCCATGCCGATGCCGCTGCGCAGCGATTTGAGGTCCCATTCCTTGACTGGCACGCCGTCGACGCTTAAGCTGCCGCCGGAGATGTCATAGAGGCGCGGGATCAGGCTTGCCAGCATCGTTTTGCCCGAACCGGTGTTGCCCATGATGGCGATGGTTTCGCCGGGGGCGATGTCCAGGGAAATATCGTGCAGCAGTTCCTGTCCGGAAAGCTTCAGCGATACATGGTCAAAGGTGATGCGGCCTTCAACCTTTTTACCAGCGTTTTTGCAGTCGGCGCGGTCCACGATCATCGGACGGGTGTAGTAGAGTTCGATGACCTTGTTGGCGCTGGCCATAAAGCGCTGGGTGTCGTTGAGGATGTTGCCCAACAGGCGCACCGGGTTGGCAAAGGTCCAGGTCAGGCTGGAGAAAGCCATCAGGTCACCCAGGGTAATGCGGCCGTTCATCACAAACAGCCCCCCTACCAGCAGCACGACGATCGTCAGCGACTGGGCGGCGAATTCGATAAAGGGGTAAAACTTCAGCCAGTAATAGGTGGCTTTGAGGTTGGCGTCGCGGTAATCGGCGTTGCGCTCATCAAAGCGGCGGATTTCGTAATCCTCCTGGGCAAAGGCTTTGACCACTCGGTTGCCGGCGATGTTCTCCTGGGCCTGGGAGTTCATGACCGACAGCTTCTCCCGCAGGTTCTGGTACAGGGGGCGCACTTTGCGGGAGTATGTAAAGGAAATGAAGAAGATGGCGGGCAGGATGACGCACAGCGCCAATGTGAACAGCACGTCGGTGCAAAGGAAATAAATCAGCACCGAGAAGAAAAGCACAAGGCTTTCCAAGGCCACGCGGGCGTCCCAAGAAGCCATGTGGCGGACCATATCCAGGTCGCCGGTCAGACGGGTCATCAGGTCGCCAGTGCGGTTTTTGTCATAGAAGCTCATGTCCTGCCGCTGCAGGTTGCGGTAAATAGCGGCGCGGATGTTAGCGGCAAGGCCGCTGCTGGATTTTTCGGCAAGGATGACCATCACATAGCCGATACCAGTGCGCAGCAAGGTAAAGCCGATAAGCAGGGCGACAAGGGGCAAAAGCAGACCCGTTTGGGAGTTGCCGTCCACGGGTACAAGGATCCTATCGACGATTTGCCGTGAAACGGTGGGATTGGCCAGCTGGAGCAGCGCCATAACCACAACCAGGCACATGGAGGTCACAAACTGTTTGCGGTGGCCCTTCATGTTTTCCCACATCCACTTAAAGGGGAACATTTTGAAAATCACCTTCCTTTTTTTACAGCAGGGCATACTGGCCAGGCGGCGGGAATAGGAATAGCCGTAGGAAGCCGCTTAAAGCCAAGCCTGCGAGAGGGTGTTTTTAAAGCCGCGTACAGCCCCTGCAGCCCGTCGGGGTTGCTGCATCGCGCTGCTTTAATAAACACCCTAATTATACCATCTGGGCAGAAAATGAAAAGGGGTTTTTAGAAAAAACATTCACAAGCTTTGCAAGCTTTTTGCTGCAAAGTTTCACGGATTGGTCAAAAGGCTTTTTATGGAAGAAGAACGGCAAAACGGTGCTTCCCAGTGCAGAAGACTGATAAAGGCCGCAGCTATCGAGAACTGCGGCCTTGCTTGGGATTTATGTATTAAATAAGGAAGAGGGCAGAAAAATGGAATTTTTATCAAGGCTTTCCTTCTTTTTCCGCGATAGAGCAAAAAGGGCTAAGCAGCAGGATGAGGAGCGCGCAGCTTTGTTGGCGGCGCTCGACGACGCGATGCAGCGTAAGGAAATCGCCGAGCGCTATTTCAACGCTGTGTCGGAAGATGCGCTGATAATCCGCGCTGTATACGAAATGGAGGCCGCCGAAGCCCACTACAGGGCGCTGCTCTGCCAGGTACGCCAAGCGGGCCTGCGCCGGGAATACTGGGAGTACGACGCTTTCTGAAGAAAGCTTAGCAAAGACTTTTAATCGCTAGGGTACACATCAGCCGCAGATTTGCAAGCCTACTGCGCCGATAACAGCTGCTGGCGGCCGTAAGCAGCACGGCCATCCAAAAGTAGAAATTGGTAAGAACGCTTTGCAGACAAACAGGGGCAGTGCAGTCCTTCCCCGCCAGCGCCAAAAATAACAGGCTCTGCTGATAAACGCCAGGAAAAGTGTGGGAAAACGCAGGCGTTCCAACGCCGTTCCGGCTGCCTGTTGGGAAAAAGTGCCGTACAAAAGGCGCGTCAAAAAAAGAAAAGAGGCGTCTAGAGCTTAAACCTCTTCAAAACTTTTATGATAGGGTTTGCCATAGGTCAGATAATAACTACAGTAAAGGATAAACTCCCGCGGCTTTGGACGGGTGGGCAGGGTTGTGCCGATAATCTCATTCAAGCGGACGTTTTGGCCATCCATCCAACAGTTGTTGGCGGCGCGGTTAATGGCGCGGATTACCGCAGTCTGCGGTTTGCCGGTCTTTTCCGCAGCTGGACTATAGACAGACTTGGTGATATGGATAGCGCCGGGCACGGGGGTTTCCTGAAGCGCCTTGGCCGCGTAAAAAATAGCGTATGCCAGCGACTCGCTGCCAGGAAGGGAGATGCTGGGGCTGATTTCAGCAAGAAGATCCATGACCTGTTCCATAAAGACATCCTTTCACAAAAAATTCCTCCTTTTCGGAATGGTGTCCCTGCTGGAGCCAGCGTGACAGATAAATTTTACTGGGTGCTGTAGGTCTGAAAATATGCGCTTTGTCCTGCCGAAGCCAACGCTGGCTTTGTATGCCGGCGTCTATAGGCCAACCCAGCAAGGACACTTTCCAGTTCAGAAGTATAATTATAATTTATAATAACACACTTTTCGACAAAAAATTGTTATTGGAATATATTGGATAATAAAAAACGTTATTTTCCATTAACAGACTAATTAGATATGATGATAGGTTGAACAAGCCATAAAACTGTCCTAAATGTCAAGCAGCCTGAAGCCGCAAAGCTCCAGGCTGCCTTATCACAAGGGGGCTACTCCGGACTGATGACCCGGTCTACTGCCAAATACCCCATCTGCATCATAGAGGCGCAGCGGCCATCCCTGCCTAGGATAAAATGATCCAACAGCTGGATATCCAGGCTTTTCAGCACCTTGCGCAGGTTTTCCGTAAAACGGACATCCTGGTTGGAAGGATAGGCGTAGCCGTCGGGATGGTTATGGGCGAGGAGGATGTTATGAGAGCCGCAATACAGGACGATTTCGCAGAGGGCGCGTATATTGACCTCCGCGGCGGCAATATCGCCTTCGCTGATAACATCGCGGCGCAGCAGCTTGCAGCTGCTGTCCAAACAGAAAAGCATCACCGTTTCCCTAGTGCGTCCGGCAAAACACAGCTGCAAATACTCAGTAGCCTGATCGCTGCCGTTCAGCATGACCTGGCCCCGCTCATCCAGTTCGCTGACGATGATGCGGTTAAAGATTTCCGGTACCATATGGATCAGCATCGCAGCGTTGCGGGTCATCCCTGACACAGAAGCCAGCCGGTCGATGCTAGTGCGGAACACCTGGGCAAAACTTCCAAAATCGTCTATCAGCTGGTGGGCAAGCTTGTTGGTATCCCGCTGGGGGATGCCAAAAAACAGCAGCAGCTCCAACACCTTGTGATAAGGGAAATGCTCCAGCCCCTTCTGACGATACTCTTCCTTCAGCCGTTCCCGATGACCGGCATGGGGTTTGTCTTTCTGCGACATAAGGTCCTTCTTTCTTGCGTTATCCGATAGCAGTGCCAGGATAATAATGGGCAAGGATCTGTCTGTAGCCCCAGCCATCCTGAGCATAGCCTTCAGCGCCAGTTTGGCTCATGCCGACGCCATGGCCGTAGCCATTGGTAATGAAATTGAACTGCTGGCCGTCCCAGCTAACGGTGAACGCATGGCTGCGGATACCATAGGAAAGCACATTTTCCCGCATCTGCCGGCCAGTCATCGTGTGGACGCTGCCGTCGGCGGCCGTCACTTCCAGCGACAGCACATAGCCGCCTGGCGACACCGACGCCACCTGCAGCCACCCTCCAGGGTTCCCGCTGTCTAAGGCAATACCCAAAAACTTTTCCAATCCCGATTGGATCCGCGCGGCAGAAAAGGCCGCTTTGACATTGCGGTTGGCGCTGCTGGGGTCATGGGGGCTTTCCACCCGTGTCAAATAGCTGTAACCGTTGGCCCAGACCTCCTCGGAAGGGTTTGTCCACCCAGCCGAGCTGGCATGATAGGGCGTAAAAGCGATGCTGCCGCCGTAGTAGAGCGCTTCCCCCAGCACTGCCGAAACAGCGCCGCAGGTTTTCTGAGTGGGGGCGCGCATAGGCAGCGAAGCCGCGGCCCCCCTGGCGTTTTCATAACGGATGTAAGAATAAGCTGCCACAGCCTGCGCCTTCAGCGCTTCAGCATGGTAGCTGCCGCCCATCTCCGCCTCTACCACCTGGCAGAGTGCAGTATACAGATCCATCTCCTGCGACGCGCCGTTGACCCGCATCGTAACAGTCTCGCCGGAAGCAGGACGCGAAGGCGGCACAGAAGAAGGTTCCGAAGAAGGGGCCACCGAAGAAGCCGACGACGCCGGCAAGGATGGGGGCGGTTCCGGCGAGGCCGGCAGAGAGGATACAACAGACGGCTCTGACGGGACGGACGAAATAGGCGCTGAAGAAGGCGGCGGCGCTTCCGACGAAATAACAGGCGTTTCCTGGGAAGGGGGCGCTGCCTCTGACATTTCGGATTCCACAAAAGAGATTGGCGGCGCTGAAAGCGATGGGGCTGACGACGAAACCAAAGGAACCTCTTCAGAACTCTCCGCCACTGCTGAAGAAGGTTCAGCAGAAAAAACGTCAGCGCTTTCAGAGATGCCGCCCAGCAGGGAACTTTCCTCCAACAAAGAACTGCTCCCTGTTAACGGGCCGTCCTCCCCAGGCCCGCCCTCCCCAATTGGGGTTTCGCCGCGGGAAACCTCTCCGCCTGCAATAACTGCCGCCGTCAGAACTGCCGGCTCGTCAGCAACCGTTACCGTATCGCTGGCAAAGGCAAACAGCACCATCAGCCCGCAAAGCACAACCGAAGCTGCCGAAGCTTGGACAAAAGGCTTCATCCTATGCCCCTGGCTGGCTGTCGCCGGGACGCAGCGAGCCAGGACGGGTAAATTCGCCGGAAACATCCATCCCAGGCGCCAGGGACGACGCATCCTGCCCAGGCGTTCCAGGCGTAACAGAACTGGCGGGCTGCGATGGTGCGGAAGAACTAGAGGGGCTTGAAGAACCCCCAGGGCCGCCAGGATTTGTTGAGACGCCGCTGTTTTCCTCGAAGGAAATGTTGGGGCCGCCAGGGCCGCCGGGCGCAGTGCTGGATTCGCTAGAGCCAGTACTGCTGGAACCAGCATCACTGGAACCAGCATCACTGAAACCAGCATTGCCGGGGCCTGGGCCGCCTGGCCCTTCCGGAGCGGAACTGACGCTGCCTGGCCCACCGCCGGGATCAGCGAAAGAGGGTCCTTCCGGCGCTGGGCGGGAAGAGCTTTCCGTCGCTGAAGACGGAGTCGACGGCGGCGCAGAAGAAGGCGTGGAAGAAGGGGCCTGCGAAGAAGAAGCAGGCCGGGAAGAAGAAGGCTGCTGGGGAGGGCGGCTGGACGAAGCGCTCTCTGGACTATGACTGCCCTGGGACGTGTTCCAGCTGCCAAAGCCGCCGGAAGGCCAGCCGTTTTCCGAACTTTCCCCGCTGTCTGAGCTATCGGCAGGCAGGCTGCCAGCGTCGCTGCTTTCCGGCAAAGAAGAGGAGGGGCCGACGGTATCGGTCGGGCTTACCGCCATCCGCCCGGTGCCCTCTATCACCCGCAGCGACGCGCCGGCCACCTGGCTGACGCCAAAAAAGACGACGACAACGGCAATCAGCTGCAACCAGATGTGGCGGGAAATCTGGTCAATTATTTTTTTCACAGCGAACAAAACCCCTTTCCAACTCGCATTGCCCAAAGGCAAACTAACACAACGCACACCCTGCCCGTAACCGCGAGAGAACCGGCTAAACCTTTCCGAAGCAGAAATCAGGCTTGCCCGATTTCCGGCGCGAATGAAAAGTTTTTGCAGCTTAGCTTTGCTAAGCTAGGATTTCCTTCAGAAAGCGTCGTACTCCCCGTACTCCCGTCCCCCCGTAAACTCCATAAGCAGCTTCAGCGCAGCCTCAACGGAGGCCTGGCGGATCACCGGCCGGGCGTCTGCCTGCGGCAGGGAAAGCCGTTCTGCCCGGCTCCCATGCGCGTCGGCAACGGCGACAAAAACCGTACCAACCGGCTTTTCCGGAGTACCGCCGCCAGGGCCTTCAATCGCAGTAACCGCCGCCCCAAGAGACGCGCCGGTTTTCTGCCGTACCAGAGACGCCATCGCTGCGGCAGCTTCTGCGGAAACTGCGCCATATTCATCAAGAATACACCTGGGCAGCCCCAAAAGCTGCATCTTAGCCAAATTTCCATAAGGGGACACCCCCGCCAGGAAAACCCGGGACGAACCCGGTGCCGCTGTCAGCGCCGCCGACAGCGCGCCGCCGGAAGACGCTTCGGCTACAGCCAAAGTCATCCCCTTGGCAGCCAGCAGCCGGACCAGCGTTTCAGCCAGCCCGTTCACGACGAAATATACCGGACTTCCGTATCCGCTATGGCCTGCTCAACCAGCGGCGCAAAATCGAACATTGCCTCTGCCTGCTCGACAAATTGCAGCTTTGGCTTGGTGCGGGGATGCTTGGGGGTAAAAACAGTACAGCAGTCCTCATAGGGCAGGATCGACGTCTCATAAGTGCCGATTTCCCGCGAGGTGCGGATAATCTCGGTCTTGTCCATCCCAATCAGCGGCCGCAGCACCAGCATCCCGGCAGCGCAGTCGGTACAGGCCAAAGCAGGGAGCGTCTGGCTTGCCACTTGGGCAAGGCTTTCGCCGGTAATTAACGCCTCGGCCCCCTCCCGCTCGGCGAGCCTTGCGGCAATGCGCATCATCATCCGCCGCATCAGAACCGTGAACAGTTCCTCGGGGCAATGCTCCCGCAGCGCTTCCTGGATCTTCGTAAAAGGCACGCAGAAAAAGCGGATCCGCCCTGTATAAGGAGTCAGCTTTTCGCAGAGGGTTTCCACCTTCTCCAACGCCCGGCCGCTGGTGTAGGGCGGGCTGACAAAATGCACCGCCGACAGCTGCAGGCCGCGCTTGGCCATCTGGTAGGCAGCCACTGGGCTGTCAATGCCGCCGGAAATCAGCACCATCGCCTGCCCAGAAGAAGACACCGGCATCCCGCCGGGGCCATGGAGCTGGCCGCCGTGGATATAAGCGCCAAAATCGCGTATTTCTACCATCACCGTCACTTCGGGGTTGTGAACATCCACTTTCAGATGCGGGAACCGCGAGAGGAGCTTCCCCCCCGCCTGGGCGGCAATCTGCGGAGAAGTCAGCGGGAAACGCTTGTCAGAGCGCTTGGCTTCTACCTTAAAGGTCTTTGCCGAGGCAAGCGTCGCCTCGCAGTAGCCGCCGATATGGGAAAGGATCGCCTCCATGGATTTTTCTACCACCAGCGCCCGGGAAAGCATCACAATCCCGAACACCTTTTGCAGCCGGGAAATGGCTTCGTCAAAATCGTAAAAATCCGGCTCGGCCGGCTCAATATAAATCGCCGACTGGGCGCGGCGGACGGTGGTCTTCCCCAAGTCGCGCAGCCGCCATTTGATATTGCGGATCAGAATTTCCTCAAAACGGCTGCGGTTCAGCCCCTTGAGGGCGATTTCGCCGTTTTTGACCAGGATCAGCTCTTTCACTGTCCCCCTCCTTCCTGCCCTTTTGGGCCTGCCAGGTTGATGACCTGGTCAAGATGCTTGATAACCTTTGCAAGCGCCGCGGCAAAAGCCGCCGTCTCCTCTGGCGTCGTATCCTTTGAAAAGCTTACCCGCAGCGTCGACTGCGCCCGCTCCGCAGGCAGCCCGTAGGCGGCAAGCCCTTCGCTGACCGCCCCTTTGGCGCAGGCTGAACCGGAAGAGACGTAAATCCCCTCCTCCTCAAGCGCGTGCAGCATCGTCTCCGAACGGAAGCCTGGAACCGACAGGCTGAGGATATGGGGGCAGCCGTCTTCCGGGGAGTTTATTACCACCTGCGGCAGCGCCGCAAGCGCCTGCCGCAGCCCCCGATTCAGCGCCTGGTAACGGCTGCGGATTTCCGGCCCTTCTTTGCGGCAAAGCTCCAGCGCCGCCCCCATCGCCGCAATCAGCGGTACTGGCGGCGTCCCTGGGCGGATGCCCATTTCCTGGCCGCCGCCGTATTGGATGGGGCTTACCCGCACCCCTTTCCTAAGATACAGCCCGCCGATGCCCTTGGGCGCGTAAAGCTTGTGGCCGCTGAAGGAAAACAGGTCGACCCCCAGCCGCCCGACGTTCAACGGCAGCTTAGTGAAGCCCTGCACCCCGTCCATATGGATAAGCAGGCCCGGAAACCGGCGACGGACGGCGGGAATGACCTGCCCATAAGGCAGGATGGTCCCAAGCTCATTGTTGACCATCATCATCGTCAGCAGCACGGTATCCCCGTCCACCGCCCCGATAAAATCCTCAGCCGCAAAATAGCCGCCGGCGCGCGGCGCAATCCGTTTGATTTGGTACCCTTCCTTTTCCAGCGCCGCCAAGGGGCCTGCCACCGAGGGATGCTCGACCGCAGAGGCGACGATTGTCTTCCCCTGGCGTTTCCGGGCTGAAACCCCGCCTAGGACGGCGATGTTGTTGGACTCCGTCGCGCCGCCGGTAAAATAGATTTCCTCCCGCTCGCAGCCCAGTAGAGCCGCGGCGGTTTTACGGGCGGCGGTCATCAGCCTTTCGGCCTCTATCCCCTTTTTGTGCAGCGAAGAAGGGTTGCCATAATCGTCGCGCATAGCCGCCAGGGCAGCCTCGGCGGCGGCGCTGCAGACCCTGGTCGTTGCGCAGTTGTCCAAATAAATCTCCATAAACCTTAAAAGCGGACCTTTTCGTCTACATATTCTATCAGCCGGTCAATAGGCAGGCGCACCTGTTCCATCGTGTCGCGGTCGCGGATGGTCACGCAGTTGTCGGCGGTAATGCCTTTTTCGCTGTCGCCCACAGTCTCAAAGTCGACCGTGATGCAAAGCGGCGTGCCGATCTCGTCCTGGCGGCGGTAACGCTTGCCGATGGAACCAGTTTCGTCAAAGTCGACCATAAAACGGCTGGCCAGCATCGCGTAAATCTCTTGGGCTTTGGGGGAAAGCTTTTTAGACAATGGCAGCACGGCGGCCTTGAAGGGGGCCAGCGCCGGATGCAGGCGCATAACGACCCGCTTGTCCTCCTTGCCCTTTTCGTCGGTGAGGATTTCCTCGTCGTAGGCTTCGCAGAGGAAAGCCAGCGCCACGCGGTCTGCGCCCAAGGAAGGCTCGACAACGTAAGGGATATAGCGTTCGTTGGTTTCGGCGTCAAAATAGTCAAGGGATTTGCCGCTGGCCTCCTGGTGCCGCCCCAAATCGTAATCGGTGCGGTCGGCAATCCCCCATAGCTCGCCCCAATCAAAGGGGAAGCGGTACTCGATGTCGGTAGTCGCTTTGGAATAGAAGGACAGCTCCTCCGGCGAATGGTCGCGCAGCCGCAGGTTTTCCTCTTTAAGCCCCAGCGAGGTCAGCCAGTTTTTGCAGAAGTCTTTCCAATAATAAAACCAGTCAAGGTCGGTGCCGGGCTTACAGAAGAACTCACACTCCATCTGTTCGAACTCGCGGATGCGGAAAATAAAGTTGCCGGGGGTGATTTCGTTGCGGAAGGATTTGCCCACCTGGCAGACGCCGAAAGGCAGCTTTTTGCGGGTAGTGCGCTGGATGTTGGCAAAGTTGACGAAAATGCCCTGGGCCGTTTCGGGCCGCAGATAGACCTCGCTTTTGGCGTCCTCGGTGACGCCGATAAAGGTTTTGAACATCAGGTTGAATTTGCGGATGGGAGTGAAATCGTGCTTGCCGCAGACCGGGCAGACCACGTCGTCATGCCCGACGATAAAGGCGTCCAGCTCCTCCGAACTCAAAGCGTCGGCATTCACTTCGGGGTGGGCGTCGCCAATCAGTTTATCGGCGCGGTGACGGCTGTGGCAGGCGCGGCAGTCCACCAGCGGGTCGGTAAAGCCGCCCACATGGCCAGTGGTGACCCAAGTCTGGGGGTTCATCAAAATAGCGGCGTCCAGGCCGACGTTATAGGGGGATTCCTGGACGAATTTTTTCCACCAGGCCCGTTTGACATTGTTTTTGAACTCCACGCCCAACGGCCCAAAGTCCCAGGAATTGGAAAGGCCGCCGTAAATTTCGCTGCCAGGATAGACAAAGCCCCTGCTTTTGCACAGGTTGACAATCTGTTCCATAGTTTTCTGCTCATTTGTCAGCATATAAAAATACCTCCGTATGTTATTTTCCAATTATAAAACGCTGCCATATAGCTTCTATTATAAACGTTCAAAAGCCGCTGGTCAAGGAATTTTTCACCTGACCGGCAGCTTTTGGAATGGGTTTTGTCATTCTGTGCAGGCGGCGTCCGCTTTTACGCAAATTACCGTACATACTGCACACCATATCTAAGTGGGGTATAATCTTCCCGCCAAGCCATATGCTAAATGGGCCGAAAGGAGGGGGATGGCCGTGAATATAACCTGCTGCAGCGAGCCCTGCCGCTACCAGCGCGAGGGCCTCTGCACGCTGCCGCCTAACGCCTGCCTGGGACAGAAGGCAGGCGGATGCTGTTACTTCGAGCCGTTAGGGTACGAGGGAGTACGGGAGTACGCGCTTTTTGAAAAAAGCTTAGCAAAAACTTTTAATCGCTAGGGTACGTGTCGGCGCAGCCAGAACCGCCTACTGCGTCGATGCGCAGAACCAGAATACTCGTCGACGCAGTAGGTGCTTATGGCTTTGCACAAGTTGCCCTGGCGAAACCAGTGAATTGTCCGGGCATAAGGGGTAAAGGCGCATCGTTTTTACCTGGAACTACCTGCCCGTGACCGCGAGAGAACCGGCCAAATTTTTCCGCAGCAGAAATCCGGCTTGCTGGATTTCCAGCGCGAATTGTCTGCCGGCACAGCCGGCCCGGCCGCGAATTGTCAGTCGGCACAGCCGGCCCAGTGGGTGAGTTTGGGGAGCTCGACGGAAAAATAGGCGCGCGCCTGATCCGGCGGGAATTGGTCGTTTGACATATGCTCAACAAGGAAATCGATTAGTTCGTCTAGGCTTTGATAGGCGAATTTGCCGTCGGCATAACACCAGCGGCAGTAGTCTTCATTAAAAGCCCCGTCTGGCTCGCGGCTGATGGCGCCGTCGTCTGTCAGCGGCATCCCGCAGCACTGGCAGATAAGCTTGCGGGGACTACCGAGCAGGGTATTGATAGAGCAGTCAAAAAGGGCGGACAAGGCTGTCAGCATATCTGGGCCTGGGGTTGTCTCGCCGTTCTCCCAGCGGGAAACCGCCTGCCTGGTAACAAAAAGCTTGGCGGCAAGTTCGTCTTGGGTCATATTGTTTTTCTGGCGCAGCTGTTTTAAGGTTTCGTTTGCAGACATAATCAGACACTCCTTTTGGGGATGCGGGTCGGTTTCGATTTCTGCTATTAGTATACACCTGAAAACCTGCCTTGACAAGCAACGGGCTGTTGCTTAGGCCCCTTTAAAAGCTGAGGCGGCCCGAAGCTGACTGCGGATTTCTAAAAAATGTGATTTTTCATACTTTTTTTGAGAATATCTCTTGACAGATACCCCTCTTATGCGCTATACTAGAAAATACAAATGCTGGTTTGTCAGCGGGCTGTCCCACGGGTCCCTGCGGAATGCGGGAGAGAGGTTGGCCTGGTGGGCCGGAGGCGCGCAAGCGAGCCTTTAGACCCCTGCTGCTGAGGCAAAGGGAGGGAATCAGAATGTCAGAAATCAGAGTCAAAGACAACGAATCTCTTGAAAACGCATTGAAGAGATTCAAGCGGTCTTGTGCCAAATCCGGCGTGCTCGCGGAAGTCCGCAAAAGAGAGCACTACGAGAAACCTTCCGTAAAACGGAAAAAGAAATCGGAAGCTGCCAGAAAACGCAAGTTTAAATAAGGATCTTTCGATCTACGTAACGAAAGCGGGCTGATTCTCAGCTCGCTTTTTCATCTGCCGGACTGCCTTGGCAGCAGATTTTTGGAGGTACCCATGGCCCTTTTCCGCCCCGACTACTGGTTCCCGCGCGTTACCGCAATCCCTGGCTCTTTTTTCATTGAAAAAGGGGTGCGGCTTATACTGCTGGACGCGGACAATACTTTAACTACCCATAATAACCCTGAACCTGCGCCGGGGGTAACAGCTTGGCTTGAGGAAATGAAGGCGGCAGGTCTGCGGCTTGCCATCCTCTCTAACAACAACCCGCGCCGTATCGCCCCGTTTGCCGGGAAGCTCGGCTTGCCGTTTGCGGCAAACGGCGCAAAGCCCCTGCCCTTCCGGGCGGCGGCAGCCTGTAGGGAATACGGCGCACGCGGGCGGGAATGCGCGCTGGTCGGCGACCAGCTGTTCACCGACATCCTTTGCGGCAACCTGCTCCCTGGGGCCGTGTCGGTGCTGGTGACGCCGATACAGCTGGAAGATGGGGAATTTTTCAGGTTTAAGCGAAAACTGGAAAAGCCGCTTCTGCAGCGTTACCAGCGGCGTCCCGGCGTATATGTAAAAGGAAAGGAAGATTTTTGATGAGTGAGGAAAAAGCCCGTTTTGGCCCGGCTGGGAAGGCGGAGAGCTTCGCGGCGATGGGCTATAAGCGCCAGACCGACCTTGCGGAATATCTGGAAAAGTTTTCATTGGATGCTTTTGAATACCAGTGCGGCCGCGGCCTGCGCGTCAATGAGGAAACGGTGGCGCAGCTGGGGGTGCTCTGCCGGGAAAAGGGCATCGCTTTGTCGCTGCACGCGCCCTACTATATCTCCCTTTCCTCGCTGGAGGAGGAAAAGCGCCAAAACAGCATTGGCTATATTGTTGAAAGTGCGAAAATTGCCAAGCTGCTGGGGGCCGACCGGGTGGTCATCCATTCTGGCTCTTGCAGCAAGCTTTCCCGCGAAGAAGCGCTTGAACTGGCCAAAGGGACGCTGGGCGAAGCGCTGAAGGCGGTGGATGAAGCGGGCCTTTCGGATATCCGCCTTTGTCCAGAAACAATGGGCAAGGTAAACCAGCTGGGAACGCTTGAAGAGGTGCTGGCCTTGTGCGCGCTGGACGAACGGCTGATCCCCTGCATTGATTTTGGCCACCTCAATGCCCGCACTTTCGGGCAGTCCAATGGGCGGGAGGCTTATACGGCTATCCTTGACGCCATCGCGGATAAGCTGGGGACAGAACGCGGGAAATATTTCCACGCCCATTTCTCTAAGATCCAGTACACCGACAAGGGCGGCGAGAAGTGCCACTTGACTTTTGCCGACACCAAGTATGGACCGGAATATGAGCCGTTGATGGCGCTTTTGGCCGAGCGGGGGCTTTGCCCGCGGATCATCTGCGAGTCCGCCGGCACCCAAAGCGAAGACGCGCAGACAATGAAACGCTGCTATGAGGCGGAAAAACAGCGTAAAACGCTGTAAAAAGCGCTGAAATTAGGATGTTTTTGCAAAAATTTTCCGGTAAGCTTTACTGAACCCTTCTGCGATCGGTTTTTTTTGAAAAATCCCCTTGCAAAACCAGCCGAAATACGGTAAACTATAATATGTATCAGGAAAAGCAAAGGAACATCGGGCTGCCGGAGATTCGTCCGGCCAGGGCCCGGCAAATATCGCAACAATGGAGGTAAATCCCAATGATTTCTGCAGGAGATTTCAGAAACGGCCTGACCTTTGATATGGACGGCGATGTCATGCAGGTCGTCGAATTCCAGCATGTAAAGCCCGGCAAGGGCGCGGCTTTCGTCCGCACCAAGCTGCGCAACGTCATCACCGGCGCCGTAACCGAAACCACTTTCAACCCCACCGCTAAATTCCCCGAAGCGTTTGTCGAACGCAAGGATATGGAATATCTGTACAACGACGAGCATCTCTATTATTTTATGGATGTGGAAACCTTTGAGCAGCAGGTCATCGACCAGAGCCACCTCGACGACAGCTTTAAATTCGTCAAGGAAAACATGGTGGTCAAAGTCCTGTCCTACAAGGGCAGCGTCTTCGGCGTCGAAGCCCCCAACTTTGTGGAGCTTCAGGTGACAAAGACCGACCCTGGCTTTAAAGGCAACACCGCCACTAACGCCACCAAGCCCGCCGTGCTGGAAACCGGCGCTGAGATCAAGGTGCCGCTGTTCATTGACGAAGGCGAGGTTATCCGCATCGATACCCGTACCGGCGAATACCTTTCCCGCGCCTAATTGCGGGACTGCCCGGCGGGTTTTTTAGGAGGAAAACATGGAACTGAAAGAAAAAGTGGCCTATCTCAAGGGCATGGTCGAAATGGCGGATATCAACCCCGCCAGCAAAGAAGGCAAGCTCACCAACGCGCTGCTCCAGGTGCTGGAGGAGATGTCCGAGACTATCGCCGACCTGGTCAGCGCCAACAGCGAAGTCTGCGAGCTGCTGGAAACGATTGACAAGGATCTGGGCGATGTCGAGTCGGTGGTTTTCGACGAGGATGACGACGAAGACGACAACTGGATGGACGATGACGACGAAGGCGAAATCTATGAGGCTGTCTGCCCCAGCTGCGGGGAACAGGTCTACATCGATGAGGAAATGCTCGACGAGGGCGAGATGATCTGCCCTGGCTGCGGCGAAAAGCTGGAGTTTGACCTGGATATCAGCGGCATCGACGCCGACGAGGAAGAAGACGGCGAGTAACACCATCTCTAAAAAAAAGTTTCGGGGCGGAGTGAGAATCTCCACCGGCGGTGATAGTCCGCGAACACAGCAATGTGCCGACCCGGTGGAACTCCGGGACCGACAGTGTCGAGAAAACCTTGGGTTTTCTCCAAGTCTGGATGGAAGAAACACATCTAACAGAGAAGGCGGGCCTTTTGAGGTTCCCTTTTTTGCCGATGCGTGCGCCCTGCAGAAATGCAGGGCGTTTTTTATGCCCCCTCAAGGTTTGGCAAAACGCCCCGCTTGGGGTTTGCAGAAAGGGTGTATTGACATGACAAACGGAAAAAAGGTATCCAATGTCCGCAAAATGGTGATGACGGCGCTGCTGGCGGCGCTGTCGATTGTGCTGATGAGGCTGGGGCTGAAACTGCCGTTTATGCCCAGCTTTATTACGATGGATTTTTCCGAACTGCCGGCGCTGATTGCATCGTTCAGCTTGGGGCCGCTTTCCGGAGCGGCCGTCTGCCTGGTAAAAAACCTGGTCAACCTGATGTTTTCCCAGACCGGCGGCGTCGGCGAACTTTCAAACTTTGTGCTAGGGCTCCTGTTTGTAGTGCCCGCAGGGCTGTTTTATCAGAAAATGGGCGGCCGCAAAGGGGCGCTGATCGGGTCGCTGCTGGGGGCGGTGCTGATGGGCATCGGCAGCATCTTCACAAATTATTATGTGGTTTATCCCGTTTACACGGCCTTTATGCCAATGGAAGCCATCATCGGTGCTTACCAGGCCATCAACCCGCAGGTGGAAAACCTGTGGGACTGCCTTGTCTGGTTTAACTGCCCGTTTACTTTCGGGAAAGGGATGTGCAGCGTCATTATCACCTTCCTGATCTATAAGCGGATCTCGCCGCTGATTAAGGGAAACTTCCGTTAATTGGAGTACGAAGGTACGGGTCGCTTTCTGAAGAAAGCGACCCGTACTTTTCATACCCTTTGTACTCCCTTGACGCCGGGAAAAAGGTGTGCTATAATGGCCAAAGTATCTTTATTGAAAACAAGGAGAGGTTATGGCACAGACTAAGGATATGACCAGCGGAAAACCAGCTGGGCTGATTTTCTTTTTTGCGCTGCCGCTGATGCTGGGGAATATTTTCCAGCAGCTGTACATCGTAGTCGATACGGCTGTTGTCGGGCAGGTAGCAGGGGTGGAAGCACTGGCGGCTTTAGGGGCTGCCGAATGGCTGAACTGGCTGGTTGGCGGGATTGTCACCGGCTTTACCCAAGGGTTTTCCATCCTGATTGCCCAGCGCTTCGGGGCTGGCGACGCCGAGGGGCTGCGGCGATCGGCGGGGCTTTCGCTGACGATGACCGGCGGGATTACGGTGCTGACGACCATTGTCGGGCTGCTGACCATCCGGCCGATTTTGCAGCTGATGAACACGCCGGCCAATATCATTGGCGACGCGGTACGCTATCTGCGGGTAATCATTTCCTGCTTGGCTATTAGCGCGGTCTACAACGTCTTTGCCTGCATCCTGCGGGCGGTGGGAAACAGCAAAACCCCGCTCGTTGCAATGCTGGCGGCAGCGCTGGTCAACGTGGCGCTGGATTTCCTGTTCGTGATGGGCATGGGGATGGGCGTAGCCGGCGCAGCGCTGGGGACGGTGCTGGCGCAGGCAGTCGCCGCCGGGATTTGCTTTTTGGCCATCCGGCAGATCCCGCAGCTGAAGTTTTCACGGGAAGACTTTATCCCCAGCGGCGGGATGCCGCGGCAGCTTTTCATGCTTGGGCTGCCAGTTGCCTTCCAGAACACGATTATCTCTATCGGCGGGCTGGTTGTGCAGTACATGGTCAACGGGTTTGGGTTCCTTTATGTAGCGGGGTTCACGGCCACCAATAAGCTTTACGGCCTTTTGGAAGTGGCGGCGTCCTCCTACGGCTTCGCGATTGCAACCTATGCCGGTCAGAACCTGGGGGCGGCCCAGATCGGCCGTATCCGCAGGGGAATCCGCGCCAGCGTCGTTATGGCGCTGGGAACGGCGCTGCTGATTGCGGCAGGGGTGCTGGTATTCGGACGGGCGCTGCTTTCGCTGTTCGTTTCAGGGACGCCGGAAGAAGTAACAGCGGTGCTGGATATTGCCTACCATTACCTGGCGATTATGGCGGCGGCGCTGCCGATCCTCTACCTGCTTTATGTCTACCGCAGCGCTTTGCAGGGGATGGGCAACACGCTGATCCCCATGCTTTCCGGAGCGGCAGAGCTGTTTTTCCGGGTCTCTGTAGTGCTGACGCTGCCGCTGCTTATCGACGACGAAGGGCTTTTCTATGCCGAACCAGCCGCTTGGATTGGGGCGACACTGCTGCTGAGCATTTCCTATTATGTCTGTATCCGTAAAGAGGAACGGAAGGGGGCTGCATCAGCATGAACGAAGAATGCCTGATTTGCCGCGCCCCTTTGGCCTACCTAGAAAAAGATGAGCCGATGGAATGCGCAATCTGCCACAAAAAGGAAAACAGCAAAACTAGGTGCGCCAATGGGCACTATGTCTGCAACGAATGCCACACCAAGGGGATAGACAGCATTTTCCACCTTTGCCTAGAGGAAACTTCCTCTGACCCCATAGCCATTATCGAAAAGCTGATGGCCCAGCCGTTTTGCCATATGCATGGGCCGGAGCATCATGTGATGGCGGGGGCCGCCCTCCTGGCGGCCTATAAAAATGCGGGCGGGGACCTTGACCTTGCCGAGGCGTTGACGGAAATGGCGAACCGCGGAAAGGCTGTCCCAGGCGGCGCTTGCGGTTTTTGGGGCGCTTGCGGCGCGGGAATCAGCACGGGGATGTTCGTTTCCATTATCTCGAAGTCCACACCTCTCGCTAAGGAGCCTTTCGCATTGTCCCATCGGATGACGGCGGCGGCTCTTGGCAGGATTGGGGAGATCGGCGGTCCCCGGTGCTGTAAAAGGGATTCTTTCCTGTCCATTTCAGCGGCAATTGATTTTGTGGAAGAACATTTTGGGGTAAAGATGGAAAAACGGCAGACCTCCTGCCGTTATTCTGCCCGCAACAACCAGTGTATTGGAAACCGCTGCCCTTTTTTCCCAGCTAGCTTAGATGATTAATGAAGCTTTAGCAGATAACTTTAAAAGCTGCCTTTTTTAAGGCGGCTTTTTTGTGCATATTTTTTTGCAGATTCCCCTTGACAAAACGATAGAACGGGTGTATTATGAATACATGAATAATCGTTCATATGAAAGGATGTGGAAACATTGGCCATTTCAGATGTAGAACACTGCGACTTTATCCATGCCCATAAGGACATTGTTGAAGCGGTGCGGGAAAAAATGCCGGACGATGATATCCTCTGTGACCTGGCCGAGCTTTACAAGGTTTTCGGCGACAGCACCCGGATCCGGATCCTTTATGTGCTGCTGGAATCGGAGATGTGCGTCTGCGATATCGCGCTGCTGCTGGGGATGAGCCAATCGGCGATTTCTCACCAGCTGCGGGTACTGAAGCAGTCCAAGCTGGTCGGCAGCCGCCGGGAGGGCAAGACGGTGTTTTATGCGCTGGCCGACGACCACGTCCGGCTGATTATTCAAAAAGGCATGGAGCATATTTGCGAATGAGACATTGAAAGGGGTAGGCATCATGAAAAAAGTATTCAAAATGGAAGACCTGGACTGCGCCAACTGCGCTGCAAAAATGGAGGCGGCAATCCTGAAAATTGACGGGGTGGCTGCTGCCAACGTCAGCTTTATGAGCCAGAAACTGACCATCGAAGCTGACGACAGCCGCTTTGACGACATTATGAAGGAAGTCGTCCGGGTCTGCAAAAAGGTAGAGCCGGACTGCACCATCCTGCTGAAATAAGACGGATTTTGGGGAGAAGGGAGCTGCAATTATGACCAGGAAACAGAAAAAATCCCTGTTCCGGATTATTGCCGGGCTTGTTTTGCTGGCGGCGGCGCTGTTTGCGCCGCTCGAGGGCTACTGGAGCCTTTTGCTGTTTGTGCCAGCCTACCTGATAGCGGGCGGAGACGTAGTCTGGAACGCTGTGCGGGGGATTCTGCGCGGACAGCTGTTTGACGAAAACTTCCTGATGACCATTGCTACGACTGGCGCTTTTTTCGTCGGGGAATATGAGGAAGCGGTCGCCGTTATGCTGTTTTTCCAGGTAGGAGAGCTGTTCCAGAACATCGCCGTCAGCCGGTCCCGCCGTTCCATCGCCGACCTGATGGACATCAGGCCGGACTCGGCAAACCTTTTACGGGACGGCGAACTTGTTGAAGTGTCCCCAGAGGAGGTGGAAACGGGCGACCTGATCCTGGTCAAAGCAGGCGAACGGATCCCGCTGGACGGGATTGTGGAAAGCGGCAGCTCAATGGCCGACACCTCCGCCCTGACCGGCGAATCGGTCCCCCGGAGCCTGACGCCGGGGAGCGAAGCGCTGAGCGGCTGCGTCAACCTGAACGGCGTGCTGGAAATCCGAGTGACAAAACCCGCCAGCGAATCCACCGTATCCAGAATCTTAGACCTAGTGGAAAACGCCTCTTCCCGAAAAGCCAAGGTGGAAAATTTTATCACCCGTTTCGCGCGGGTTTACACGCCCTGCGTCGTTATTGCCGCTGCTGTGCTGGCCGTGCTGCCGCCGCTGATTTTGCGCCAGCCCTTTTCCGACTGGATTTACCGGGCGCTGAGCTTCCTGGTCATCTCCTGCCCCTGCGCGCTGGTGATTTCGGTACCGCTGAGCTTTTTCGGCGGCATTGGCGGGGCGTCAAAAAAAGGCATCCTCTTTAAAGGGAGCAGCGCCCTGGAAACTCTAGGAAACGCCGGAATCGTCGTATTCGACAAAACTGGCACCCTGACTAAAGGCGTATTTGAGGTACAGAAAATCTGCCCCCAGGGCATTTCAGAGCCTGCGCTCTTAGAAACCTGCGCGCTGGCGGAAAGCTACTCCGACCACCCGATCTCCCATTCTCTGAAAGCCGCCTACGGCAGCGAGCCTGACCGCAGCCGGGTGACCGACTACACCGAAGAAGCCGGGTACGGCATCTCGGCGACGGTAGATGGGAAAACGGTCTGCTGCGGCAGCCGGAAGCTGATGGCAAAGCTCGGGCTGACGCCGCCGGAGGTTGCAGAACCTGGGACTGTTATCCATGCGGCGGCAGACGGCGTTTACCTAGGCTATATCCTAATTGCCGACCAGGTCAAAGAAGACGCCGCCGAAGCTATCGCTAAGCTAAAAGCCCTAGGCGTGCGCAAAACAGTCATGCTCACCGGCGACACAGCCGCAGCTGGGAAACCTGTCGCGGCGAAACTGGGGCTCGACGAAGCATACACAGACCTTCTGCCTGATGGAAAAGTAGCCAAAGTAGAAGATCTGCTGAAACAAAAAACCGGCAAAGAACGACTGATCTTCGTCGGCGACGGCATCAACGACGCGCCGGTGCTGGCGCTGGCAGACGCCGGGGCGGCGATGGGCGCGCTGGGGTCGGACGCCGCAATCGAAGCGGCGGACGTGGTGCTGATGGACGATAAACCAGGGAAATTACCGACAGCAGTTTCCATTGCCCGGCGGACGATGGCGATCGTGCGGCAGAATATCGTATTCGCACTAGCTGTCAAAGGGCTGATCCTACTGCTTGGCGCAATGGGGATAGCCAATATGTGGGCGGCCGTGTTTGCAGACGTTGGGGTCGCAGTTATCGCCATCCTTAACGCGATGCGCACCTACCGGCTGAAATAGGAGGGCAGAATGAAACGGCCTTTTGAAAAAGCGGCGGCAATTTTAGCGCTGGGCGCTGTATTGGCAGAATTCCTGCTAAGGCGCCGGCTAAAAGAGCGTCTGCAAATAGACCCAGTCGAACAAACAACAGCCGTTTACGGCGAACACAGCGCTTTCGCCTGGGGCGGCAATTTCTCGCTGATAAAAGCGGTTTTGAAACTCCTATCTTAAAAATTCTGGCTCTAAGGGCAATCCCCTTGGGGCCAGAATTTTAGTTTGCCGAAATTTCGCCCTCTGCGGAGGGCGACCAGGGGGCTCTGCCCCCGGCCCCCGCGATTTTTTGAAAAAAATCGAGTAAAACTTTTTTCGCTAGGGTAACTGTGTGCAAAGCCATAAACACCTACTGCGTCGACAAGCATTCTGGTTCTGCGCATCGACGCAGTAGGCGTGCAAATCTGCGCCGACGCGTACCCTGGCGATGAAAAGTCTTTGCGAAGCTTTCTTCAGAAAGCGTCGTACCCCCCGTACTCCATCGACAGAACCGACGCAGTAGACGGTTATGGCTGTGCTGACACATACCCTGGCGACGAAAAGTCTTTGCGGAGCTTTCTTCAGAAAGCGACTCGTACTCCCCTTGACCTTTTGAGGAAAATTTGGTATAATAGTCGTATATATTGTAAGCGCATCGGAATCTGATACGCCCAGTGAGGTTAAAAATATGGATTTTTCCGTTCTGATGTCAATCTATCAGAAAGAAAACCCCGATTTCCTTCGGGAAAGTTTGCAGAGCATAGCTGGCCAGACCTGCCCGCCTGCCGAAATTATCATGGTGGAAGACGGGCCGCTGACGCCGGCGCTTTATGCAGTATTGGACGAGTTCCAAACCGTGCTGCCGCAGATGCGCCGCCTCCCCCAGGCCCAGAACCAAGGGCTTGGCAAGGCGCTGAATATCGGCCTTGCCGCTTGCAGCTTCCCGCTGGTGGCACGGATGGACACAGACGACATCGCGCTCCCTCATCGCTTTGAGCAGCAGACCGCGGCTTTCGCAGCCGACCCCGCGCTTGCCCTCTGCGGCAGCCATGCCATCGAATTTTCAGGTACGCCTGAGCAGGTCATTTCCCGCAAACAGGTCCCGCTCTCCAATGAAGAGATCCGCCGCTACGCCCGCCGCCGCAACCCTTTTAACCACCCGACTGTCATGTTCAAAAAACAGGCCGTGCTGGACGCCGGCGGCTATCAGCACGCAATGTGGTTTGAAGACTACTACCTCTGGGCAAGAATGCTGGCAAACGGCGCCAGGGCCGCCAATATCGACGACTACCTGCTTTACTTCCGGGCCGGCGGCGATATGTACAAACGCCGGGGCGGCATCCGCTATGTCAGAAGCGCCCTATCGGTCAAATGGAAAATCTACCGGCTGGGCGTATCGGGGCTTGGGGACTTTATCTGTTCCGGCGGCGCGCATATTGTAGTGGGGCTGATGCCCAACGGGCTGCGCAAACGGTTTTACGGAAAATTCCTGCGCAAATAAATGCTAATTTTGGGAGGGTTTCCCTCCTTTTCGGAAGGGTGAAGGCTGCAAATGAAAAAAGAGCAGCTGAAAAAGCTGACAGGGCTTCTGTCCTTTATCAACCGGCTGATCCCCAAAAGCCGGAAAAAGATCGTCTTTTACAGCAATATGGGCTTTCGGGACAACGTCCGGGCGGTCTACGACTACCTGGTAAGCTGCCCAGGAGGCCGTTATAAGGTTATCTGCGCCGTCAACGATTGGAAGGATTTCAAAGGGAAGGGCCATCCCCGCTATGTGCGTTTTGTCAGCCCGCTGCGGGGGGTGTGGCATTTTTTCACCAGCCGCTACTTTTTCTATTCCTTCGGCAAATACCCAATAAAACCCGCTAAAAACCAGATGGTGGTCAACCTGTGGCACGGGTCGCCATTAAAGAAAATCGGCAATTACCTAAATGACGAAGACCAGAACTTTTTCACCATCCTACTCGCGGCGTCTGAATTTTTTGCGCCAATCATGCAGAAAGCTTTCAACTGCCGCCCAGAGCAGGTTGTGGTCTGCGGCCATCCCCGCAACGACGCTTTGTTCCAGCCCGGCGACGCACTGCAGCGCCTGAAAGTGGACGGCAGCTTCAAACGGCTGATCCTATGGATGCCTACCTTCCGCCAATCCACCTTTTTGGGCAATATGGACGTAAAGGCCTCCCCTTCTGGCGGTACCGGCCTGCCTATTTTGGGAAGCCGGGCGGAAATGGCCCGCATCAACGACCAGCTCGCCCAATCCAACACGCTGATGCTCGCCAAAATCCACCCTGCCCAGGACCTCAGCCAGATTGACACCGAAGGGTTCCCCAATATCCGTATCGTCACCAACGCCGAGATGCAGCAGACTGGCTGCAACCTCTATGCCCTTTTGGGGTCGGCCGACGGGCTGGTCACCGATTATTCGTCGGTCTATTTCGATTTTTTGCTGCTGAACCGGCCGATCGCCTTCACAGTTGACGATATCGAAGAATACACCGCCAACCGCGGCTTTGTCGTCGACGACCCCTATCCGCTGATGCCGGGGCGGTTTATCAAAACCCCTGAAGACTTCTCCCGCTTTATCGGCGACGTGGTCACCGGCAGCGACAGCTTTGCCGCCCAGCGCAAAAAGGTGGGGGAGCTGGCCAACCGCTACCGCGACGGCATGGACTGCAAACGGGTGTTAGAGCTTGTTGGCATCCTATAAACCGCCGTTTCCCAAAAAAGGAGTTTGATTATGCGAAAAGTGATTACCTACGGCACCTTTGACCTGCTGCATTACGGCCACATCAACCTGCTGCGCCGGGCAAAAGAGATGGGGGACTACCTGATTGTCGCCCTTTCCACCGACGAGTTCAACCGCAGCAAAGGCAAGGAGTGCTATTTCCCTTATGAAAAGCGCAGGGCGCTCCTGGAGTCCATCCGTTATATCGACTTGGTCATCCCTGAAACCTGCTGGGAGCAGAAGCGGGAGGATGTCCAGGAATTCAAGGTGGACGTTTTCGTCATGGGCGACGACTGGGCGGGGAAATTCGACTTTTTGAAGGATCTGTGCGAAGTGATCTATCTGCCGCGCACGCCGGAAATCTCAACCACCAAAATCAAACAGGACCTTTTTTCTACGGAGCAGTGACGCCAATGAAAAAAATAAAATTGCTGATGGGCACGGTAGGCAAGGGCAAGGGCGGCACCCCGACCTATGCGGTGCGGCTTTTCTCCATGCTGGACAAGGAAAAATTTGAGGTGACTTTCCTCTCCAACACCCCCCATCCCTATTACGAAGAGGAAATCCTCGCGGGCGGCGGCCGGATTGCAGCCATCCCTTCCCGCAGCAGCCATCCCCTCGCCCACCGCAGGGCCCTCCGCCAGGCGCTGGCCGAGGGGTTCGACATCTGCCATATCCATCTGGTTTCGGCAAGCAATATCGACGCGGTGGAAGAGGCTGTCCGGGCAAAAGTGCCGTTCATACTCGCCCACAGCCACTGCGCGGCCTGCGAGGGGAACACTGCGGCAAAACTGATGCACAAATACAATCTGCCAAGGCTTCGGAAGCTCCCGATTGCCCGCCTGGCCTGCTCCAAATCCGCCGGCAGCTACCTTTTCCTGGACGCGCCGGCAACAGTCGTCCCCAACGCCATTGACCTTGCCCGTTTCGCCTATAGGGAGGCTGACCGGGCCGCTTTCCGGAAAAAATGGGGATTGGAGGGCTGTTTCGTCATCGGCCACGTCGGACGGCTCGTGCCGATCAAGAACCAGGTTTTCCTGATGGAAACCTTTGTTGAAGTCAAGAAGCGGGAGCCGGCGGCGAGGCTGGTTTTCGCCGGCGACGGCCCTGACGAAGGGATGCTCCGGCAAAGGGCCGCCGAGTTGGGGATTGAAAACGAAACCCTCTTTCTCGGCAACGTCCCCGACCCCGAAACGGTATTCAACGGCATCGACTGCTTTGTGCTCTGTTCGCTGAAAGAGGGGTTCGGCATGGTGGTGATTGAAGCCGCCGCTTCCGGGCTGCCCTGCTTTGCCGCCGACACGGCAGCGCCGGAGGTCTATGCGCTGCCGTCTATCCAAGCCTTCTCGCTGTCGGACAGCAAAACAAAACTCGCCGGGCGGCTGCTCGCCTGCCGCGGGCTGCCCAGGGCCTCCCAAGGGGACGCGCTCCGGGCTGCAGGGTTTGAGGCGGCAGACCAGGCAAAAAAGATGGAGGAGCGCTATCTTGCGGGGCTGAAGGCCGCCGGATACCGCTTTCCCGCAGAGGAGGAAGAGGGATGAAGCCCAAAGAACGTTTGCTGAAAATCTGCGACGTCCTGTTCGGATATGAGCTGTTCCGGACGGTGGCGCTGGTGATGGTCATGCTGCGCAGCTGCGCGCTGCTCAACCCGATTATCGGACCGTTTGTCAAACTGACCGTCGTCTGGGCGGTACTGATTTTAGCAAAGGACCTGTTTACCGAGCAGCTGCTTTTCAAAAACCGGTTCCGGCTGGTGCTATACCTGTTTATGATTTCCTACGGCGTCACAACGCTTCTCAACCGCAGCGAGCATTTCGCCCGCAATATCGCTATTTTAGGCTATCTGGCGGTCAGTATGCTGGTGCTTTACGCCTATAACCCCAAAAAGCCGGCCGGACGGGTCAAAACCGAGCTGCTGCGTTTTTCCCATGTGTTCCTGTTTGTCGCTTTTTTCGGCCAGTTTTTAAGCCTGCTGGGCTTTTTCCTCAACATCAATTTCAGCTACCAGATGGACGGTTACCCTTATTATTTCGGCATTGTTGAAGGGCGGCTCTGGGGCTTTTTCTCCAACCCCAACTCCGGCAGCCTTTACGCACTGATCTGCCTGATGCTGACAGTGCTCTGCAAACTGATCCAGAAAAGCGCCGCGCCAAAATTCCTGCGGGTCTTCTATTGGGTAAACCTTGTTGTACAAGCGCTGGTGTTTTTCTTATGCAACTCCCGGGCAAACCTTCTGGTGGCCTGCTTCTTCATCGCCCTCTATATCCTTATGTCCAGGCTGCCGGACCTTATCGAAAGCTGGCCGGACAAAAAAGCGCGGCTGGAGAAGCTCCGCGGGACGGCGGTGCTCTGCATCATGCTGCCGCTGGCGCTGCTGGGGGCGGACGCCTACGCCGGCAAGATCCTGCCTAGCTTTGTCATCCAGAACTCTGCGATTTCCGACCAGCTCACCGAAGGGCTGGACAGCTATGTCGGCGGGGTCAGCTCCATCGCCAGCGTCGCCGACAGCGAAGACTTGGAACGCAGCGATTACGGCTCCAAACTGGGCGGCCGTTATTTCCTGTGGCAAGCCGGCACAGAGATTGTCAAGCACAGCCCGTTATTTGGCGTCGGCAATGAAAACGTTGTCGACCATGCCTACCGGTACGCTGCCCGCTATTTCACCAATTACGGCGCTAATGTCTATCTCCCCGGCATCGAAGGGGCGGGGATGCATAACCTCCTATTCCAGCTGGCGGCGGCCTCTGGGCTTGTGGGGTTGGGGATTTTCGTCGTCTTCCTCTTTATGTTGCTCATCCGCATGGCGCGCTATTATATCTGGATGGTCAAAAATAACCGCATCAACCAGGTCGCTGTGGCCTGCGGCTGCATCCTCGTCTCCATCCTGCTGCGCACAATGCTTGATTCCGGCATCGTCTACGGCCTGCTGGAACAGGGCGTGGTGTTCTGGAGCCTTGCAGGCGTGTTCGTCTATTTCTCGGATGTGGAGTATAAAGGGAAAAAGCCGCTGGGGGCAAGGCTGCTCAACAAGGCCGACCGAGCAGAGCTGTTCCGCTTCCGCCCGGCCTTTAGGCTGAAGCCCCAGGCGAAAAAATCCCAGAGGGGGGCCTGAAGATGGAAGAAGAACGGACGGCCGAAACGCTGGCAAAAATCCAGCAGACGGTACGGGAGATTTTCCTCGTTATTGATGAAACGGCCAAGAAGGCCGGTGTCCCCTACTACCTTTTTTATGGGAGCGCTTTGGGGGCGGTGCGCCATCAGGGCTTTATCCCCTGGGACGACGACGGCGACATCGTGATGTTCCGGGAGGATTACGAACAGCTGCGGGCATACTGGCTCGGCCATCCTGTAGAAGGATATTTTTTCCAGGACGAGCAAACCGATCCCGGCTATAACCTGCGTATCACCAAAATACGCAAAGACAACACCGCCTTTGTCGAGCCGTCAGTCAAAGACCGCCATATGCACCACGGCTTTTTCGTCGATATTTTCGTGCTGGACGATTACGTCAAAAACGGGTTCCTGCGGCGGGTTGGGGAGCTTATTTCGCTGTGCGATTTCAACGCCGTACGGGGCTACTGCCCGCCTTCCGGGTTGGCGAAGGCAGTCTATTCGGTGACCAACCGCCTGTTCAAGGGGCGGGGGCTGTGTAAATTCTGGTTCAAAAAAATCTACCCTAGGCTGAAAAAAGACCCCGCCCTCTGCACCGACCTCGCCAGCCCCAGCTTCCGCAAAAGCTATAACTACCGCCGAGAATGGTTCGGAAAACCCCGGTATGTCAAATTTGACCAGTACCTGCTGCCCATCCCACAGAACGCCGAGGCGACGCTGACAGAGGGTTACGGCGACTTTATGACCCCGCCGCCGCCTGAACAGCAGCAGGGCCACCACCATTTCTTTAAGCTCTCCTTTACCGAGGGATACCAGCCGTAAACTGCTAGTCAGACGCCGCAAAGCTGCGGCAGCAGGCGTCTGCGCGCCATCTGATTGCCGCAGCGAGGTGAAAGAACATTGGCCAAGTCGATTACGACAAATTCGATTTATAATTTTATCCTAAAGGTTTTCCGGCTGATTGTGCCGGTGCTGGTGGGGCCGTACATCCAGCGTCTTTTTGACAAGGAGCTTTACGGCGTTTTCAACGACGCTAGTACCTGGCTGGAATTTGCGGTGATTTTCGGGGTATTCGGCATCTATACCTATGGCGTCCGCGAGGTCGCCAGCGTGCGCGACAGCGCTGAAAAGTGCCAAAAGCTTTATTCCAGCCTCTTTTTCATCGGACTTGCCACCAACACCATTGTGCTGGCGGCTTATACTGGTATTATCTTCTTTTCGGTGCCTTCGCTGAACCGGGTGATTTACCTAGTGCTGGGCGGGAAGGTGTTCGCCAATATCTTTATGGTTGAGTGGCTCAACGAAGCCATTGAAAATTACCGCTTCATCACGATAAAGACCATTGTGGTCCGGCTTTTGTATGTTATCGGCATTTTCGCCCTTATTAAGAAGCCGGACGACGTGGTCAAATACAGCGTCCTTATCGTGCTGACCGACCTTTTGAACAACCTGATAAGCTTTGTCTATGTAACCCGCAAGATCCCGATGAGGCTCCATGGGCTGGAATTCAAACGCCACATCCCCGCCTTAATCAGCATCCTGATCATCTCCAACATCAACCTCCTTTATACCCAGCTTGACCGGATTATGCTGGGGCGGACGGACAAAGTAGCCATTACAATCTTCAAAACGCCGCTGGACATCACCTATATGATTGGAAACCTGCTGGCCTCTATTGTACTGGTGGTCGTGCCGAGGCTGGCTTATTACAGCGCCGGCGACCGCAACGAAGATTTTATGACGCTTTTAAATAAAAGTTACCGTTCCTTTATGCTGGTGGTGTTCCCGGCCTGTATGGGGGTGGCCTGCCTAGCGCCGGAGATTATGTGGATTTACGGCGGCGGCAAATATGACGAGTCTATCCCAGTACTGGTTATTTTCGCAATCCGTACGATGGAAAGCGCCGTCTATACGATCTGCGCCAACCAAGTGCTCTATGTGCTGCACCAAGAACAGTTCCTGATCCGGGTACTGCTGGTTTTTGGGCTGCTCAACGCGATATTGGACGGCGCGTTTTTAGCGCTAGGGATTTTAACGCCGGTAACGGCGGTGCTGACGACGCTGTTTGCCGAGGTTTTGCTGATGGCGGTGATCTTTTGGTATATCCGCGTCAAACTGGGGCTGCCGATGCACTTTTTTGACAAGGCAAACGTCCGCTATCTGCTGCTTTCGCTCTCCTTCATCCCGATTGTGCTGGGGCTGCGGGCGCTGGGGACGGGCAACATCGGCACCGCGCTGCTGTCGGTACCGGTATGTATGCTGGTCTACTTTGGCGCGCTGCTGTTGCTGAAAGATGAAACGATGCTGTTTTTAAGCAAGAAACTCCTTGGGAAACTGGTACGCAGTAAGTAAAACGCCCTGCTGTTTCTTGGCGCAAGGAATATTCCGGCCGCCGCCCGTCCATAATGGAAGCATACCAATAGGGAAAGGGAGCGGTTTTATGGCGATAGAGCTCACATCGGAGAATTTCCGCCAAAAGGTATCGGAGGCTGAAAAGCCGGTACTGGTGGATTTTTGGGCGGCATGGTGCCCGCCCTGCCGGGATTTTTCGGCGGCGATTTCTGAGGCGGCAGACGAGATTACCGTCTGCCGGGTCAACGTGGACGACGAGCCGGAGCTGGCGGCGGCCTTCCATGTCTCGACAGTACCCTCGGTGGCGCTGGTCAAGGGCGGAAAGGTCGTAAGCATGGTGGCGGGGGCCTGCCCTAAGGAGCAGCTGCAGCAAATGGTGGGCAGCGCCCTGCCCAAAAAATAAGAAACCAAAACCGTAAACCGCGCAGCCTATCCAAGACGCGCCGGGCTTACGGTTTTATTTTACAGCATCAGCCATATCAGCGCCATCATCAGCGACGGGTCGGCCTTTTCCTGCGAAAGCAGCAGCAGGAGGAGCAGCAGGATCATCCTATCGTTATCCTGGAACAGGCTGGTAAGCGGCGTCTGTGCAGCGGGCGGGCTGCCAGGCGGCGGGGCCTCTGGCCTGCCGTTGTTTGGGGCCAGGGCAGGCTCCCCTCGGGGCAGTCCCCCTTGCTCCATACGCTGGCGCGCCCGCCGCTGCATTTCCCGCACCCGTTCCGCTGCGTCCTGCTGCATGGCCATAATCTCTGATGCCGTGTATCCACTGTTTCTCATTTTTTAGTGACTTGCAAATTGGCCGCAAGAACCAATTCTCCTTTCTTGGCAACGTTTACTGCGGCTGTAGGCCGCCGTTTTGCAGCAAGGGCAGCAGCGAGAAAAGCTGCATCATCCGGATGGCGTCATCCACCCTGCTTCGGCGCTCCTCCCGCAGCAGCGGCTGCAGCGCCCGCAAAAGCCGGGAAGCTGGGGTTTCCTGGTTGGCGGCCTGCATCATCTGGGCAATCCGGAAAAGCATCCGCGGATCCATGCCGCCAAAGGGGTTTGCCGTCTGCCCGCCCCCAAGTGCCGCCAGCGCAGCGGTAAGTTCGCCCTGCGCCGGCGGGGCGGCCTGCTGCACTGGCGGCGGGCTTGCCGGCTGTTGGGGAGCGGCAGCGCCCTGCTGCCCCAGCCCCAGCATCTGCGCCGCGCTTTGCAGCTGCGCCATCCCTTCCGGGCTGCTTAAAAACCCCGTCAGCTGCTCCAAAAGCCCATCTGTTTCCGCCACAGCGCCTCTCCTCCCTTCATCTTATTGTTTCCCGCCCATCAGGCGCTGCAAAAATTCTTTGACCTGCGGCGTCTGGAACAGCTTTTGGGCAAAGCCCGGGTCAGCCAGCACTTTTTCCGCTGTGGCCCGCGAAGCAGGGTCCATCCCTGCAAACAGCGATTCGGTGTCACCGCTTTGTATCTGCCGTTGGATCGCGGCCGGATCGCGGCCTGTCTTGGCGGCAAGCATTTGTAAAAGGCGGTTTGGATCGCCTTGGTTCATATTGCTCATCATGAAATCCCCCTTATATTTGGGAATGCGGCGCTTTCTTGAGAGTACGACGCTTTCTGAAGAAAGCTTCGCAAAGACTTTTAGTCGCTAGGGTAGGCGCTGATACGGATTTACCCGCCTACTGCGTCGGTAGGCATTGACAGCTTCTGAAGGATGGATTATACTTATGCTGAGGGCTGGTAAAAAATACATCCGCAGACAGAAAGGAGCTAGCTATGCGTATTATTGTCGTTTCCGACACCCATCGGGATTTCCGTCCCTTTTATGATATTGTTTTGCGCTATCAGGAAGAGGCTAACCTTTTCCTCCACCTTGGCGACGGCGAACGGGAGGTGGATGAAATCAAGGACCTTTTCCCCAACCTGCCTATCCGCAACGTCAGGGGCAACGGCGATATGCTTTCGCTGGCGCCGGCTGTTGATGTTTTCGAGGCCGGCGGCGTGCGTATCCTGATGGCCCATGGCCACACCTTCCATGTCAAAAGCGGCATCGGCGACCTGGAACGGACGGCGCGCAACAGCGGCTGCTCCATTGCATTATATGGCCATACCCACATTGCTGATAATCATTATGAAGACGGCCTTTACACCATGAACCCCGGCAGCCCTTCCTGCCCCAAGGAAGGCAAGCCCTCTTTTGGGGTGATCGACATCATGCCGAACGGGATTATGCCGTTTTTGGTGAACCTGTAGTTGGACGTTACGGCTTTTAACGCTTTCTGAAGAAAGCTTAGCAAAGACTTTTAATCGCTAGGATGCCTGCCGCCTCTAAAAAACCGCCTACTACGTCGACAACCCGCTTCGACGCAGTAGGCGGCTATGGCTGTTCACTCAGGTACCCGGGCGATGAAAAGTTTTGCGGGCTTAGCTTTGATAAGCTTGGCTTTCTTCAAAAGCGACCTGTACCCCTCGTCCCCCGTTCTAATGCTGCCTATCAATGCATAGGATAACAGCAAGAAAGGGGCGCTCAAGGTGGAAAAAATCAAAGACGTACAACCCTCGCTGAAAGGCGTGGTCATCAGCAAAAGCACTTTCCAAAAGCAGGCGCTGCAGCAGGATCTGCTGACGCCGGGCCTTTGGGGGCTATTTTTGTCGGGGATCCTGGTCGGGGCCTGCCGCAGCGGCGACGTTTCAGCAGTAGCTGAAAGCTTTCTGGCCGTCCGGCAGGCAGGGGACTGGCGGACAGCCTTTATCTCGGCGTTCATTTCAGCGGCGGGGATGGTCCTGCTGCTTTTTGTCAGCGGGCTGTGCGCCGTCGGCCAGCCCGGCGCTGCGGTTATCCTGCTGATACGGGGGATGGGGCTGGGCAGCTGCGTGGCCGAGCTTTACCGCCAGATGGGCATTGAAGGCGCAGCGGCGGTGTTTTTACTGCTGATCCTGCCGGAGGCGATTGCCGCCTTCTGCTTTCTGCAGGGGGCCAAAAGCGCTTTGCGGATGTCTACCCGGATTTTTGCCGCTATCCTAAGCCCAGAACCGCCGGTGCTGCTCCCCTACCTCAAACGTTACGGCGTAAAGCTCTTGCTGATTTTGGGGCTTTTGCTGCTGGCGGCAATGCTCAGCGGGCTGTGCACTGGGATTCTGGGGCCGGCTTTATGCTGTTTACGAATCGTTTAAAAAATATACCCTATCCCTGTATTGACAAAGCCCGGAGAATCCGTCATAATAATAACGTGTCTTATTATGGGGAAAAGGCTGCGGTTATGCAGGCTTGGCCCGTTTTCCGCCGCTGGCGGGAGCAGGAAAGGAAAGATTATTAAAATGGCATTGTTTGGAATGTTCAACTATGCAAAACCGGGCCCTGGCGTCGACAAGGATGCGCCAAAGAAAAAACGCTTTTTTTATTTTTTTGAGCTTTACTTTCGCAAATTTTGGAAGTTGGTAGAGCTGAACCTGCTATTCTGCTTATGCTGCCTGCCGGTTGTCACCATTGGCCCGGCTATCGCCGGCATGACCTACATCCTGCGCAACTTTGCCCAGGAACGGCCGGTGTTCATGGTGTCGGACTTCTGGGACGCCTTCAAAAGCAATTTCAAGCAGGGTTTTTGCATCTGGTTTCTGGACGTGCTGGTAACTGGTATCGCTTCAGTGGCTTTTGCCTGGTATTTTATCAACTCGGGGATGTCCTGGGCGATGGCGATCCCGCTTGGGCTTTGTATCCTAGCCGAAATCCTTTTGATGTTCATGCGCTTTTACAGCTACCTGATGGTGGTGACAGTCGACCTGCCGGTCAAGCATATCATCAAAAACGCGGCGATTTTTTCTTTCTTAGGCGCAAAAACCAATTTTATCACCCTATTTTTTGTACTGCTGATTACCGTGCCGATGGTGTTGTTTTTCCCGATTACCATCCTGCCGATGCTGTTTGTCGGCTTTACGACGCTGGCCTTTATCGCCGTTTACAACTCCTACCCTTATCTGGTCAAGTATATTATCGAGCCGCATGAACGCCAGATCCGCGGCGAAACCGACGAGGACGATGAGGATGACGACGATGAAGACGATGAATATGAAGATGAGGACGACGAAGACGACGACGCCCCGATTTTTACCGACATCGGCAGCCGCGAAGTCCCAGTCCAACAGGAAAAGAAGGGCAAACAGAAAGTTATCCGCTGACTGGTAAAAATACAAACCCCCGCAGGCTTATGAAACCTGCGGGGGTTTTTGCTTTCTTTGGTTAAAATGCTGGCTGTGGCAGCCTTATGGCTCGCGCACCATGATGTAAAATAAGTTCTTGAAATAGGAATTGGTAACCTGCCGCTCAATCTGGAAACCTGCCCGCTGGTAAACCCGAATGGCGCGTTCGTTAAAAGCTGCAACCGACAGCCGCAGCCGTTTCCCACCCAGCGTTTCCTCGGCATAATGGATGCCTTCCTTGACAAAAGCAAGGCCGTTCCCCTGCCCGCAGAGGTCGGGACGCAGCCCAAGCCCAATATCCAGCGCCGACGCGTCATAGACGCATTCTTCTACCGTAGGGATGCGCCCGTCCTCGCCAAAGCTGAAATATCCGGCCAGCCGCCCGGAAGGCTCTAGGAAAGCGATGTGGCTGCCGTCCAACATCGCCGGGATGTTTTCCGCCCAGAACTCCTCACGGCGGTTATAGAAGGCGTAGAGGCCGTCATAGCGCCAGCGCTGGATCTCTGCGGCAAATTCTTCTGTCATCGGCACAATTTTCAGTTCCATTGCTGCCTCCCATCATAAAACAGCGGGCTTCCGCCTAAGCAGAAGCCCGCCTTTTCAATTCAATTCAAAACTGATCAGTTCAGGATAACTTTCTCAGTCTCTTTGTCAAACAGGTGGATGTTGTTGACATCGATAGCCATCTTGATCACGTCGCCAGGGCGAGCAGTGTTCCTGGGGCTGACGCGGGCAGTCATATTCATGCCCTCAAAGGTCAGGTACAGGTAGGTCTCAGCGCCCATCAGCTCGGTAACTTCGACGTTGCAGTCGATAATGCCGGAAGTTGCGGCATTGATAACGGCCTCTTCATCCTTCAGGTTTTCAGGACGGACACCCAAGATCACGTCTTTGCCGGAATGGGCCTTCAGCGCGTCTGCGCAAGCGGCAGCCTTGGCGGCGGGGACGATAACCGAGTAGTTGCCGAAGGAAACGACATATTCGCCGTTCTTTTCAGACAGCTTGGCGTCGATGAAGTTCATCTGGGGAGAACCGATAAAGCCGGCAACAAACATATTTGCAGGGCTGGTGTACAGGTTCTGAGGCGTGTCGACCTGCTGGATAAAGCCGTCCTTCATAACGACGATGCGGTCGCCCATGGTCATAGCTTCGGTCTGGTCATGGGTAACGTAGATGAAGGTGGTGCCGAGGCGCAGGTGCAGCTTAGACAGCTCGGTACGCATCTGGGCACGGAGCTTCGCGTCCAGGTTGGACAGCGGTTCGTCCAGCAGGAAGACCTGAGGTTCACGGACGATAGCACGGCCCAGAGCAACACGCTGACGCTGGCCGCCGGACAGAGCCTTCGGCTTACGGTCGAGCAGGTGGGTGATATCCAGTACGCGGGCAGCTTCCTCAACGCGGCGCTTGATCTCATCTTTGGGGGTCTTGCGCAGCTTCAGGCCAAACGCCATGTTGTCGAACACCGTCATATGAGGATACAGGGCGTAGTTCTGGAACACCATCGCAATATCGCGGTCTTTAGGAGCGACGTCGTTTACCAGACGGTCGCCGATGTACAGCTCGCCTTCAGAAATTTCTTCCAGGCCGGCGATCATACGCAGGGTGGTGGACTTACCGCAGCCGGAAGGGCCAACCAGGATGATAAATTCCTTGTCTTCGATTTCCAGGCAGAAATCGGAAACTGCGGTGACGCCGCCTGCGTACTTTTTATAGATGTTCTTCAAGGATAAGCTTGCCATATAAAGGACCTCCTATTTTTTCGGGTTGGTTTTTCCTTGTTATTACTATATCAAATTTCAGCGCTATTGCCTAGCCTTTATTTACCCAAACTTTAAATTTCCAAATTGTATACATTGTCCAAAGCGAAAAACCCAAAGATGAAAATCGGCGATATTTTTAGAGAATCGGCTAAATCGTCAGATATTTTCATTAAACTGGCGAATATTCCTGTTTTAGGCGGAATCCGTGCGAAAATCCGCCTGCTTCCATGCTGGAAATATCTCCGCCAATGATTTTCCCCTCATAAACCAGTATATTTGCACGAATATCGGCGCTGTTTTCTGGATAATTCGATACTGGATAGGAATAGCGTTTGACGCGTTTTCCGGCATAATCCCAAAGGTCACAACCCTGGGCGAGCTGGATTTGGTTATAATTCAGAAAAACGCTGTCAAAATCTTTAGGGATCTGCACTTCGGTGACATAACTGCCGGCCGTCTCCACCTCCCAGCCATAGCTGTTTAGGAAGACCTGCCGTTCCTCCTCTGTCCCGCCCCGGATAGGGCGGCCAAAGGTGGGACGTAAAATCGCTATGTAGATCACCGCCAGGATGGCCGCAGTCAAAATAGCCGCTGCAACAGCCACCCGCTTAAAGGAGACTTTCAGGGATAAAATCAGCATAACAAACCCCTCCCGCATTTTTGATACCCTGTATCAAATGCTATGCGGGAGAGGCTGCAGTTATGCGGTTACTCTTCAGCCTTTGCCTTCGCGGCGGCGATAACGCCCGCCTCCAGCTGGGCGGGGAGCTGCTCGTAACGGGCAAACTCCAGCGTGAAGCTGCCGCTGCCCTGGGTCATCTGGCGCACCAGCGTCGTAAAATCCTGCATCTCGCTCATCGGCACTTCAGCAACGATTTCGGTCATGCCGTAGCCCAGCGCGTTCATGCCCAGCACCCGGCCGCGGCGCTTATTCAGCTCGCCCATCATGTCGCCGGTAGTGCCATCGGGCACTAGGACGTTCAGGCTGCCGATAGGCTCAAGGATCACCGGCCCAGCCTGGGGCAGGCCGGCCTTATAGGCCAGCGAAGCCGCTGTCTTAAAGGCCATTTCCGACGAGTCGACGGGATGGTAAGAGCCGTCCACCAGCGTCGCCTTCAGGCCTACCACCGGGTATCCCGCCAGCACGCCCTTCTTGACGCAATCCTGCAAGCCTTTTTCGACGGCAGGGAAGAAGTTCCGGGGGACAGAGCCGCCGAAGACGTTTTCCTCAAAGACCAGCTCATCGCTCTCGCAAGGCTCGAATTCGATCCAGACATCGCCGTACTGGCCGTGGCCGCCGCTCTGCTTCTTATGTTTGCCTTGCACTTTGACTTTTTTGCGGATGGTTTCGCGATAGGCGACGGTAGGCGGGTCAAGCTTGACCTCAACGCCGAATTTTGCTTTCAGCTTGGCGATTGTGACGTCCAGATGCTGCTCGCCCAAACCGCTCAGCACCTGTTCGTGGGTTTCGTTGTTGATGGTAAAGGACAGGGTGGGGTCTTCTTCCAAAAGGCGGGTGATGCCCTGGGAGATTTTGCTCTCGTCGCCTTTGGCGGCGGCCTTCAGCGCCATTGCATGGCACGGGCGCGGGAACTCTGTCCCCGCCAGCGTGACCTTGCGGCCAGGGGCACACAGGGTATCGCCGGTGTTGGCGGAAAGCTTGCTGATGGCGCAGATATCGCCGGCAGCCAGCTCCTTTAAGTCTTCCTGCTTTTTACCCTTGATGGAGATCAGCTTGCCGATCTTTTCCGGCTGGCCGGTCGTCATATTGATAAGCTCGGTGGAAGGGGTAATGGTGCCGGCTACTGCCTTGACATAGGAAAGCTTGCCCACAAAGGGGTCGGCAATCGTCTTAAAGACGTAGGCGACCGCGCTGCCGTTGGGATCACAGGCAACCTCGACTTCCGCCCCGTCAGGGCCAATGCCGGTTTCTTTGGCCACCTCTTCTGCTGAGGGCAGCAGCGAAACCATCGACCCTAAAAGCAGCGTCAAGCCTTCCTGGTTCTGGGCCGAGCCACAGAATACCGGCGTGATGGTGCCGTCGAAAATGCCTTTATGGATGCCGCGGATCAGCTCCAGCATTGTGAATTCTTCGCCGGAGAAGTACTTGTCCATCAGCTCTTCGTCTGTTTCAGCAACTGCTTCGGAAATCGCGCTGACAAGGCCTTCCATCCGGTGGCCCAGGTCAGGCAGCACGACTTCCTTACGGGAGCCGCCCTCGTAAGTATAAGCTTTCATGCCCAGCAGGTCGATATAGCACTGGACCTTGTGGTTTTCGACATAAGGCACCACCAACGGGCAGATTGACGCGCCGAACTGGCGTTTCAGGTCTTCCAAGACCTTATAAAAATCGGCATGGTCGCTGTCCATTTTGCCTACAAAGATAGCGCGGGGCTTTTTAAGCTTGGCAGCCTCCTGGTAGGCCTTCTGCGCGCCGACGGTGAGGCCGGACTTGCCGGACATGACAATCAGCACGCTGCCGGCCGCCCGGATGGCCTCGCTCTGGCCCAAAGCGAAATCGAAAAGGCCGGGGGCGTCTAAAAGGTTGATTTTAACGCCGCTGTATTCAATCGGAACGATAGAAAGGTTCAGCGAAGCTTTGCGCCGGACTTCCTCCGGGTCGTAATCGGAGGTGGTGGTGCCTTCTGTAACCTTGCCCAAGCGGTCGGTGCCGCCAGTCCTGTAAAGCAGCGCTTCCACAAGGCTAGTTTTGCCGCTGCCGCCATGCCCGACGACCGCAATGTTGCGGATGCTGCCCGCGTCATATTGTTTCATAGTATACCGCTCCTTATCTAATGTTTTCCAGAGCCTTTTCAAAAGCTTTCAAAAAAGCGCCGGGGCAGCGGCGGTAGCGGAACAGCCGCTGCCGGAAACTGCCTAGACAAACTATCCAAAAAGAAATCTTTGTCACAATACATTATAGCACAGGTTGTTGCCTAAAACAAGGAGTTATTGACGAAAACGACAAAAAACGCGGAAAAATCACCGTAGAAATTTCCGCGTTCTTTTTGTGTACTTTATCTAAGCAGCGAGGGGTACGGGGGTACGAAGGGTACGGTCGCTTTTGAAAAAGCTCCGCAAAACTTTTAATCGCCAGGGCAGTCGTCTGCCTCACCATAGCCGCCTACTGCGTCGGTTCTGCCGATGGAGTACGGGGGTACGACGCTTTCTGAAGAAAGCTTGGCAAAGACTTTTAGTCGCCCGGGCAAGCGTATACCCATAGGATAACACCTACTGCGTCGGCAGGCAGGGCTTCAGCAGCTGCTAAGAAGGGGAACCCAGAGTTCCCAGGTGTAATCCGAGGAGGAGGCATCACCATCGGGGAAAACCTCCAGCCAAGGAGCAGACGGATCATACTGATACTGGCTTGTGGGCAGCCACTCGTCTACAACTCGTGCACAGGCATCCGGCACATAATCAATACCTGTAGGGGAGCAGATGGAAAACACTGCCCATGTAGCAGCAGGGACTTCCGTCAGCGTCATACCTTCTGGCTGCTGGCCCTTATACTCAGCACCGATGGCTGTTGTCTGAGCCTGCCCGCTTTCAGATGGCCAGTATGCCCCAACCTGCCAGAAAGGCGCCGTATAAAGGCTGCGTTCGCCGCCCCCATTCCACAGCTGCGGGTTATATTCGTTCATAAATTTCCGCCACAGCGGCGTCAGCTTGTCCCCATTTTCAGGAGTCGGCTGGTCATAGCCGGCCAACCCGACAATCTGGAAACTTTCCCTTTTTTCAATCCTGAAATTCATAGCATTCACTCCTTTGACAGTCAATACAAAAGCGATCGGAAGATAGGTTTTCAGCGGAATGCCCGCCCTGCGCGCATCGGACGGCGCTACACCATGGAGCTCTTTAAAAGCCCTGGTAAAGGCTGCTGGGGAACTGTAGCCGTATTTCAGCGCAATATCGATGATTTTTTCACTGCTGTTCTGAATATCAAAAACAGCTTGTGACAGCCGCCTGAGCCGGATATATTCCGAAACGGGCATCCCTGCCATAAAGGAAAAAATCCGCGAAAACTCACTGACCGAACATCCCGCAGCCTGCGCCAACGCCAGCTGGGAAATAGGCCCAGACAGATTTTCTTCGATGTACCAGACGGCCCGGTTCAGCCCCTTGAGCCATTCCATACAATCCCCTCTCTTCCTTGCTTTTAATTATAAACGCTTTCCTAATAAAAATCTTACCATTTCCTGCGGGATTCAGTCAAGGGGGCCCGGACGGTACCGACGCAGTAGGCGGTTATGGTTGGACTGACGTGTACCCTGGCGAATAAAAGTCTTTGCTAAGCTTTCTTCAGAAAGCGTCGTACCCCTCGTATCCCCCGTACTCCCGTCCCCCTCGTAGGGCTTGCGTTTTTTGGGGATTCGTGTTAATATAGGGTGGTAACAGAAATCAGGGAGGGGTTTTGTGGGAAAAACAGTGACGGTGCCGGCGGAAGAAATTGCGCGGCAGTGGGAATTTATGGGCCGCTGCCGGGAGGCGCTGGACGCCCGCTTCGGCGAAAGGCGCGCTGCTTTTGTCAAAAGCTTTGGCTGCCAGCAGAACGTCAGCGACGGCGAAAAACTCGCTGGGATGCTCGCCGAGATGGGGTTTACCCTAACGGACGACCCAGACAAAGCAGACCTAATCCTTTACAATACCTGTGCGGTGCGAGAAAACGCTGAACAGAAGGTGTTTGGCGTAGTCGGAGCGGCCATCCGCCGCAAAGCGGAGCGGAAAGGGCTGCTAGTGGGGCTGTGCGGCTGCATGACCCAGCAGGCCCATGTGGCAACGAAAATCCGGGAAAGCTACCCCGGCGTTGACTTTTTGATGGGGACGCACGCGCTGCACCGCTTCCCGGAAATCCTGTATGGGGTGCTTCAGGGCAGCGGCGGCAAACGCAGACGGGTTTTTGCAGCAGAGGAATCGGACGGCGTCATTGCCGAGGGGCTGCCGGCTGTCCGCGAGGCGGGCGTGCGCGCCAACCTGCCGATTATGTATGGCTGCAACAATTTCTGCACCTACTGCGTGGTGCCGCTGGTCCGGGGGCGGGAACGCTCGCGGCGGTCGGCGGATATCCTCGCCGAAGCGAAAACACTGATTGCGGCGGGCTATAAGGAGATTACGCTGCTGGGGCAGAATGTCAATTCCTACGGCAAAGATTTGGAGGATGACCTGGACTTTCCGGAACTTTTAAAGGCGGTCAACAGCCTGGAGGGGGATTTCTGGATCCGTTTTATGACTTCCCATCCCAAAGACTGCACGCCAGCGCTGATTGACGCGATTGCCAGCTGCGAAAAAGTCTGCCGCCATATCCACCTGCCGGTGCAAAGCGGCAGCAACCGGGTGCTGCAGGCGATGAACCGCCATTATACCCGCGAGCAGTACCTAGAAATTATTTCCTATGCCCGCCAAGCCCTTCCTGACGCCAATTTTACCAGCGATATTATCGTTGGGTTCCCTGGCGAAACTTATGAGGAGTTCTTGGAGACGGTATCCCTAATCCGTGAAGTCCGCTATTCTTCCCTTTTTACCTTCATCTTCTCGCCCCGCGTCGGCTCAAAGGCAGCCGCAATGCCTGACCCGGTACCCGCGGAGGAAAAATCCCGCTGGTTTAACGAACTGCTTGCCGCCCAGCGTGAAACGGGGATGGCTTATTACGAACGGTGCGTCGGCAAAACGCTGCGGGTGCTGCCCGAAGGGGAGGGACGGCTGAAACATGGTATCCTTGATGTGACGCCCGGCCCCGGCGAGCGGATATGGATGGGCCGTACAGAGCACAATATGGTGGTGGACTTTATTGGCCCGGAATCGCTGCCTGGGGATTTTGTCCAGGTAAAAATCACAGCGGCGGCAAACTGGGCCCTCGCAGGAGTGCTGCAGGCCCCTTGACGGTCAATGTCCTTCGGGGCGGATTTTAGGCTGCCCCTGATGTTGAAATATAAAGGTTGGAAAATACCAGAAAGGTTGGAAAACATGGATCTGATTCAGATGACCAGAGAGCTTGGCAAGGCTATCCAAGCTTCCGAGGAATACCGCAAAATGCAGGAGGCCCAGACCGCCTGCGACGGCGACGCGGTGCTGCAGGACGGCATCGGCGAGTTCAATCTGCTGCGGATGCAGATCAGCACCGAAGCCCAGAAAGAGGAAAAGGACGCCGACAAGCTGCAGGAATTAAACGGCAAGCTGCAGGCGGTCTACACTGCTGTGATGGGCAACGACCATATGATGGCCTACAACATCGCCAAACAAGATTTTGACGCAGTGATGCAGCAGGTACAGGGCATCCTGACCCTTTGCCTAAACGGCGAAGACCCCGACACCTGCGAGGTGCCGGAGGGCGGATGCAGCGGCAGCTGCTCTACCTGCGGCGGCTGCGGCTAAGAAACGGCAGGCCTGTTGATCTGTATTTGCCCAAAGGTAAATGCAGTACCTAGGGTGGAATACAAGGGCGCTGGCCAGTTTTAACTGGTCAGCGCTTATTTTTAATTGTTACAATGAGGTGAAATGACTGATGGATAACAGCGAACTTGTCAGCTCCTTTTTGCGCAGAGAAGGGCTGTACCCGGAAGGGAAGCCAGGCGAGGGTGGGCTGCGGCTTAGCCTTGCGCATCGCCAGGTTTGCCTGCAAGGGGCACCGGCAGATTTAATCGGACTAGCAGATTTATTGGTTTCGCTGGCGCTGTCTGGTGAGGCGCATGGGCAGCACTGGCATATTGACGAATTGACGCTGATGGACGAAGAATCCGAAATCCCAGAACTGGCCCTTTTAAGGGAATAATGGCACGGTAATCCTAAAAGTTTGACTTTTTCGGCAGGATGCGGTATACTGTAACTGATAAGTTTTCTGATATGGTTAGGAGGAACCTTGTATGCTGGAACTGCACGTTTGTGAAATAAAAGAGGACGAAGTGCGCCGCATCCTGACGATGGAGCGCTGCCTTCCGCTGATGGAAAAAACGCTGCGGGATTTTGAAGAAGGGAAAAGTTTGCAGCAGATGCGTACGATACACACTCTGCCCGGCGGGAACCTTTTTGGGTTTATGCCGGCCTATTCTGAGCGTTATTTCGGCGCAAAAGTGGTCACGGCCTTTCATCAGAACCAAGGGACGGAGTACCCTTCCCATCTAGGATCGGTGCTTTTGTTCGATACAGCCCACGGCGCGCTGCGGGCAATGGCAGATGCTACCTCTATCACCGCCATCCGTACCGGCGCGGTCAGCGGCGCAGCCACAAAGCTGCTGGCTAGGGAAGACGCTTCGGTGCTGGCGCTGCTGGGAGCGGGGACACAGGCCAGGAGCCATTTGGAGGCAATTATGCCGCTGCGGCCGATCCAGCAAGTGAAAATTTTTGACCAGTTCCAGGAAGCCGCTGAAAAACTGGCCAAAGAAACACAGGCGCAGTACGGCGTTTCGGCGTTGGCTTGCCCGTCCGCGGCAGAAGCCGCCCGCGGCGCAGACATCATTTGCACCGTCACAACCAGCAAGGAGCCTATCCTCGACCGTTCAATGGTCAAGCCTGGCGCGCATATCAACGCCGTCGGCGCATTCAGCCCCAAAACCCGCGAAATTTCCTCCGACCTAGCCGCGGCCTCCCGGCTCTACGCCGACAGCAAGGCCGCCATGTGCGCCGAGTGCGGCGAATTCCTGATCCCCAAAGCCGAAGGGCTTTTGGACGAAAGCCACATCGTCGGCAGCATCGGCGAAGCGCTCTTAGGGAAAGCGCCCGGACGCGGCAGCAGCAATGAAATCACCTTATTCAGCGCGCTGGGGCTAGCTGTGGAAGACTTGGCCTGTGCAGAATACTGCTACGAGACTGTCAAATCGGCGCAAGCCTAATAGAAAGGCCCTCTGCTGGGTTCGCAGAGGGCCTTAAGCTTGACAAAAAATCTATGTTTTCCTAATGTTTCCAAGGAAAAAATTGCGGAAGCCGGGGCGAGCTTTCCCACGGCAAGCAAAATCCCTTTACCCGTCCACATTCATAGTCGCAGGATCGTAAACGGGCTGTTTGCCCACCCATTCGGGGCGCCCGGCTTCTACTACGCGCTGGACAAAATCCAGGCAATTCTGGAGGGTTTTCTGGTTTTTCTCATTATCCCTGGCCGAGTTGCCCAGATAACGGACACAGAAGAAAAAGCGGTTTTCGGGGAAACGATCAAGCTTCCATTCCTTCCCCAGCGGCAAATCCTCCAAATAAAGCTTGTCGCCCTCGGCGGCATCCAGCCCTGGGTAGAGTTTCTCCATATCGATAAACATCGACTGGTTGTCCGAACCTTTAAAAATCACATCATAGCCTTCCTGGTCCAGCAAAAACAGCAGCTCGTCCCCCGCCGCCAGCACAGCGATAAATTTCTGCTGGTAGGCAAAAACCATTTGCGGATCGTCGGACTCCCCTACGGGGGTCTCGCTGATCAGCGCCAGCAGCTTCCCGTCGCCGTTGTAGTCGCTGATATAGGGGTGGATATCCTCCTGCATCTCAGAATTGATTGCAGAGAGGCTGATTTCTGTGGCAATATTTAGGGTGAGGTCGGGTTTGGCGGCAAAAAACAGATCCTTTACCAGCCAGACCACCAGCACTGCGGCTACGAGCCCGCCCCAAGTGGCGGCTTTGTAGTGGTACCAATAATTGTCCCATTTTTCTTTAAACGTTTTCGGCACAATTTTTTCTGCTGGCGGATCAAAATCCGGCTCCATAGCGCGCTGCTCCGCGGCAGCCTGGCGCATCTTTTTCAGCTCGATCAGATCGTGAAGCTCCTGCTGTCGGGGATCCGCCGTTTTTTTCTTTTTGGCCATAAAAAGTCCCTCCGTCCTAGGCATGAAAGGCCCGAAAGCCTTTCAAAACTATCGGTAGTATAGCATAACCTGGCTTTTTTCGCAAGGGCATTGGCCAAAGCTTTAAAAATCCCTCAAAAAGTTTACAGATTCCTTCCGGCATGGTCAATGCTTTTCGGATAACCCATATTTTTTCTGTAACTTTTCTACGATCATATGGGCGCATTTGTTGACGTCGCCGCAGCCCAAGGTCAAGATCAGGTCGCCCGGTTCGGCCTGCCCGGCTACATAATCGGAAATTTCATCAAACGCCGGAAACCAGCGGCAGCCAGGGATTTTCTCTGCCAGCTGGCTTGCACAGACCCCGTAAACGTTTTTCTCCCGGCCGCCCATGATTTCCGACAGCACCACCCGGTCGGCCAGCCCCAGCACCCTGGCAAAATCGTCCATCAAAGTATAGGTGCGGCTGAAAGTGAAGGGCTGGTGCACCGCCCAAACCCGTTTAAAGGGCAACGCTTTAGCCGCCTTCAGCACCGCCCCGATTTCAGTGGGATGGTGGCCGTAATCGTCGGCGACGGTAATGCCCCCGGGCCGGCCCAGCACCTCAAACCGCCGCCCCGCGCCATGGAAATGGTCAAGCCCCCGGACGCAGTCCTCCGGCGATGCCCCGCTCTGCATAGCCGCCGCACAGGCCGCTGCCGCATTAAGGACGTTATGCTCGCCGGGGATATGGAGCCGGATGGTACAGAGCTTCCCCTCCCCCTTGCGCATCAGGTCAAAAGTCGTTTCAGCGCCGCCGGGATGGCGGATATCTGCGGCATAAAAATCATTTTCCGCCCCCCGCCCAAAGGTCAGCGCCGGCCCCGCAAACCCCTCTAACGCCTTACGGGTATTGGCGTCGTCGCCGTTATAGATGACCAGCCGGCTGGCCTTTTCGGCAAATTTGCGGAAAGAGGCCATCAGGTTCCCCATCGTCCCGAAATAATCCAGATGATCGGCGTCGATATTTAAAATAATGGCTACATCGGGGGAAAGCTTCAAAAATGTGTCGACAAATTCGCAGGATTCGCAAACCATCCGCTGGGACTGGCCCACCCGCCCGCTTCCGCCGATAGCGGCGAGCTTGCCGCCGATGACGCAGCTGGGGTCCAGCCCGGCGTCCAGCAGGATCTGGGTCAGCATAGCCGAGGTTGTGGTTTTACCGTGAGTGCCGCTGACGCCCAGCACATCGCTGTAACGAGCGGTAATTTCCCCTAAAATGACGCTCCGTTCCACCGTCGGCACGCCGCTGGCCTTCGCTGCCATCAGCTCTGGGTTGTCGTCCATAATCGCCGCCGAATAGACGACTAGGTCGGCCCCTGCAATGTTTTCGGCCTTCTGCCCCAGCGCCACCGGAATGCCCATCTCCCGTACCCGCTGCAGCGTATCGGTTTCATTGTTGTCCGAACCGGTGATGTAAAAGCCCTCGCTGTGCAGAATCTGGGCCATCGGGTACATACCCGAACCGCCGATGCCGATAAAGTGGAGGTGCTTTTTATTTTCCAGATACATATTACCAAAACCTTTCTTATGGGGATACGGCGCTTTCTGAAGAAAGCTTAGCAAAGACTTTTACTCGCCAGGATACCTGTGTGTCTCATAAGGCAGACCCTACTGCGTCGATATCTGCCGACGCAGTAGGCGTTTATGGTTGTGCAGACGAGTACCCAGTTTTGCGGCTTAGCCCTGCTAAGCTAGGCATTCTTCAAAAGCTGTCGTCCCTTACTAGTTCAAAGCGCTTTCGTTGGCGGAAAACATCCGCTCAATTTCGGTTTTCAAAAGGGCGTTTTCAGGGTTTGAGAGGCTGGGGTCGCTGTCGAGCAGCGCCCGGGCGGCGCCTTGGGCCTCGTTAAATAGGCCGGTATCTTCAAAGAGGTCTGCCATGGCTAAGGATGGCAGACCATGCTGGCGGCGGCCGAAAAAGTCGCCTGCGCCGCGGAGTTTCAGGTCTTCCTTGGCAATCACAAAGCCGTCGCAGGTCTCCTTCATCACCTGCAGCCGGCGGCGGTTGTCTTCGCCGTCGTTATCGGAAACAAGGATACAGGTGGACTTTTTACTGCCGCGCCCGACGCGGCCCCGCAGCTGGTGCAGCTGGGAAAGGCCGAAACGCTCGGCGTTCTCAATCATCATAATTGTGGCGTTGGGGACGTCGACGCCGACTTCGACGACAGTCGTCGCAACCAGCAGGCGGGTTTCGCCTTCGGCAAAGGCGCGCATGGCTTCCTCTTTTTCGGCGGGTTTCATCCGCCCATGCAGCAGCCCTACCTGGAAAGGCGACATCAGCTGCTGCAGCGCCGCCGCATAACGTTCCGCCGCCGCCAGCTCGGAATCGTTTTCCTCAATCAGCGGGCAGACGACGTACCCTTGCTCGCCCCGTTCAAGGTGCTCGCGGATATAGGAAAGGGCGCGCTTGCGCTTATCGGAATGGACGGAGAAGGTTTCGATAGGCTGGCGGCCTTTGGGAAGCTCGTCAATAATGGACAGGTCGAGGTCGCCGTAAACAATCAGCGCCAGCGTCCGCGGGATGGGCGTCGCCGACATAACCAGCACATGGGGATTGTCGCCCTTTTGGCCTAAGCGCTGCCGCTGCGCCACCCCAAAGCGGTGCTGCTCATCGGTGATGACAAGCCCTAGGCGGTCAAACGCAGTTGCTTCCTGCACCAGCGCATGGGTGCCCGCGGTCAGGTCGATTTTCCCAGCAGCGATTTCCCCCCGCAGCTGCTCCTTCTGTTTGGGGGACATCGAGCCAGTCAGCAGCGCCACCCGCAGCCCTAACGGCTCCAAAAACCGCCGCAGCGTCGCCTCATGCTGGGCGGCAAGGATTTCGGTCGGGGCCATAATGGCCGATTGGTAACCTTTTTGGCAGGCAGCATAGCAGGCGGCGGCGGCAACCATTGTCTTGCCGGAGCCTACGTCGCCCTGCAATAAGCGGTTCATCGGCGCGGGCTTATCCATATCGGCGAGGATTTCGCCGATTACCCGAAGCTGGGCCTGCGTCGGTTCGAAGGGAAGGCTTTGGTAGAACGCCCCCATATCCGGCTTGCCGATCAAGACGCTGGTGGCGGCCTTCTCCCGCCGTTTGAGCAGCATCAGTGCCGCAGAAAGGGTGAAAAGCTCTTCAAAGGACAGCCGGCGTTTGGCCTCGCCGAGGCTTTCCGGCGTATCGGGGAAATGGATCAGGCGCAGCGCCTCTTTTAAAGGCATCAGGCCGTGGCCTGCCCGCACCGGCGCCGGGAGCGGGTCGGGGAATTCTGGCAGGAAACGTTCGACGGCCTCTTTGACGTTGTTTGCTACCATCCCCGCCGCCAGCCCCTCAGTCAGGCCGTATACCGGCCGCATGACGGCAGCCTCGCCGGGGGCGACGTAGCTTACAAGGGCCATCTGCAGCCCGCTGCCTGCGCGCGAGACCTTGCCGCGCAGCAGGTAGTCCTCACCGGCTTTCATCCCGTAGTAAGCGTATTCGTTGTTGAAAATGACGAGGGTGAAATTTTGCAGGCCGTCGGTCATAGTCAGCTTATAAAGCACCATCCCTTTGCGGATCGGGGCCGGCGGCAGGCGGCGCAGGACTTTGGCGGCGACGACGGCAATTTCCCCGTCGGGACAGCTATCAACCCGTTTGGCGTCCCTGTAGTCGATATAGCTCCTGGGGTAGTGGCGCAGCAGCCCGCCTATTGTGCTGATCCCCAGCTTCTCATAGAGGGCTTCGCGCTTTGGCCCGACGTTTTTTAGTACCGTTATCGGTATCAGCGCTGGGTCGGACGGTCCCGGCGGCGCTGGATATGCGTCAATCTTTTCCATCATACCCCACCTTTCCCTGCTGAGTTTGTAAAATATTACAGAACAGCCTTTCAAGGCTTGCAGACTGCGGAAAATCGTGCTATAATATATAGAAGCAGGCTTTGTGCGGCCATTCGTGTAAAGATAGGCCGCCGCTGCTACTAGTATACCACATTTGCCGCCTTCCGTCAAAGCGGCAGTTTAGAAAAAAGAGAAATTGTTTTGGCAGAGACGCGGCACTTCGGCAAGCGCGCCTCTGCAGGGCGCCCGGCAAAGGAGGAAGAACTTTATGACCTTGACTATGCAGAATTTGGACCGCCTGATTGTAAAGAACTGCGTCACCCATGAAAGCGATCTTGAACAACAGCGTTTTTCCGCTTCCTTCCGCAGCGGGGAGGAAGAGCTCACCAATGTGGATATTTCGGTCGACGGCAGCGATATCTGTTTTACAAGCTATCTAAGCAAGGCCCTTTCGGGCGAGGAAATGGGCAAGGCGGCTGAATTTGTGACCCGCGCCAACCAGAATTTTACGATGGGCAGCTTACAGCTGGATTACGACAGCGGCAGCGTCTACTTTAAGGTGCTCTGCCATATCAACGAAAACCAGGAGCTGTCCCCGGAAGAGCTTGCGCCTTACCTGTTCATCGGCCCGATGACGGCCCAGCTTTACGGCAAGAACGGTTTGGAAAAGGTCCTCAAGGAGGGGCTGTCGCCCCAGGAAGCGCTGGAGAAATTAAGCCAGCTTGAGGAAAAGCTCGCTATGAGCTTTGTCCTGCCCGACCCGCCCGCCGGCCTGAAACCCGCCAAGAAAAAACGCCCGGAAACCCGCAAGGATACGACGCCTATCCCCGCTTTTGACGACGAGGATGAGGAGGATTTCCGCAGCGACCGCTATGATTTCGACGATTTTGATCACGGCCTTCTCACAGAGTCGGTCAGGGATTATTACGATTCCCAGAACTGGCATTATGACTACGACCCGGTCAACAACGTTTTAAGGATGTCTTTCCACTCTAAATGCGCGGATAATTATCATATTATTACCTTTATCCGGGACGAAGAGCGGTTCACCACGCTGACCGTTTTCCCAATTAAAATCCCTGAAGACAAGCGGGCCATTGTCGAGGAATACATCGCTAGGGCCAACTATGGTATGATTTTGGGCTGCTTTGAGATGGACCCCCGGGACGGGCAGCTGCAGTTTAAGAATACCTGTATGTGCGGGGAGATCCAGCTGGATCAGGAGATCCTTGAAAACCATATTGATATCGGCTTCCGGATGTGCGACCGTTATGGGCCTGGCCTGATGGAGATCCTTTACGGCAATGCTACGGCTAAGGAGGCAATCGAACGGGTGGAAAGCGATATCCGCCCTGTCAATTCCCCTGCGCCCCCAGCGCCTGCCCCCCAGGCGGAAGCTGCGGAAACGGCGGAAGAGACAGCGCCGTCCGAAACGCCGCCGGCCCCCGCCGATCCGCCGAAAAGCCCGTCCCGTAAAAAAGGGCTTAAAAGGCTTTGGGACGCCCTGTTCGGCGGGGATGAGGGCGCCAAATAACCAGAAAGGAGGGCCTGCCATGGCCGAAAAAAACAATGTGACCGAGTCCATCCGGGATTATTTCGATTCCCAGAATTGGAAATACCGCTATGATGAGGACAAGGGCTTGTTCCGGATGTTTATGCATATCCGGGTGGACGATGTGGATGCCTGCGAGGTTAGGACAATTGTCCGCGACGAACGCCGGTTCACGACTTTTGTCACCTTCCCTTTTAGGGTCCCTGAGAAAAAGCGCGCGATTGCGGCCAGTTTTATCTCCCGCGCCAACTATAAGCTTCTGCTGGGCTGCTTTGAGATGGATTACCGGGACGGCGAAATCCAATACAAGACAACCTGCCTCTGCGGCAATATCCGCCTGGAGCCGCAATATATCGAACGCCAGGTAGACGTAGGCATCCAGATGGCAGAACAGTACGGGGCAGGCTTGGTGGACGTCTTGTTCCGCGGCGCATCAGTGGAAGAGGTCATTGCCGAAATCGAACGCCGGGAGGAAGAAGACCGCGAAGACGGCGAAGATTGATCCGCCCCTATTTTCTATGGAGTTCCAGGCTTTGGGGCTTATCCTTTTGCGGCTGGCAGGGGGATAAGCTGTAGCCTTGTAACGATAGGCATACGCCAACAATCATTAGGAGGTTATTCTATGAACGGTATCGAAAAAGCGGTAAAAAGCTATCTGGATTCCCAGAACTGGCGCTACAAGTACGACGAGGAAGACCATGAGTTCTCCTTGGGGATGTCGCTGGAAAACAACGATGTGGATTCCTGTATCATTGTCGTCCATGTCCGGGATGATGAAGATATGAGCTGCCGGGCGATCTATGAGTTCAAAATCCCCGAAAAGAAACGCGCCATCATCTCCGACTATATTACCCGCGTCAACTATGGGATGTTCCTGGGGTGCTTCCAAATGGATCTGCGGGACGGCGAGATCTTTTATAAAACCAGCAGCGTGTTCTCCGACGGCGCGCCCTTAAACGACGAAATCCGCCGCATCGTCCAGGTGACGATCCATATGGCCGAGAAATACGGCGACGGCTTCTACGACGTTATGTACAAAGGCAAGAGCCCGGCGGAAACAGTCCAGGCCATTGAAGCAGACGACTGACCAGAGGAGGAAATGAACGATGAATAATCTTGAAATGGCAATCAAGCAATACCTTGACTCCCAGAACTGGCACTATAAGCATGACGAAGAGAAGCGCCGCTTTGTACTGGGTATGCGGCTGGACAACGAGGACGTCGACGGCTGCACGCTGCTCATCACCGCCCGCGACGACGAAGACCTCAGCTGCAAGGCGATCTACGAATTCAACGTGCCTGAAAAAAAGCGCCCTGCGATTGTTGAATACATTACCCGCGCCAACTACGGCCTGTTTTTGGGCTGCTTCCAGATGGACCTGACCGATGGCGAAGTCCTTTACCAGACCGCCGGCGTCTTCTACGACCACAACCCCGACCAGTCGGAGATCCGCCGCATTGTCCAGGTGGGTATCCATATGGCGGAGCGCTACGGCCAAGGATTTTACGATATCATGTATAAAGGCGTTACCCCTGAGGACGCCATTGAGGCCGCCGAATCTGACGTCCAACAGCCTTCCGGCAGCGCCCCTGCCCCCGCGCCCGCGCCTTCCTGCGGGACCCCTGCGCCTGCGCCCGCCGGCGGCGACGATGATTTCGCCAGCCTGGTGAGCGAGATGAACGACAACCAGCTGCGTTCGCTGGCGTCGATGATCCAGCAGGAGCTGCAGCGCCGCGCCGCCCCGCCTGCCCCCCCCGCCGGCAAAAAGCCTTCTCTTGCCGACCGCTTCCGCCGCCTTGTGGATGGCGGCGGCGACCGCTGAGGCACGGCGCTTCCTGAAAAAAGCGCTGCATCCCTGTATCCCCTATGAATTTCTGAAAAAGCCCTTCCTTTTTTAGCCAATTATGCTTGCTATACAATGAAACGAGGGTCATCCAGCCCCTGCCTGACAAAATTGATCGGCATCCTGCCGGCAGGGCTGGAGGGCTTTTCCTATGCCTTTAGACATAATTTTTCAAAGGAGAGAGTAGAACGTGGCCGAAAAAAAAGCAGCTGTCCGCGGCAGAGGGGTTAGACGGAGCCTCAGCGGCAGAATTTTGCGAAACACAACCCTCAATATTCTCTTGCTGGTAGTTGTATCCTGCGCAATTATGGCGATGGCAATGCAGTCGCTGGCCAATAATATCCTCCTGGACAGCCTGCAGCCCATGGCTCGGCAATCCGCCAAAACGGTCGAATCCAACATCCATATGCTGGCAGACCGGATGGCGGCAATCACGGCAGATTACTATATGAGCGAAGAATCCGCCGCAGACCCTGAAACGGGGCGGGTCAACGCCGCCGTACTTCAGGCAAACCGCAGCAGCGTGCTGACTGAAGCCGCCGAAACCTACGAGTTTTATACCATCGGCCTTTACAATTTAGATGGGCAGTTGGTACAGGGGATCGACGGCGCGCTCGAAAGCCTTGAAAGCGATTTCCTGGCCCTGCTCCAGCAGACCAATAACCTGACCGTCGACCCCTCCACAAAATTCCAGGGTAATTTGGGTATTACTATGGCAATGCCGTTAAAAAAGGACGGAGAGACTGTCCTTTATGTGGCGGGCGTTTATAAATATGATATTTTGAATGATGTCATCAGCAGTATCAACATCGGCCGGCACGGTATGGCTTATATGGTGGGCCATACTGGGGCAATCACTGGCCACCCGGACCAGGATATTGCCTTGGCCCAGCAGAATATGGCCCAGCTTGGCGCCGACGACAGCCTTGTCAACCGGGTAATCAGCAACGAAACCGGATCGGCAGAATTTTCTGCGAACGGGACAACGATGCTGGCAGCCTTTGCGCCGATCCGCGGCACCCAGTGGTCGCTGGTCATCCAGGTTCCGAAAAGGGATTATAACTCTTATATCAACGGCGCGATATTGATGGCTATGCTGGCCACTTCGGCGGTATTGGTCATCTCGATCCTGATCGTGCTGCGCCTGGCCCAGTCAATCTCCAAACCCGTACGGAGCGTTACCGAGCGGATGGTCGCACTGTCCGACGGCGACCTCCATACAGCTGTGCTCCAGGTACAGTCCAAGGACGAGCTGGAAGTACTCACCCAGACCTTGGGCGGTACGGTTGAAAGCGTCAGCCGCTACATATCCGACCTTCAGCGCGTGCTGACCCAGATGGCCCAGGGCAACCTGAAAACAGAACCGCAGGGGGATTATAAAGGCGATTTTGCCCTGATCCGTTCCAGCCTGCATACTATCCTCCAGTCTATGAACGAGACGATATCCGGGTTCCGAGACGCCGCCGGCCGTCTGGCGGAAATGTCTGAAGAGCTTAACGGACAATCTGGACAGCTGCACCAGGCTTCTATGGAACAGACCCAGTCCACAGAGGAACTGGTAAACGAAGTGTCCCAGGTCAAAAAAAGGCTGTCCGACGTTGCGCGCAGCAGCGGCCAAACTCGCGAAAAAACGGCGGAAATCGCCCAGTGCATCCAGGAAGCCAATACCCGTATGGCTACCCTTTCCAGCGCAATGGACGGCATCAACGCCAACGCGCAGAAAATTACCCAGATTGCCAAGGCAATCGAGGATATCGCTTCCCAGACCGGCCTTCTGGCCATTAACGCATCTGTCGAAGCGGCGCGGGCTGGAAGCAGCGGGAAAGGCTTTGCCGTTGTGGCCGAAGAGGTCCGGCAGCTGGCTGCCAAGAGCAGCGACGCCGCCAAAAGCGCCGCGGATATGGTGGACAGCACAAGGGCTATGATCCAGACTGGCGTGGAGCTGACAGCCAATACGGCTGGCTCCCTTCAGGATATCTCTGCTGTCTCCGGCCAAATCGGCAGCATTACCGACCAGCTGGCGGCGGCCGTCCAAAGCCAGGAAGAAGCCCTCGTCTCTATGGAGGAAAAGATCGGAACAATTTCTGCTATTACAGAACGGAACCTTGAAAGCGCCGAAAATACCGAAATATCCAGCGGGCTGCTTGCAAAAGAGGCGGAGGCGCTCCGGTTCCAGGTAAAACGCTTTGTTGTAAAGGGAGGAAATGGCAGATGAAACGGATTTTGAGCTTTGTATTAGCGCTGGCGCTGTCGGCATCCCTCGCTTCCTGCGGCAATGAAGCGGCCCTTCAGGACGGCTATTACACCGCCCAGGCCCGCGAGTTCAACTTTGGCTGGAAGGAATATGTTATGATTATGGTCAAAGACGGGAGCATCGTTTCGGTGGAATACAACGCTGAAAACGCCAGCGGCTTCATTAAAAGCTGGGATACGGCCTATATGCAGACCATGCTCCATTCCAACGGCACCTATCCCAATGAATATACCCGTTATTACGCTGGGCAGCTGTTGGCAGACCAGAATGACGACTCGATCGACGTCCTAGCGGGCGCTTCCTCTTCTTATATTTCCTTCCGGAAACTGGCGGCGGCGGCGCTGGAGCAGGCCAGAAAAGGGGATTCCAGCATCGTTTTCATCGATAACACGACCCCCTGAGCCATTGGAAGTTGGAAGGCGGATAGGCATGGAGAATGAAAAGGTATTTAATATGGACTTTGCTAAGGTCTACAGCCTGCTGTTAGACAAAGCGGCAAGAAAGGGCCGGACAAAAGAGGAGGTGGACGCTGTGGCCTGCTGGCTGACCGGGTACAGCGCGGCAGAACTAGAAGGGCTGCTTGCTTCACAAACCACCTACGGCGATTTTTTCCGCAACGCCCCCCGGCCCAACCCCGCGCGCGGACTGATCAAAGGCTTGGTCTGCGGGGTGCGGGTGGAACAGGTCGAAGACCCGCTGATGCGGGAGATCCGCTATTTGGATAAGCTGGTCGACGAGCTGGCCAAAGGAAAGCCGCTCGGCAAAATCCTGCGGAAAAGCTAAGCAAAAGGGCGCACCCTGCTAAAGGGCGCGCCTTTCGGATTTTAGGGATATCTGTCAGACCCACATATTTAAGGCCGAACCACTTTGCCCTTCTTCCGTTTTGGCCTGCCGGACGCCCAAAACGATTGTGTATCGCTCACAGCGGCTCTCCTCGCCAAGTGCGACTATCGACCATCCTGTGCCGAAAGAATACTCAAAAGGCGATGCCGGCCCATCTTCGACAACGGGGCGGTACCCGCAAAGGATCTGATCTTCCCCAATATAAGGGTCGTCATAAATTTCGGGCAGCTCCTTTTCCAGCGCATCAACCGTCTGACGGAGTTTTTCGGTATAGGCTTCCTTTTCCGCTTCATCAGCAAAGCAGACACTAAAGCAGGCATCAGTCAACGCCTTGTTCAATGTTTTGTCCTCTTGTACCAATGGGTAGCTTGAGCGGAAATAAAGGGTCAAGTTCGCTGGCGTTCCCAGATCTTCCAGATAAACTGGCAGATACATCTCCCAGCCGCCCTCGTTTTTATCAGAACTTCTTTCCTGCACCGCGATTTCATTGGCCGACAGCCCAAATGCTTTCATCGCGTCTTCCGGCGTTGAAAACCAGGGCAGGCTGTTCAGTTCCATCTGTTCATTTTGAAGCTCTTTTGACAGGTTCAGCATAATCCTGCCTTCCTCGCTGCCTGCTTTTTTCCCGCAGCCGGCAAACAGGATGCACAGCAGCAACATACTGGCCGCAATACAGAACAGCTTTTTCATCATCATTTCTCCTTTCATTTACAGCCACTTGAGGCTGGGCTCGTCTAGCTCAAAATTATAATCTGGATTTTGCTGGCGGACGCTTATAATCAGACTGTACCCTGCATAAGCGCCATGGGCCTTTTTTTCATTGACCCGCACACCGCATTGGTTGATATTCATACAACGTTCCATTGGCGACAACTCAGGTTCATTGCCGTCTTCGGCCATTTTCCCGCGGTATTGGCGGATCATACGCGGCACGGCTTCTAATTTTGGGCCATAGACCTCCGGCTGGCTCTCTGCCAGCGTATCCAGTACAGCCTGGAGCTTTTCAAGATAGGCCTCCTCCCCCGGCAGTTGGTCGGTGAAGTAGGTCGTGAAATTAACCGACGTCAGTGCAACCCGCAGCGGCTCTTCCTCCCATGGGACAGGGTAATCCCACCGGAAAAGCAGCTCCATATCCGCCGGCAGCTCCATATCCTCCAGCCAGACCGGCAGATACATCCGCGTACAGTCACGGTCGCCGGGCAGCGTTACCCTATACATTGAGGCTTCATTCAGGGATAACCCAAATTTTTCCATTACCTCCTCCGGCGTTGAAAACCAGGGCATACTGTTCAGTTCCAGCTGGTTGTTGTCCAGCTCCTCCGATAGGTTTATCACATAACGGTCTTCCCGCCCGGCTGCTGGCCCTTTCTGGCAGCCGGCAAACAGGCTGCACAACAGCAGCATACTGACTGCCATACATAACAGCTTTTTCATCATCATTTCTCCTTTGCGTTGAACCATGAAGGCGTGCCTTTTAAGGGATACGCCTCTGGAAGTTTGCGGTTGACACATTAGATCCAGCGGTTACCATTTTCCTCTGAGCCGAATTCGTAATCTGGATTCCGCTGCTTGATATCCAGCAATAACCTGCATCCCATATAGACCTTTTTTTCGCTGACTTTTATCGGCGCCTGACAAGTGCCAAATCCATGCTCAAAGTGAGGAAGCCTGCTGTCATCGGGCGAACGGAAATCAAAACTGAACCATTCTTTGCCCTCACGGTGTTGATAGGTATCAGGGCGATTTTCCTCCAGAAAATCCGCCATCGCCTTGAGTTTTTCAAAGTAGGCTGCTTCCGCGGCTTCATCGGCAAACTGGGTAGTCAGCTCGACAATCGTTAGCGCCCTCTCCAGCGTCTTTCCCTTTTTCAACACTGGGTAATTCGTTCGAAAGAATAATGTTAAATTGACGGGCACCTCTAAATCTTCCAAATAAACCGGCAGATACATCCTTACTCCGCGTCGATCACCATAAAACTGCCCTTCCTCAATCAAAACCTCGTTTAAGGACAAGCCAAAAGTTTCGATGACATCTTCCGGGGCAGAAAGCCAGGGGATACTTTTCAGTTCCATCTGGTTGTTGTCCAATTCCTCCGATAAGTTCAGGACATAGCGCCCTTCTTCGCCGACGCTGACAACTGGTTTCTTTTGGCAGCTGGCAAACAGGCTGCACAACAGCAACACACTGACTGCCATACATAACAGCTTTTTCATCATCATTTCTCCTTTGTCAAAATCAGAACGGCCATTCTGAAAATTCCTCTTATCTCTCCTTTCATTTCATAAACTTCTCCCCAATACATATTATAACACAATTTCTCAACTCCGTAAATTGGCATTTTCCACAAAAGATATCATATAAATTTGCTATATTACAAATTAAATTTTCAGTTTTACTATGCAATTCATCCAGATATGCGTCCAATTTTTCCACTATGCAAAAAACAGGCGGAAGCTCCGGGAAAACCGGCCCTCCGCCTGTGTATAATCTGGGCTATGGCTTAAAACACGCAGTACTGCTCCATATACTGCTCCATCAGCGGCAGCACATCGCTGAACTGGTCGCTCTGGGCAAGATAGTCGTGGATATCCTTAGCGGTGACAATCGCATGGACGTCGATGCCGAACTGCTCCTTCACTTCCATCACGGCAGTCTTCCCCGGCGTCGTCCCCACCTCGCAGCGGTCCACCGAAATAAACATATCCTTCACCGTAACGGCCGCGGCGCTTTGCAGGATCGGCATACTTTCCCGCACAGCCGTGCCGGCAGTAATGACATCCTCAATGATGATGACCCTATCGCCATCCTGGGGCTTATAACCTACAAGGCTACCGCCCTCGCCATGGTCTTTGGCCTCCTTGCGGTTGAAGAAATAGGGCTTGTCAATGCCATACTCCCTTGCCAGGGCCGCCGCAGTGGTTGTGGCGAGCGGGATGCCCTTATAAGCTGGGCCGAACATGGCGTCGAAATCGCCGCCGCAGGTTTCTTTAACCAGGGCCGCATAAAACCCGCCCAGCGCGTTGATCTGCGCGCCGGTGCGGTAGTTGCCAGTATTTACGAAATAGGGGGACAGGCGGCCGCTTTTGGTGGTAAATTGTCCAAAACGCAGCACATCCGCATCCATCATAAACTCAATGAACGCCTTCTTTTCAGGTGAAATCATAGTGACCTTCCTTTCTTATGGCAGCGGCTGCGTTTTATTGCAGCTCGCCTAGCCGTTCTTCCAGATAGGCGGCGATCTGCTGCAGCTTTTTCAGCTGCTCCAGCTCGTCAGAAGAAACCTGTCGAAGATTGATGGTACAGATCTCGTCCAGCCCTTGGACCGTTGATTTCAGCAAATGGGCAGCACGCTGGGTAGGGGTAGGCGGCTGGCCGTTCTCATTCGCGGGCTTTTTCTGATAGAAGCCGCGGTTGGGGGAGAAATAGTCCCTGGTATTGTAGACCAGCGCGTGCAGGGTCGTCGAGATAATCCCTTGGGAGATCGTTACCCCTTCAGGCAGGTTGTCCCGCACATACCGGGCGCACTCGGAAGTAGAATGGGGTGCTTCGTCAGCCAGCAGCTGCTTAATCAACGTGCTGGATTGGCGACTGAGTGAAGAGTTGATTGGCGGCATGACAAAAACTCCTTTCAAAGTTCCATGAAATTGCTGTTAGTTCTGTTATACCACGTTTGAATGAATTTGTCAATATCGTTTTTGTTTGAACTTATACTAATTGCTGTAAATATTGATGTTTTGAATGATTTTTGTATCACAATGTCTACTATTATCTTTCAAAGAAACTATGCACTGCTATATTGTCCTATAATTAGCAAAATAGCAATCGGATAATATGATAAAAACTGTTTAATTTGTCGGAAATCCCCTTGTTTAAGCCGCTAAGGCCTTGATTGCCCAAGTTGCATTTTTATATATAAAATCTTCAGCGGTCTATTTTTATTATCAAAACTCACTGATATAAAATTATCAATTTGAGAAAATATCAATTGGTTTTTAGATAAAACACAGATATATTTTATAATAGGTTTTATTTCTTTTCCCGCAGCTGCACGTTCTCCGCCCCGCACATCAGCCGCAGCTCCCGCCAAAGCGATGGCGAAAGGGAAACGCCTGGCTTTCCGGGCGGGTAGCAATATTTCTGTCGGTCAGCAAAATAAAACAGCACCGGCACTTCCCCCGGATACCTGGATAAAACCTGCAAAAGGGGTGGGATGCGCTGGTCGTCCGGCCCCGAAAGCCGCAAATAAAGGGTGTTTGCCGGCGGCTTTACCGGCGCAGGCGCTTCCTTTCCATCAGGCCTGCCGGCGTCTTCCCGCTCCCTGAACTGCCCCAGCGGGAACAGCCTGCCGCAAAGCACCTTCGGCTCCTCGTCTTCCCGCAGCGAAAGGTTCCCTTCCGCCACTAACGGCTCGCCGGAATAGATCAGGCTGCGCTGCTCCTCCAGCGTTTTTGGGAAAACAACCAGTTCAATCGTCCCGCTGCTGTCTTCAAGCTTTGCAAAGCACATCTGCTTGCCGCTGCGGGTATTGATCGCCTTAATCCCCCCTAGCCGTCCCAACAGCCGAACCGGCTTTTTATCCGGCAGCTCCTCGGTCAGCAGCACCGCGGCCTTATCCATCCTATATTTTTTCACCAGCGGCTCGTACTGCTCCAACGGATGCCCCGTCAGGTAAAACCCCAGTGCTTCGTATTCGTTTTGCAGCAGGTCGGCCGGCGAATACTCCCCGCAGCGGGCAATGCTGATAGGCGGCGGCGCAATATCAGCGGCGGCAAACAGGTCCATCTGCCCGGCAGCCTGGTCGCGGCTCTGGAAGGCCGCCGACTCCATCACCCGGTCAAGCGCCCCCCACATCTCCTTGCGGCTGTAGCCTAAGCCGTCCAGTGCCCCGCAGCGGACAAGCGATTCCAGCCCGCGGCGGTTCAGGTCGCGGCCGTGCATCCGGGTGCAGAAATCAAGGATATCGGTAAAAGGGCCGCCCTCTTCCCGTATCTTGACCAGATGGTTAATCGTATTCCGCCCCAGCCCCTTGACCGCCAGCAGCCCGAAACGGATGCCTTCCCCTTCAGAGATAAAAGCCGAAACGCTTTTGTTGACGTGGGGCGGATAGATCGGGATTTTCTGCTCCCGGCATTCGCCAATATATTCCAAAAGCTTATGGGTGCTGTCCAGCACCGAAGTTAAGAGCGCCGCCAGGTAGGCCTGCGGGTAATGGCACTTCAGATAGGCCGTCTGATAGCTCACCAGCGCGTAGGCTGTGGCATGGGCTTTGTTGAAGGCATATTCGGCAAAGGGGGCCATCTCATCAAAAATCTTGTTGGCGGCTGCCTCTGGCACCCCGTTCCTAACCGCCCCCGGCACAGCCGGCGTGCCGTCGCTGTCGTCTTTGCCGTGGATAAAGATTTCCCGTTCGGCTTTGATAATCTCCATCTTTTTCTTGCCCATCGCCTTGCGCACCAGGTCGGCGCGGCCATAAGAATACCCCGCCAGCGCCCGGCAGACCTCCATGACCTGTTCCTGGTAGAGCAGGCAGCCGCCCGTCACCCGCAGGATCGGTTCAAGCAGCGGGTGCAGGTAGGTAGTCCCCTCAGGATGCTGGCGGTTTTTGATATATTGGGGGATTGAAGCGGAGGGGCCGGGGCGGAAAATCGAAGTCGCCGCCGTTAGGTCCTCAATGGAACGGGGCTTCATCTGAACAAGCAGCTGCCGCATCCCAGAGGACTCGAACTGGAACACCCCTTCGGTTTCGCCGCGGGAAAACATTCCAAACACCTGTTTATCGTCCAATGGGATTTTTTTTATCGAAAACTCCGGCTGGAAGCGCTGCACTTCCTGCTCGCAGTGGTGGATAACCGTCAGGTTGCGCAGCCCCAGGAAGTCCATTTTCAAAAGCCCTAGCTCTTCCAGCGTCCCCATCGGGTACTGGGTAATCACCGACTCGTCGCTTTTTTGCAGCGGCACATAATCCGATACCGGCGCGGCGGTAATGACAACCCCAGCGGCATGGGTGCCGGCATGGCGGGGCATCCCTTCCACCCGCTTGGCCATTTCAATCAGCGCCCGAACCTCGCTGTTTGCCGCCATCATCTCCCGCAGCTCCGCCGAATCGCGCAGCGCCCGCTCCAGCGTCATTTTAGGGGCAAAAGGCACCGCCTTGGCCACCTTGTCCACTACCTGATAACTTAAGCCCATCGCCCGCCCCACATCCCGGATCGCGGCCTTGGCCGCCATGGTGCCGAAGGTGATGATCTGGGCCACATGGTCCGCGCCATAGCGGCGGACGACATAGTCAATAACCTCCTGCCGCCGTTCGTAGCAGAAGTCAACGTCGAAGTCTGGCATACTGATGCGTTCCGGATTTAAAAAACGTTCAAAAATCAGGCCGTAATGGATCGGATCCACCCCTGTGATGCCGATACAGTAGGCGACAAGGCTTCCCGCCCCCGAGCCGCGCCCCGGCCCTACCGGGATGCCCTGGCTTTTGGCGTAACGGATAAAGTCCCAGACAATCAGGTAATAGTCGACATAGCCCATCCGGGTGATAACGTCCATCTCATATTCCCAGCGGGCTTGGATTTCCGGCGTAATTTCCCGATAGCGCTTTTTCAGCCCCCGTTGGGCGAGATCGTAAAAATAATCTTTTGCCTCCCGCCCATCCGGCACTGAAAAGTGCGGCAGCTTCAGCGCCCCAAAGGTAAATTCCAGGTTGCAGCGTTCGGCGATTTTCACGGTATTGTCCAGCGCGTCCTCAAAGCCTGGCAGCGCATCCTCCATTTCCGACCGGGATTTCAGGTAAAACTCATCCGTCGGGAACTCCATCGCCCCGCCGTCGCCGACGGTATGGCCGGTCTGGATACAGACCAGGATATTCTGCATCGCTGCGTCTTCCCTTTTTAGATAGTGGCAGTCATTGGTGGCGGCCAGCAGGATGCCGGTTTCCTCGGACAGCCGCCGCAGCTGCGGGAGGATGGCGCGCTGTTCGGCAATGCCATGGTTTTGCACCTCAAGGAAAAAATTCCCGCTGCCAAAGATATCCCGATAGCGCAGCGCCGTTTCTTTTGCGCCGGCATAGTCCCCAGACGTGAGCTTCCGGGGGATCTCGCCGGCCAGGCAGGCCGACAGCGCAATCAAGCCGCCGTTATACCGCCGCAGCAGCTCCAAATCAACCCGCGGCTTGCTGTAAAAGCCTTCCAGCCCGGCAAACGACACCAGCTGCATCAGGTTCTGGTAGCCCTCTTCGTTTTTGCACAGCAATACCAGATGATGAGGGGAATTGTCAACCTTATGCACCTTATCAAAACGGGTGCGCGGGGCGACATAGACCTCGCAGCCAATGATCGGCTTGACCCCTTCCTTTTTACAGGCTTTATAAAAATCGATGGCGCCGTAGAGCGCGCCATGGTCAGTGATAGCCGCCGCAGCCTGCCCCATCGCTTTAAGCTGCCGCGGGATTTCCTTGATGCGGCAAGCGCCGTCTAAGAGGCTGTATTCTGTATGAAGGTGCAGATGGACAAAATCTTTCATGGCTACAACCCCCTTTGCAGTCCCTGCTTCTAAGAAAATAACCAAGCAGCCCCCGCCCCGCGTTATGGGGAGCGGGGGCCTAACCTGCCTGCAAACGCAGCGTACCTGCGTTTTCCTAGCCCTGGAGGCCGCGGGCTTGGCGGCTCATATCCTCAATCACGATGTCAAAAATTTCCCCAAGAGAAGCGCAGTATTCCAGCACCTTCCAAGGCGTATTGGTGTGATAATGGATCTTTACCAAATCCTCGTCCCCCACCGCCAGCAGGGAATCCCCTTCAAAATGCCCAATAATATAATCGTTGATCGCCTCTTCGTCGAGGTTTTCGCCCTCAATCAAAAGCTGGGTGTCATAACGGTATTCAAGCATCGCTTACTCCTTTCGCTCGCCGACCACAAAGCCGCTGATGACCGAAGCCGCCGCTTTGCGGCCGGTATCGTCAAAAATATCCACCTGATAAAAGCAGGTGCTGCGGCCGTCCTTGACGCAGCGCGCCTCTGCAAACAGCCTCTCCCCTTTCGGCGCAGAAAAATAGCTGATTTGGTTTTGCAGCGACACCACTACCCGGCCGCCGCAGTTGCTGGCCACCGCAAAGGCAAAGTCCGCCATGGTGAACATCATGCCGCCCATCACAGCGCCGCGGGCGTTGAGGTGCCGCCTATCCAGCGTACAGCTGACCTTGGCATAGCCTTCCCCGATTTCGTCAATAGCAATGCCGGTTGTTTCCGTAGCGTAGGTGTCTTTGGCAAAGTATTCCCTAGCCTCTTTCAATGTAAACATTTTTTCCTCCTATTCGCCCAATTCCGCCCGCAGGCGCTCCGCCGCCTCGGCAATCCGCCGCAGCCGGTGATTGACGCCGCTGCGCGACAGCGGCACCGACAGCCTCCCCGCCAGTTCCCGCAGCGAAAGCTCGCCGTTTTCAACCCGCAGCAGCGCCAGTTCCCGCAAATCCTCGTCCAGCCACCCAATCCCCCGGCGGCCGAGGATATACTGGATATCCTGAACCTGGCTGCTGGAGGCGGAGACGGTTTTTTTCAGGTTGGCCGTCTCACAGTTGGTAGTGCGGTTGACCTTGTTGCGGACGTCTTTCATGACCTTGATATCCATCAACTGCAGCACCGACCGCGTCGCCCCCAGGAATGTCAAAAAGTCTTCGATCTGTTCGCTTTCTTTCAGGTACAGCAGTTCGCTGCTTTTGCGTTTGGCGACTTTGAAGCGGATGCCCACCCCCTGCGCCAGCAGCAGCAGCTCCTCGGCAAGCAGCGGGTTTAGGGCGTTGATTTCCAGGTGGTACTCCCGCACCGGGCTGGTGACCGACCCGAAAGCAAGAAAAACCTCGCGGAAAAACGCGGCCTGGCAGCAGCGCCGCTCGACAAATGCCGGCGTCAGCCCGCCGCCCAGCGCAAAGTGCCTGGCCAGCAGCGCCCGCTGCCCTTCATCGGTGACGCAGACGGGGTAAATAGGCTTCTCCCCTTTCAGACGGCGCAGGTCGCTGCGGATCTCGGCCACTGTCCCAAAGGCCGCCAGCTCCTCCGCAAAACGGGTGGCTAAGGGCTTGCTTTCGGTTTTGAACACCGTTTCGCCGTCGGGAAAACTGCGGCTTAAAAGCAGCACGCCGTAAATCGCCGCCTCCCGGCAATGGAGCTTTTTCGGGGCTATCCCGCCAAGCTCCCGCTTGACTTCCTGACAAAACGACACGCCAAAGCGCCTCCCTTCTGCCTATTCAAACAGGAATACCTGCCGCAGCTTGGGCTGCGCGCCGGTCTCTGGATCCATTTCCATCTCCATAACATCCTTCATGTATTCGTTCCAGCGCGCCACGACTGGGCTTTCAGCCTGCACCTTTGCGGCATAGGCTGCGCCCTTTTCACACTCATAATACCCGAAAAGTTCGTTGCCCACATTCCAGATGGTGTAATTGGCAATCCCGGCTTCCCGCAGCAGGGACTGCATCTCTGGCCAGAGCGCTTCGTGGCGGCGGATATATTCCGCAAGCTGGCCTTCTTTGACAGTAGCCTTCCAAGCATAGCGTTCCATGTTTTTACCTCCTATCATGGCAGCAGATGTGAAACTGGGCATAAAAAGGGCGGATCCCGCCAAAAGGCATCCAAGCCGGCCTTATATCCGGGCAAACCCCGCAGAAAACCCGAAGGAAAGGATCGGCCAGACCAGGGCGTAGCCGCAAAGGATCGGCATCGTCAGCTGCGGCAGCGCGCCCAGCGTCCAGAAAATCAGCAGCAGCAGGCAGCCTAAGCCAGCCGCCGTAGCCGCCAATACCCGGTTGAGCACCGCCAGCGTCTGCAAACGCTGGCAGGCCGTAAGCAGCGCCGCAAACCCGCTGGGGGAGCCGTCGTTGACCGCTACCGCCTGTTTGACCCGCACTTCGCCGGAAATGCGTTCCGCCTGGGCGCGGAGCTTCTGCGGAAGGACTTTTATCTGCCGGGGATCCACATCCAGCAGCCGCGCCAAGCGCCCTGCGGTCAAAAAGCCGTCGGATACCGTCAGCAGTAGCCCCGAGCCGCCGTCCGTCAGCGACTGGACGGCGCGGCAGGGTTTTTCAAGCGGATGGAAGGTCAGTACAAATATCGCCGCCAGCTCGACGCCAGACGCCAGATAGAGCAGTTCACGGCCCTTATCTGTAAACCGTTTTTCATATTCAGCGCTGGGTGCTTTGATCTGATAAGCAGCCATCATCTCCCGGTTGCCCAACAGCACCCGCCGGTCCTCCAGCCAGCCGACGACCCCCTGGCCGTCAATCAGCTCGACGCTGGAAGCAGCGGCGCGGGGGGCAAGCCCGCCCAGCGCCTGGCCAAACAGTTCCGTCAGCAGGCTCCCGGAGCCTTGCAGCACCGACGCCGCGTCTACCAACGCCTGGTCAATCCGCGCGCCCTCAAAAGTCTTGATTGCCGCCATCTTTACTGCGGAAGGCGGGATCAGCTCTGCAACATCCATCAGCACTGCGCCGGTGGAGCGGTAGCGTTCCGCGGCCAGTTCGCCGCAGATCATGCCCCCTTCCTTTGCCGTCCGGCCCGCCAGCTGCGAGAAAGGGCAGGCTGTGCAGAGATAAGCGGAAGCCGGCGCGAAAAGGGCGATGGCCAGCGTAAACATCATCAGCGCAAAATGCTTTTGCCGGGTAACCACAAAGCCGGCAAGGGCGGCGGCAGCGCCGACGCCCAGTCCCAGCAGGGAAAGCTTTCTGCCTAGGGAATCGCTGGAATCGGCGGCGAGGAACATCATTTCGATATCGGCGACCGCCGCCGTCTTGCGGTTGGCCGCAGGCAGGCTGCCCCCCTCCGGCAGGCCTTTCATCAGTACCGCCGCCGTCTGCCCCCGGGCTAGATAGGGGACGTATTTGTCCCCGGGCTGCCGCAGCAGCGAAAGCCCCTTCAAAGCGCCCTTGCCCGTGAGCACCCGCCCAATACAGCCAAACATCAACGCCAAAATCCCGACGGGCAGGTAGCAATGGATGGCAGGGTGGATAAAGCCCATCGGCCGGATGGTCAAAGCGGCCGTCTGGGCCGTCGCCGCCAGCCAGCAAAGGGCTGGCAGCGAATCGCGGTTGGGTTCCAGCCGCACAAGCGACCAAAGCCCGCCGCCAACCATCGGCAGGACTATGCCGCCCGCCCCCAGCGCCAGCGCCAGCAGCATCCCCATCAGCGTGAAACTGGGCGCCCATCCCGCCTGCTGCGCCCTGCTGCGCTCCATCAGCACCAACAGCACAGCAGAAAAGCAGAACAGCAAAAATAACACCCAACCCTGTAAGGAGGATGTCCGGCAGATGCCGTTTAAAATTGCTTCAGGATCGCCCTTATTATTCTCAATCGCGGCACGGAAACAGGGGGCGGCCTTAGCGGGCGTCTCTTTGCCCGCCCGGCGGGATTCCTGCTCCCAAGAAGGAGGCTCGTCAATTGGGATCCGGCCGTCCACCGCGGCGGCCGCGTGCTCGGATGGAGGGGCCGGGCGGCTAGCGGCAGGAACGGCCCGGGTACTGGAAGGTTTAAAAGGCCTTTCTTCAGCAGCTGGCGGCCGAGGCTTTGGCCGCCTGGGCGGCGGAGGTTCCGGCGCCGGCTCTACTGCTTTTTTAGGCGCAGCCGGCTCTTCCGGCATTTTCTGGGCCGGGATTTCCCGGGGCGGGGGCGCGCCGGCACGGATGGCGTCAATATCAATCGAAATAGGGCCAGTGGTATAGGCATAGGCTTCGGGCTGCGGCCTTTCGGGGGACGGCACGGCCTGCCTTTCCGGCTGCTTAGGCGGCTCTGGCGCAGGCTCCTGCCGCGGCGTTTCCGGCGGCGCAGCGCGGCGCATTGACGAAAAGATGCTTTTTGGGGGTTCCGGGCGCTTGGGAACGGCGGATGGGGCCGGTCCTTTCCCAGCAGACGCGGCAGGTCCCGCCAAAGGCTTGACAGGCTCGGCAGGCGCTTCACGGCCGGCAGCCAGCTGCTGGAGCAGCTGGTCGACCGACGCGCCCGACGAGGGACTGAGCGACGCAGCAGGCCGCTTTTTCTTGGGGCGCAGGAAAACCCTGGTGGGCAGCTCCTCTCCCGAAGCCGGGTCAATGCCCGCATGGCTCTGTTCCTGCAAAAGCTCCTCCACCAGCTCTTCCACCAATGCGTCGACGCTGCTGGAAGGCTTTTTAGGGTCGCCCTGCTGCTCCAGCTCCCTTAGAATCTGGTCGATGGTGGGGTCGTTGCGGCTCACTGCGGCTCACTCCTTTCGTCCAGCAGGTCAGCGTCCCGCCCCTGCCTCCATACGCTGTCTGGCAATTTCATACATCATAATACCGCCGGCCACCGAAGCATTCAGGGAGTTAACCTTTCCTAACATCGGCAGCGACACCAGCTGGTCGCATTTTTCCTTCAAAAGCCGGCTGATCCCGCGGCCCTCCGAGCCGACCACCAGCACGACGCCGCCAGAAAAGTTGGTGCTGTGCCAGCTGCCGCCCTCCATATCGCAGCCATAAAGCCATAAGCCCTTCTCTTTCAGCTCCTCTGCCGCCGAAACCAGGTTCCCAACCCGCGCCACCGGCAGATGGGCCGCCGCGCCGGCCGACGACTTAAACACCGCCGCAGTCAGGCCCACGCCCCGGCGCTTGGGAATAACGATGCCATGTGCGCCGGCCGCTTCGGCAGTGCGGATCAGCGCCCCGAGGTTATGGGGGTCTTCAATTTCATCGGCTAAAATAATAAAAGGAGCCTCGCCGCGGCTGGCCGCCAGCTCCAACAGGTCGGAAAGCTCAGCGTACTCCGCCGCGGGCAGGGTCAGCGCCGCGCCTTGGTGACGGACGCCGCCAGCCATTGCATCCAGCTTTTCCGCCGAGACCTCCTTAACGGGGCAGCCCTGCTCCTTGGCTAACGTGATGATAGCCGAAAGGCCGTTTCGCTGCCCGGAAGCAATGTAGAGGGTGTCGGCCTGCCTGCCGGATTTTAAAAGCTCCAGCACGGCGTTGCGGCCGGCAACCAGGTTTTCGTACCCAGCCTCATGTTGAGGCTTCCTTCTAGCAGGCGCGCCCTTCTGCGGACGGCCTTGGGCGGGACGGGGTGGATTTTTCATAAGAATCTGCCTTTCTTTTCAAGTGAAAATTTGTTGCGCTTAACCGCCGCCCGGCAAGTTGAGCAAAACGGCGGATGGGAAAACGCCCCCATTCGCCGTTTTGGTTTCATGCCAGGGAAAGTCAGCTTTTATAGATCTGGTCATAGAGATGGTTGGCAATGTCCAAAAAACGCTCCAGGAGTTTGGGGTCAAAACTGCCGCATTCGCCGCGGCAGATCATCTGCAGCGCCTTTTCGCTGCTATAGGCCGGCCGGTGGGACCAGTCGGTCAGCAGCGCGTCGTAAACGTCGGCCAAGCCGACAACCTGGGCAATTAACGGGATGGCGTCGCCCTTAAGGCCTGCCGGGAAACCGTCGCCGTTCCAACGTTCATGGTGGCAGCGGCAGATTTCCAGCGCGTAATCCATCAGCCCCGTCTCCCGCAAAGCGTCCATCTGTTCCAAGAACTCGCAGCCGCGGATGGGGTGTTGGCGCATCAGCTGTTCCTCGCTTTCCCGCAGCGGGGAGAAGCGGCTGGACTCGTCCTGGGTCAGGGCCATGCCGATATCGTGGAGGGCAGCCGCCTGGACAATCAGGTCAATTTCTGCCTTTTTCGGCGCCTTATCCGGCCAATGCATCGCCAGATGGCGCAGGATCCCGCCTGTAAGGGCCTGGATCCGGTGGATATGTTCGCGGTGGCCGTCGCTGCCGAACTCGGTAACTGTCGCTAAGGCCTCGATAACGGCGCGGCTGGCGGCCAGCTGCTCGTCCAGGCGTTCCTCCATCTTTTTGGCCCGTTTGGCCAGCACCTCGGCCTGCTCCTCAATCAGCATCCGCAGCTGCAGTCTCGTCTCGTAAAGTTCAATGATGCTGCCGATGCGGCGGCGGATCAGCGCTGGGTTATAAGGTTTGTTGACCACGTCCATGACCCCAGCCGCATAGCCGCGGGCGATAGAAGCGGCGTCATTTTCCGCTGTAATCATGAAAAAAGGGATCCGCTGCAAAATCTCGCTGTCCTTCAGCGCGTCCAGCAGCTGGTAGCCGTCCATCACCGGCATCACCACATCCAGCAGCACCGCCGCAATCTGCCTAGGCCCGTAGTCGTCATCGTCTAGAATGTCCAACGCATCCTGCCCGTTTTCGGCCTCGGCAATCTCGTAATGATTGGAAAACATATCGCTGAGCACGGTGCGGTTCAGCCGGCTGTCATCCACAATCAGGATCTTTCTTCTACTCACCCGTACCACCACTTTCCCGGCAGTTTTGCTGCCATAATTCCGTTTCTTTCTATTATAGCACAAACCCACCTTTCCCGTCAAGACGACCAGAAATACGGGGGTACGGGAGTACGGGTCGCTTTTGAAAAAGCTCCGCAAAACTTTTAATCCGCGCCGGAAATCCAGCAAGCCGGATTTCTGCTTCGGATAAACATAGCCGGTTCTCCCGCGGTTACGGGCAGGTGGTTTCAGCAGCTATCGACGCAGTAGGCGGTTGGGCGTGTGCTGACGCGTACCCTGGCGATTAAAAGTCTTTGCGGAGCTTTCTTCAGAAAGCGACCCGTACTCCTCGTACCCCAGCAGGGCCAGCCGCCCTTAGCGGAACTTTTCAATCAGGCCCATGATATAGCGGCCGGTTTTGGCCATCAGTACCATAACGTCAGGTTGCAGCTCCTTGGGGAAAGAAAGGGGCAGGTGGTCGGCCTCCAATGTGAAGTCGCCTTCATAGCCGATTTCAGCCAGCGCTTTGGCGACCTCCCCCCAATCCAGTTTTTCCAAAAACGGCAGGGTGTGGCAGTCCTGGACATAATTCACATCCTGGACATGGAGGGCTTGCAGGCGGTTTTTGCCCATAGCCCGGATAAAATCCTGCGGTTCGATGCCCACAAGGGCTGTATGCCCCAGGTCTAGGCAGCCGACAACCCAGGGGCTGCCGACTGCGTCAAGCAGGCCGCAAAAGTCCTCCGGCGTCGAGCAGGAGCTGTCAACGATATAGTTGCGGCGTTTGTCCCGCTGCCACATATTCTCGGCGCAGACCCGGATGCCATATTCCTCACAGCAGGGGATTAAGCTCCTATAGAAGCGGACGTTTTCCTCAAAAAGGGCCGCCTTGTTCTCCGCGTAGGGGATATGGTGCTTGGGGTGGACGACGATATTTTTGACGCCCATCACGGCCGCCGCTGCCATAGAACGCTTAATCCAGCCGATAATATCGGTGTCAAAGGGTTCTTCTCCGCGGGAAGACGGAAAAGGGGCGTGGGCTTGGCTGAAGCCGATACCGCATTCGACGGCGACCTCTTTCAGTTTCAGGGCATGGCTGCGCCATTCATCGGTGCACCAGATGCCCTCCCCTCTGACCATTGGGAAAAACGACCAGTCAACGGCGTCAAAACCGGCTTTTGCTAAAATCCGGATGGTCTCTTCGTCGCCGAAATTCTGGGCAAGACAGGATGTCTGTGTAACCAAACGCATAGGTTGGCCCTCCTTTTATGCAAGCCTTCGTTAGAAGCAGATTTGCAGCGGCTTGCTTCCTTTCAGTATACACCTTTGTCAAAATAGATGCAACCGTTTAAACCAGAAAAACTGCCGAAAATCCACGCCCTTTTTCGGCATTGTGCCGCAAAAGGGCCGGCGGGGCTTCCGACGCATTTCTGCCCTTTTCGCAGGCTGGCGGGGGTATACTGGAATGGACAGGGAGGGGCGGGGATGGAGATCTATCTGGATGTGCTGATCGGGCTGAATTTGTACATAACCTATGCGCTGCTGTGCTGCTGCGAGCTGCTGGGGCATTTCCAGGCAAAGCCGCTGCGCAAAGGCCTTTCGGCGCTATTGGGAGGGCTTTCAGCGCTGCTGATCCTCTGGCCGGAGCTGGGGGCGGCTACATTGACTGCTTTGCGGCTGGGGCTGGCGGCGGTACTGACCCTTATAGCTTTTGGCTATGGCGGCGCAGGAAAATTCTGGCGGAGGGTGGGACTTTTTTTCCTTATTAATTTCCTTTTTGCCGGGGTGATGATTGCCTGCTGGCTGGTATTTACGCCGCCAGGGATGGCCATCCGCAACGGCGTTGTCTACTTCCACCTGTCGGCGCTGACAATGGTTGCGGCAACCATCGCCGCCTCGCTGGCGGTAAAAGGGCTGTCGACGCTGTTTTGGCGGCGGAAGCCGGAAGCGCTGCTGATGGAGGCCACCCTCACGGCCGACGGCAGGGAAACGGCGCTGCGCATCCTGCTGGATACGGGCAACCGCTTAGCTCTTTCTGGGGTACCGGTGGTGGTGTGCAGCAGGAAAAGCCTTGCCGCACTGCTGCCGGCAGAATTTTTTGCGGCGGCAGACGACCTGGCGGGGCTTTCTGGGCTTTCGGGGAGCAGCTGGGGGCGGCGCATCCGCCTTGTCCCCTGCGAAACCGCGGCAGGGAAAAAGCTGCTGCCGGCCTTCCGCCCCGACAGCTTTACCCGCAGCGACGGCGAACGGCTGGACTGTTTCGTGGCCGTTACTGACGGGGATTTCGGCGACGCTGACGGCGCTGCGCCGGAGGAATTATGGAAAAGCTAAAATATAGGTATCCCGGCGAGTGAAGCTAGCTGCGCCGGCCGAGTAAAAAAAGAAAGGCAGGAACCCACCATGACCCGCACAATCAACCTGATCCATCACCCGTTCGCTGCGCTGAAGCGGCTTAGGCTGGCGGTCCGGCTTAAACTGGAAGCATGGCTGGGCCGGCTGAGAAAGGCCGGCCGGCTGGACTATATCAACGGCGCGCAGTCCCTGCCGCCGCCGCTGACCCGCGAAGAGGAACAGCAAGCATTCGCGCTGCTGGCAACCGAACCGGCCAAGGCAAAGGAACTGCTGATTACCCATAATTTGCGGCTGGTGGTGTACATCGCCCGCAAATTCGAATCGACCGGCACCGGACTTGAAGACCTGATCTCTATCGGCACAATCGGGCTGATTAAAGCGGTGGGCACCTTTTCGCCGGACAAGAAGATCAAGCTTGCAACCTACGCTTCCCGCTGCATTGAGAATGAAATCCTGATGCACCTGCGGAAAACCGCCCGCCAGAAGGCCGAGGTCTCCTTTGACGAGCCGCTGAACGTCGATTGGGACGGCAACGAGCTGCTTTTGTCCGACGTGCTTGGGACCGATGAGGACTGCATCCGCCGCGATATGGAATATGAAGCTGAGAAAGAGGCTTTGCGGCAGGCGGTGGAACGGCTCTGCGGCCGGGAACGCAGGATCATGGAGCTGCGCTTCGGGCTTGGCGGCAAAAAGGAACATACTCAAAAGGAGGTCGCCGACTTAATCGGCATCTCCCAATCCTACATTTCCCGGCTGGAAAAGCGGATCCTCAAACGGCTGGCGGCAGAGCTGCGGGAGGAGCTGGAATGAGACGCAGCCATTATTGACACAGGCAGAAAAATTGCTGTAACCCCTCCTTTGCCCCGCGCATAGTATGGCGTACAACAAACAAAGGAGGGCAATCAACTATGAATTGCTTTGGTAACAACAGCTGGTTCCTCATCATCATCCTGCTCCTGGTCTGCTGCTGCGGGAATGGCGGCAGCTCCGCCATCGGCAGCGGCTGCGGCTGTGGCTGCGGCATGAACAACGGCGGCTGCGGCTGCGGCAACAACGTCCCGGACTGCGGCTGCGGCTGCTAAGAACTGGCGCTAGGCCCTAACGCCTAGAAAGCCCCAGGCTCAAGGAGGGAACTCCAAGGCCTGGGGCTTTTTGCTTCAAGCGCAGCTTCTCCCGCCTGTCCAAAGCCAGATGGGAAACAGAATCCCGATGGAAAAAAATTCAGGTTTTCAGAAATTTTTGTTTGACAAATTATACTGTAGTATGCTATAATAAAGAAAAACAGAAAAGGACCCGCCCAGAAAGTCCGCCAAAAAGGGCTTTTGGGTGCCTACAGCGCCAATCCCAGGCAGGTTCTGCCGTTTAAGCTGTAAACTTTCTGTTACCCTGAAGCCCTATCTGCCTTTGGGGCGTTTTGGTAGATAGAAACGCGGCGTATGGATGGGCTTTCGCCTGACCTTGCGCACAAAGGAGTGGGCTTTTGTATGCAATCTAGCGACAAAACGAAAAAACTGATCCGCTGTACAGCTTGGGCCATCACCGGCTGCCTTGCAGGATTGCTTATCTGGTTTTTTACACTGTATGGCCGGGACATCTGGAACATTTTTTTAAGCGATAACCCTTCGGCGGCCATGGAGGCTTTTATCCGTTCGCTGGGCGGATGGGGGCCGTTTGTACTGGTGCTTTTGCAGACGCTGCAAATCGCCATCGCTTTCCTTCCCGGCGAACCGGTGGAGCTGGCGGCGGGGATCCTCTACGGCGGCTTCTGGGGGTCTATCCTCTGCCTTGTCGGCGTGCTGATCGGATCGGCGCTGGTCTATTGGCTGGTGGCAAAGCTGGGCAAAAACGCCATTGACGCTTTCCATGACGGGAAAAGTATGCGCAAATTCAACAGCATCCCCGCTTTCAAGCAGGAAAAAAGCGCCGAAATACTGACCTTTCTCCTATTCCTAATCCCTGGCATCCCGAAAGACTTCCTGACATTCGCAGCACCGCTGACGCCGATGAAGCCGCTGCGGTTCCTGCTTATTTCCACAGCTGCCCGCGCGCCGGGGATGTTTATTACCACCTTTGCCGGCGAAAGCCTATTGGCTGGGAATTTCTGGATGGCCGCCGGGCTTTACGGCATCCTGTTTGTCGGCGCTGTAATCGGCTTCTTCTTTTACCGCAGGGTCACCCGCGAAAGGACGGACAGGCCCTAACGCCAAAACCTATATCCCCGAAAGGGACAAGGACGGTTGCTCATATGAATATTCTGATTGTAGGCTGCGGCCGGGTGGGCGCAGCGCTGGCTGGGGTGCTAAGCCGCGAAGGGCACGATGTGTCGATCGTCGACCGGCAGGAAAACGCCTTCAACCTGCTGCCCGAGGATTATACCGGCTATACGACGGTCGGGGTGCCCATCGACCAGGACGTGCTGCGCCGGGCAGGCATCGAAAACTGCGAAGCGGTGGCGGCAGTAAGCCAGGACGACAACGTCAATATCATGGTCTGCCAGCTGGCTGAAGAGATTTTCAAAGTCAAAAAGGTCATCGCCCGTATCTATGACCCGGCCCGCGAAAGCGTCTTTTCCCATTTTGGGCTGGACACCATCTGCCCAACCAATATCACGGTCGATTCTATGCACAGCGCCCTATTGGAACAGGAAGCCCAGCACCTAAGTTTTGGGTGCAACGCTGTGTCTTTCCGGAAAATCCCCGTCCCCCAGCACCTGGTCGGCATCAGCACCGACCAGGTCGACGAACCGGAGGGGGAGGAAATTTTTGCCGTACTGCGCGGCGGACGGCGGCTGGCTTTTGCTTCCCAGCAGCCACTGACGCTAGCGGCGGATGACCAGCTGGTCATTGCCAAACTTACCGATTAGCTTTTTGGGGGGATCCCTATTGAATGTTATCATTATCGGCGGCGGCAAGCTCGGATATTACCTAGCACGGACGCTGATTGAACATGGCCACAGCCCGACGCTGGTGGAACAGGACAAGAAAACCAGCCTGCGTCTGGCCGACGAGCTGGACATCCCGGTGGTCTGCGGCGACGGCACCTTGATTGATTCCTTGCGGGCCGCCGGCATCAAGGAGGCCGACGCGCTGGTGGCGGTGACCGGCGAAGACGAACAGAACCTGGTGGCCTGCCAGCTGGCGAAAATGCTCTTTGGCGTCCGCCGCACAGTAGCTAAAGCCAATAACCCCAAAAATACCCAAGTCATGCGCCAGCTGGGCATCGATATCACCGTCTCGGCTACTGACATGATCGCCCGGCTGATCGAACGGGAAGTGGATCTGACTGCCATCAAGCAGGTGGTCTCCCTCAACCAGGGGGAGGCTTCCCTAAGTGAGATCACCCTTCCCGAAGACTACCGCTATGACGGCAGCCGACTTACTGACATCCGCCTTCCCGACCAGTCGGTCATCGTCTCTATCGAACGCGGGGGGGAAGTCATTATCCCCCGGGGCAGCACCCGGATCTGCTCCGGCGACAAACTGCTGATTATGGCAAAAAACGAAGTGCTCTATAAAGTCCAGGAAAAGCTGCGGCTGGAGTAAACGGCCGGCATCAGCCCACAGAGAGGAAAGTTTGCGATGTTTAATGAAAAAGCAGCAAAAATCTATGACTACATTCGGGATTGCATCCAAAACCACAACTTTTCCCCTACCGTACGGGAAATCTGTGAGCAGGTGGGCATCCGCTCCACCTCGACGGTGCACTATTACCTGAAAGTACTTGAAGACGAGGGCTTAATCCTCAAAGACCCGTTGAAAAAGCGCACCATCAAACTGCCGATGAGCTCAATGACGGTGCCGCTGTTGGGGACGGTAACGGCCGGGCAGCCCATTACCGCTATCGAGGAAATCGAAGAATACATCCCAGTGGCCAACCTCCCCGGCAACAGCACCGACTATTTTGCCCTCCACGTCCGTGGGGAGAGCATGAGGGATGCCGGCATCCTTAACGGCGATATCGTCATTGTCCGCAAGACCCGTTCCTGCCAGAACGGCGACATTGTCGTTGCGCTGATGGAGGACGAGGCGACAGTCAAGCGCTTTTTCCGGGAAAAGGACCATTTCCGCTTGCAGCCCGAAAACCCTGATTTTGAACCGATCCGCGTTCGGGAACTGACCATCTTAGGGAAGGTCGCCGCCCTGCTGCGCAACTATTGATTTTGCCGCGCACAAGCCCGCCTTAGGGGTTTGTGCGCTTTTTTGCTGTAGAAAGGAGCTTTCCGATATGATTACCCCCAGCCTTGCCGCCCTTCTCAAGCAGGCCGAAAGCCGTTTTGCCGACCGCCCCGCCCTGCTTGAAACATTTAAAAACGCCTTCCTCTCCACCATCGAAACCACCCTGCGCCCGCTGCCCTGCGATGAAACCTTTGTCATCACCGGCGATATCCCGGCTATGTGGCTGCGGGATTCCTCGGCGCAGGTCCGCCACTACCTTCCCTTCACCAGCAGCGACCCCGAATTAGCCCGCTTAATCGAAGGGCTGATTGCCCGCCAGGCTGCCTGCATCCTCCTAGACCCCTACGCCAACGCCTTTAATGAAGATCCCGACGGCAGCCGCTGGTGCGAAGACCACACCCAGCACCTGAAAGGGGTCTGGGAACGCAAATACGAGGTCGATTCCCTCTGCTATCCCGTCCAGCTTAGCTACCTCTACTGGAAAGCCAGCGGTTCCGCCCGCATTTTCACGCCGCGGCTGCGCGAAGCTTTTTGGGCAATCGTCCGCACCTTTATCACTGAACAGCGCCATTTTGAGCGCTCCCCCTACCGCTTTATCCGCCCCGAGGAAAGCTGCAACGGCTTAGAACAGGAAACCCTCCAAAACGGCGGCATGGGGATGCCAGTCAATTACACTGGTATGACCTGGTCAGGCTTCCGGCCCTCTGACGATGCCTGCGATTTTGGCTACCTGATCCCCGCCAATATGTTTGCGGTGGTCATACTCGGCTATATGATGGAGATGGCCAAGGAAGGTTTTGACGACCCTATCCTTTATGAAGCCGCCCGCAAGCTCCGCCATGAAATTGACTATGGTATCCGCCATTACGGCATTTACCGCCACCCCGTCTTTGGGCCTATCTACGCCTATGAGACCGACGGATTCGGCAACTATAACCTGATGGACGACGCCAACGTCCCAAGCCTCCTATCCATCCCCTATCTGGGCTACCGGCCCGCCGACGACCCCATTTATCAGAACACCCGCCGCTTTATCCTCAGCAGCGAAAACCCCCACTACCACGCGGGCACAGCTGCCGCCGGCATCGGCAGCCCCCATACGCCGAAAGGCTACATCTGGCCGATTGCGCTTTCTATGCAGGGGCTGACGGCGGACAGCAAAGCTGAAGCAGAAACCTTGATGGGACAGCTGCTCGAAGCCGACGGCGGCTGCCGGCTGATGCATGAAAGCTTTGACCCCAACGACCCCAACCATTTTACGCGGCCCTGGTTTGCCTGGGCAAACAGCCTGTTCGCCGAACTAGTCTATAAAACTTATCTAGCAACGGACTGTGCCCGCTGACAATTCGCAACGGACTGTGCCCGCTAACAATTCGCGGCGGGCTGTGCCCGCTGACAATTCGCGGCGGAAATCCAGCAAGCCGGATTTCTGCTGCGGATAAACATGGCCGGTTCTCTCGCGGTTACGGGCAGGCGGTTCCTGCTCCTATCGACGCAGCAGGCGGCTAAACGTGTGCTGACACGTACCCTGGCGATTAAAAGTCTTTGCGGAGCTTTCTTCAGAAAGCGGCGGGCTGTGCCCGCTGACAATTCGCGTCGGAAATCCAGCAAGCCAGATTTCTGCTGCGGATAAACATGGCCGGTTCTCTCGCGGTCACGGGCAGGCGGTTCCAGTTCCTATCGGCAGCAGCTATCGACGCAGCAGGCGGCTAGATGTATGCTGACACGTACCCTGGCGATTAAAAGTCTTTGCGGAGCTTTCTTCAGAAAGCGACCCGTACTCCTCGTACTCCTTCAAAACAAAAGCCTTGACTTTTTGGCTGAACAGGGGTAAACTGGAGTTATAGGGGCCGGGCTGCCGGCTGCCCTAAAATCTGCTTGCTATCAGACGAAAGGAGTTCTCTGTTATGAACCAGACACCCATTACCGAAAGCCAGCTGCAGAGCTGGTCAGAGCATTTCAATGGCTGCCCGCAGCGCCGTTTGGCGGAGCTGGCGCTGGCCAAAGCCGCGCTGAACGACGCCGCTTATGTTTCTAAAGGCGCGTATGCGATGCGGCAGAAGTTCTCAGTGGAGATCGAAACGCTGGAGGTCACCAACCAGCAAGCCAGCGGCCGCTGCTGGCTGTTTGCCGCCACCAACGTCCTGCGGGAAAAGATCGCCAAAGATAAAAATCTTGAAAAATTTGAGCTTTCCCAAAGCTACCTCGCTTTCTGGGACAAATTTGAACGCGCCAACTATTTCCTCGAAAGCATCCTGGAAACAGCCTCCCTCCCCGCCGACGACCGGGTCGTCGCCCATATCCTGACTACTGGCGTCCACGACGGCGGCCAGTGGGATATGTTCGTCAACATTGTTGAAAAATACGGTATCGTCCCCAAAGACGTTTACGACGAGACCTACCAGTCCAGCCACACCGGCATGATGAACAGCATCCTTAACCGCAGCTTGAAAGCCGCCGCCGTTAAGCTGCGCGGTATGGTTGCCGCTGGCGCTTCTGAAGCGGAGATCGGCAAGGCCAAAGGCGAGATTTTAGACAAGGTGTACGGGTTCCTGTGCAGCTGCTACGGCGAACCGCCCAAAACCTTCGATTTCGAGTACGTTGACAAAGACAAAGCCTACCACATCGAACGGGGCTGTACGCCGCTGGGCTTCTACCGCGACAATATCGGCGATATGCTGGCAAAAACCGTCAGCATCATCAACGCGCCCACCGCCGACAAGCCCTACCGCAAAACCTTTACCGTCCGCTTTTTGGGCAACGTCATCGGCGGCAAGCCGGTCAAACACCTGAACCTGCCAATGGAAGACTTCAAAAAGGCGATTATCGCCCAGCTGCAAGCCGGAAAAGTAGTCTGGTTCGGCAGCGACGTCGGCAAATTCGGCGAACGCGTCGGGGGTATTTGGGACGACGGCACCTTCAATTTCGAGCTGCTGACTGGGCTTGACCTGGATATTTCCAAAGAGGACAGCCTCAACTACTGGTTCTCGGCGATGAACCACGCGATGGTCATCACTGGTGTGAACCTTGACGAAAATGGCAATCCTACCCGCTGGAAAATCGAAAACAGCTGGGGTGAAAAGAGCGGCGAAAAAGGCTTTTACGTCTGCTCGGACAGCTGGTTTGACCAGTACGTCTACCAGGCTGCGGTCGAGATTGAATATTTAGGGGAGCTGGCTTCCCTCTGGGCGCAGGAACCCGTTGAACTGGATCCTTGGGATCCGATGGGCACCCTGGCCGATTAAGCGGATATTGAGCAAAGGGGCCGCCCCCGGTTTCTGGCAAGCCGGGGGCGGTTTTACGCAATTATCAAAAAAGGCGGCGACAATTTATGGATAACCTGATTATCAGCCTGAACGCAGTACTGCCGCTGATGCTCTGCATGGCGGCAGGCTACCTGTTCCGGCGGCTGGGGCTGGGGGACGAGGCGTTTTACAGCAAATGCAACAGCCTTTGTTTCAAGACCTTCCTGCCAATGATGCTGTTTGTCAATATTTACGACTCCGACCTATCGGCGGCGCTGGAACCAAGGCTTTTCCTGTTTGCGCTCGGCGCGATTTTGGGAATTTTCCTGCTGAGTTTTTTAGCCATCCCGCTGATGGTCAAGGAGAACAGCCGGCGGGCCGTGCTGATCCAGGGGATTTTCCGCAGCAATTACGTCCTCTTCGGCGTGCCGATCGCCGTCAACCTCTACGGCGCAGAGAATGCCGCCCCAGCGGCACTGCTGGCGGCGGCGGCCGTACCGCTGTTTAACGTGCTGGCGGTAGTGGCGCTGGAATATTATTCCCCGAAGAAAACGGGGGCAAAGTCGGTGCTGCTGGGGATTGCCAAAAACCCGCTGATCTGGGGAGCTGTCATTGGGCTGCTGTTCCAGCTGCTGCACATCCGGCTTCCGCAGCCTGTATACAAGGCGGTTTCCGACCTGGGGAAAATGGCGACGCCGCTTGCGCTGGTAGCGCTTGGCGCAACTTTCCGCTTCAAGGCGGTGGGAAAAAACCTGCGTTATTTGCTGATCGGCGTGCTGGGGCGGATTGTGGTAACGCCGCTGCTGACGCTGCCGCTGGCGGCACTGCTGGGCTTTAGGGGTGTTGGCTTCCTATCGCTGCTGGTGCTGTTTTCTTCGCCCACGGCAGTATCCTCTTACACAATGGCCGCTGCCGCCGGCCATGACGCTGAACTCGCCGGCCAGCAGGTTGTCTTCACCAGCGCCTGCGCCCTTTTTTCAGTTTTTCTCTGGATTTTTGTCAGCAAAACCTTGGGACTGATTTAGGGAGTACGACGCTTTTTGAAAGAAAGCCTAGCTTAGCAAAGCTAAGCTGCAAAAACTTTTCATCGCCCGGGTAGCCGTCAGCACAGCTTTACACGCCTACTGCGTCGGCCGCCAGCCTTGGACGGCCAGCTGCCGGCTTACCTCCCGCATCCGTTCGCGGCATTCCCGCCAGTCGGGGATGAGGGATTCTACGGCCTGCCAGAAGCTGCGGCTATGGTCAAAATGCTTGATATGGCAGAGTTCGTGTACAGTCAGATAATCAAGGTCGCGGCTGCTGCAAAACAGCGCTTTCCAGGTAAATTCAAGGTCGCCGCCGGCAGCCTGACAGCTCCCCCAACGGCAGTTAACGCCGCTGATGGTGATTTTGCCGAGTTTTTCGGACGCGATACCCAGCAACGGAGCGAAATGGCTGACACGCTGGCTGAAGGCCTCTTTGGCAAGCAGCCTGCAAGCGGCGGCGATTGCGCGCTTTGGGTTAGGTTCGTTTTTGGGCAGCAGCAGGGTGTCGTCTGTAAAACCCGCTTCTTCAGCCTGTTCCAGCCGGAAGGGCCTGCCCATTAAGGTGACGGACGTTCCAGTGGCTAAAGGGTTTTCCGCAGCGGCGGCATAGGCGGCTAGGCGCTTTTGTATCCAAGCCATATGCTGTATGACGGCCTGCAGGGCGAGTTTAAGCGGGAATTTTTGCGGCGCGCGGACAGTGACAACCCGGTCGGCGGATACTGAAATGCCTACAGTGCGGCGGCTCGACCGCACCAGACGGCAGGTTAACCCTTGGCAGCTGAATGATGTGACAGGAGAGGATTTCATGACAAGCTCCTTTGAATATGTATTGGATCCGCTGCTTTTTGAGGAAGGGCGCTTGCTGGCTATGGAAGGGTTCACCGGTTTTACCGCTCCCCGCAGCAGGGGCGGCATCGGTGTACTAGGTGAAAAATCGGTACATAGGGTGCTCAAATATTGCTGCAGCCCCGCTGCCGACGGGCAGGAAGTGCCTATTGGCGGCTATGTGGCTGACGTGGTCGGTGAAGAAGGGATCATTGAGATCCAAACTGCCCATTTCGAGCGGCTGCGGGACAAGCTTGCGGCCTTCCTCCCCTGCTGCCCGGTAACGGTGGTCTGGCCCGCCGAAGCGGAAAAATGGCTCTGTACGGTTGACCCTGCCACCGGCGAGCTGCTCTCCCGCCGCAAATCGCCGCTGCATCAGCGCCCGGTGGATATTTTTGCCGAACTTTACCGTCTGAAAAGCCTGCTTCCCTCACCAGGCCTGCGCTTCTGCATCGCCTTATTGGAGACGGAAGAGTACCGTTACCGCCTGCCCAAAGGGCGCAGGCGGACGGTGCGCTGCGACCGCATCCCGCTGAAATTGCTGGGGCAGGTCTGCCTAAGTGTACCCAGCGATTACCTGGCGCTGCTGCCGGACGGCCTGCCGGAAGTGTTCGGCGCAAAGGAAACAGCAGCGCTGGGAAAAATGAGCGGCGATTTGGCGCGGATGATGCTGAACGTGATGGAGGCCGCAGGCGCGCTTGCGCCCGCCGGAAAGGACGGCAGGCGCAAACTATTCATCAGGAATAGGGAAGACCCGGCATGATGTTATCCATTATATCCAGGGCTTTGAGCCGTGAGACAAGATAGACGCTTGTATTTTCGATAAGCAGATGGGTTGGACTGCTGCTTACACATGAGGATAAAATCCTTTGCTGGGGAAACATCGATATAGGCTAAAGTGAAGCCGTACCCGCTCAATTATTCAGCCGTTTAAAATGCTGTCAATGGCTTCCAGTTCATCCTCAGTAAAGCCCAAATGGGCCGCTGCCCCAACGTTCTCTTCAATCTGGGAGAGCCTGCTTGCGCCGATAATCAGCGAACAAACCGCTTTCTGGCGCAAACACCAGGCCAACGCCATCTGGGAGAGACTCTGACCGCGGGCGGCGGCGATTTCATGGAGTTTTTTCGCTTTGCCTACGTTCTCCGGCGTCACCCGCTCTGGGGTAAGGAATTTGCTGGAACCGCCGGCCCGCGAATCGGCAGGGATGCCGTCAAAATAACGGCTGGTCAACAGGCCCTGTGCCAACGGTGAGAAACAGATAGCCCCAACGCCTTTTTCGTCGAGCAAGTCCAGAAGGCCGTCTTCTTCCACCCAGCGGTTGAACATCGAATAGGAGGGCTGGTGAATTAAGCAGTGCACCCCCATCTCCGCCAAAATATCAATGGCCTTGCGGGCCTCAGCGGATTTATAGTTGGAAATGCCGACATAGAGGGCTTTGCCCTGCCGCACCAGCGTCGCCAGCGCGTCCATGGTCTCTTCAAGCGGAGTGTCAGGGTCGGGACGGTGATGGTAAAAAATATCGACATAGTCAAGGCCCATCCGCTTGAGGCTCTGGTCGCAGGAAGCGATCAGGTTCTTTTTGGAGCCCCATTCGCCGTAGGGGCCTTCCCACATATAATAGCCGGCCTTGCTGGAGATAATCAGTTCGTCGCGGTAGGGCGCCAAGTCCTTTTTAAGGATAGCCCCAAAGGTTTCCTCGGCGCTGCCCGCAGGGGGGCCGTAGTTGTTGGCAAGATCAAAATGGGTAATCCCCAGGTCAAAAGCCCCAAGCACCATCTCCCGCGCCTTTTCAAACGGCACCTCGCCGCCAAAATTGTGCCACAGCCCTAACGAAAGGAAAGGCAGCCGGATGCCGCTTTTGCCGCAGCGGTTGTAAATCATACTGTCATACCGGTCTGGATTTGCTCGATACATTATAGAATGCCTCCCTAATTTTTTGTCAGCTCACTGGCTAAGTGGAAAATGCCGGCTTCAAAGGCGAGGGGCCGGCCCTGCCCATCCCGATAGAAAGCCTGCTGCGTCGTCCCGGCCTGTTTAAAGCCCAGCCGCTCCAGCAGCCGGCAGGAAGGCGCGTTGGCTAAAGCCGTATGGGCGGTAAATTCCTGAATGCCACGCTCTGCCAACGCCGCCATCACCGTCCGGCAGCTCTCCGCGGCATAGCCCCTCCCCTGGAAAGCCGATTTAAAGCAGTACCCCAGATCATAAGCCCCGCTGTCCTGCCGCCGGAAGCAGACATAGCCGATAAGCTCCGGCTTATTTTTCTCAAAGACGGCAAAGAACAGCTCCGACTGCGCAAACCGCCAAGTCAGCAGCCGCACATCTTCGTCGCTTTCAGGCAGCGGCGCGTCGTAAATGTGATAAGGCGACTGTCTGAAATCCTCGAAAAGCCCCTTGACATCCAGCCAGTCCGCCGCCAGCATACTGCGGATATAGAGCCTTTCGCTGTTGAGCATCAGGTACATCAGACCTTGGTCCGCCCCGCGAGGATCTCTTTATAATCTGCGAGGTTCTGCTGAAGCAGCGCGGGCGTATCCAGCTCATAGGGGCATTTGCTGCTGCACTGGTTGCAGTGAAGGCACTCTTCAATCTTCATCATCATCGCCTGCCCCTGTTCGTCAAGCCAGCCGGCCGACGGGCTGCGGCGGATCAGCTGCGACATCCGGGCGCACTGGTTAATTTGAATCCCAACCGGGCAGGGCATACAATAGCCGCAAGAACGGCAGAAGCTGCCGGAAAGCTCCTTGCGGTCGCGCTCAATCATCGCCTTGATTTCCTCGGTCATTGCGGGCGGTTCGGTCATATAGCCGATAAATTCATCCAGCTCCGCCTCCCGCTGTACCCCCCAAATGGGCAGCGTGTTGTCAAACTGCGCCTGCCAGGCATAGGCCGCAGCGCCGCTGGTAATCAGCCCGCCGGACAGCCCCTTCATCGAAATAAAGCCGACGTTTTCCTTTTTGCACAGTTCCACCAGCGCCAGCTCCTTTTCAGTCGCCAGATAGCAGAAAGGAAATTGCAGCGTATCGTAAAGTCCTGAACGCACCGCCTCCTCGGCGACGTGCAGCCGGTGGTTGGTCAGGCCGATAAAGCGGATTTTACCCTGTTCCCGCGCCGTGAGCATTGCCTCATAAAGGCCGGTACCGTCGCCGGGCTTGGGGCAGAAAGCGGGGTTGTGGAACTGGTAGATATCGATATGGTCGGTGCGCAGCAGCGAAAGGCTGGTCTCTAAATCCTTCCAAAACCCTTCAACCGTCGTTGACGGCGTCTTGGTAGCGATGATAATCTGGCCGCGGACATCGCTTAAAGCGAGGCCGATTTTTTTCTCGCTGTCGGAATAGCTGCGGGCCGTGTCAAAAAAAGTGATGCCCGCATGAAACGCCTTTTTAAGGAGCATCCCAGCGTATTCCTCTGAAACTCGCTGGATCGGCAGCGCGCCAAAGCCGTTTTTGTTGACGGTAAGCCCAGTGCGTCCAAGTGTAACCTGCATTATAATCGTCCTTTCTGGGTTGAATTTTACGCTTATCCCTATTATACACCCTGGAGCACACTCCAAGTCAAGTACGGAGGTACAACGCTTTTTGAAAGAAAGCCTAGCTTAGCAAAGCTAAGCTGCAAAAACTTTTAATCGCCCGGGTAGCTGGGCAATTAACCATAGCCGCCTACTGCGTCGGCAGCTGTCGACGCAGTAGGCGTTTGCATATGGGGTACTCAGGTATCCTGGCGACTAAAAAGTTTTGCAAGGCTTTTTCAAAAGCCGTCGTACTCCCGCACCTTCGTATCCCCTACGAAAGCGCGAACTGACTGTTATAGAGATTGGCGTAAAAACCGTTTTGGGCGAGGAGGGACTGGTGGTTGCCCTGCTCGATGATATGGCCGTCCTTCATGACCAGAATCACGTCGGCCTCGCGAATGGTAGAGAGGCGGTGGGCGACAATAAAGCTGGTGCGGCCTTCCATCAGGCGGGCAAAAGCGGCCTGAATGCGCTGTTCGGTGCGGGTATCGATAGAGGAGGTGGCTTCGTCAAGGATCAGCATCGGCGGGCGGCAGAGCATGACGCGGGTAATACAGAGAAGCTGCTTCTGGCCCTGGGAAAGGCCGCCGCCATCTTCAGTGATAACGGTGTCGTAGCCGTCGGGCAGGCGCTTGATAAAGCTGTGGGCGTGGGCTGCTTTTGCGGCGGCGACAATCTCTTCGTCGGTAGCGTCGGGGCGGCCCATGGCGATATTCTCACGGATGGTACCGGTTTTGAGCCAGGTTTCTTGCAGCACCATGCCATAGCTGGTACGCAGGCTGTGGCGGGTCAGATGGCGGATATCCTGGCCGCTGACCGAAATGCTGCCGCTGTCCACATCATAAAAACGCATCAGCAGGTTGATCACCGTGGTTTTGCCGCAGCCAGTAGGGCCGACAATCGCAACGCGCTGGCCAGGCTGGACGGCGAGGTTCAGATTTTCGATCAGTTTCTGCTCAGGGGTATAGGAGAAGGAAACATCAGTAAGCGAAACCCGACCGTCGGCATCCGTCAGGACAACGGCGTCTGTAGGTTCGGGGGGTTGGGGCGGTTCCTCAATCAGTTCAAAAATCCGCCCTGCGCAGGCCAAGGCATTCTGAAGCTCGGTGACAACGCCGGAGATTTCATTAAAAGGTTTGGTGTACTGGTTGGCGTAACTGAGGAAGCAGGAGAGCTGGCCGACGGTGATCTGGCCCGCCACAGCCGACAGCGCACCAGTGATGGCTACGCCGGCATAGACAAGGTTGTTGACAAAACGGGTGGCGGGGTTGGTGATGGAGGAAAAGAAAATCGCTTTCAGCGAGCAGCGTTCCAGCCGCCCATTGATTTCATCGAACTGCTCCAGCACCTTTTCCTGGCGGCCGTAAGCCTGCACCACTTTCTGGTTGCCGACCATCTCGTCAATCAGCGCTGTCTGCTCGCCGCGGGTCTCCGACTGCAATTTGAACATGGAGAAGGTGCGTTTGGCGATAAAAGCCGCCACAAACAGCGAAATCGGCGTAATCAGCAGCACCACCAGCGCGATAGAAGGGCTGCGGACCAAGATGATGCACAGCGTCCCAAGGATGGTGATAACGCCGGTGAACAGCTGGGTAAAGCCCATCAGCAGGCCGTCGGCGAACTGGTCGACGTCGGCGATCACCCGGCTGACTACCTCGCCGTAGGAGTGGCCGTCAATATAGCCCAGCGGCAGGATGGAAATGTGTCTGAAGGCTTCGTCGCGGATATCCCGTATCGTGCGATAGGCAATCAGGTTGTTGCAGGCGTTCATCAGCCACTGGAACACAGCTGTCAGCATAATGACGATGCCCAGCTTTATCAGGATGTTGCCGATGCCTGCAAAGTCGACACGCCCTTTGTCGATAATCAGGTCAATGGCGTCGCCAGTCAATACCGGCGCATACAGCGTCAATGCCACTGTGGCCGCCGCAGCCAGGATAGACAGCGCCAGATAGACGCGGTAGCGTTTAATCCTTTTGAGCACCTTGCGGAGGGTTTCGGCCTGTTTGGGGTTCTTTTTCATGCTCTCGCCTCCTTAGGGAATTGGGAATAATAGATTTCCTGATAGACCGGGCAGCTCGCCAGCAGTTCTTCATGGCTGCCGATACCGGCCATCTCGCCGTCGTCCAGAACGATGATTTTATCGGCGTATTGGATGGTCGAAGCGCGCTGGGAAACGATAAAGACGGTAACGCCGGCAGCATTTTCACGGATGGCCTTGCGGAGCTTGGCATCGGTGGCAAAGTCCAGCGCCGACGCGCTGTCGTCAAGGATCAGGATCTCCGGTTCGCGGATCATCGCCCGGGCAATGGTCAGGCGCTGACGCTGGCCGCCGGAAAGGTTCTTGCCGCCTTGTTCGATGCGCTCGTCAAGGCCGTCCGCCTTCTGTTCGACAAACTCGCGGGACTGGGAAATTTCCAGCGCCCGCCAGATTTCTTCCTCGGTGGCATCCTCCTTGCCCCAGGAAAGGTTCTCGCGGATGCTGCCTTTAAAAAGGACGGCTTTCTGCATGACAATCCCCACTTTGCTGCGCAGGGCGGCAAGGGGCAGTTCCCGCACGTCCTTCCCCCCGACCAGCACCCGGCCGGCTGTGGCGTCGTAAAAACGGGGGATCAGGTTCACCAACGACGATTTGCCCGAACCAGTGCCGCCGATAATGCCGATGGTCTCGCCGCGCTTGGCGGTGAAGGAGATACCGGTCAGCGACTCCGCGCCGGCATTTTTGTAGGCAAGCGAAACGTTTTCAAAAACGACGGCATCTTCGCTGCTGCCGAAGCTTTCCCTGCCGGTGTCGGCCATCGACGAGCTGACTTCCATCACGGCCGAGATGCGCCGGGCGCAGGCCAGCGCTTTGGTGACGGTGATAATCAGGTTGGCGAGTTTAATCAGCTCGACAAGGATCTGGGACATATAGTTGACCAGCGCGATGACCTCGCCCTGGGTCAGCTTGCCGGTGTCAACCTGCACCCCGCCGACCCAGATGACGGCCACAATCGCCAGGTTGATGATGACATAGGTAATGGGGTTCATCAGCGCCGATACGCGGCCGACAAACAGCTGTAAGCGGGAGAGGTTCTCGTTGGCGTCCGAAAAGCGGCCTTTTTCTTCTTCCTCTTTGCCGAAGGCGCGGATGACCCGCACGCCGGTCAGGTTCTCGCGGGTAACGCCCAGCACCCGGTCAAGCCCGGACTGCACTTTTTGGTACATAGGGATGCTCCACAGCATAATCCCGAATACGACAAGCGATAGGAGCGGGATGGTGACTACAAAAATCAGCGCGGCTTTGACATCAACCGTGAAGGCCATGATCATTGCGCCGAAGACAACGAAGGGGGAGCGCAGGAAAAGCCGAAGGGCCAGGTTCAGCCCCGATTGTACCTGGTTTAAGTCGCTGGTCATGCGGGTAATCAGCGTCGAGGTGCCGATGGTGTCGGTTTCGGTGAAGGAGAGGCTTTGTACATGGGCAAAAAGCGCGCGCCGAAGCTTTGTCGAAAAGCCCACCGAGGCCTTGGCGGCAAAATATTGGGCGGTAATCGAGCAGACAAGGCCGATGATGCCCAGCCCTACTAAAATCAGGCACATTTGGATGATGTAAGCCCGGTCGCCGTTACCAATGCCTTTGTCGACAATGGCGGCCATGACCAGTGGGGTCAACAGCTCGAAGGACGCCTCCAGCAGCTTAAAAAGCGGCCCCAGCACCGATTCCAGCTTGTAAGCGTTTAAGTAAACTAAAAGTTTTCTCATAAGCGGTATATCCTTTCTGTTTTATCTTTCAGCTTAGGATGGCGTTTCGCTTGCTGCGGCAAGCGACCAGGGTGCCGCCCTGGACCCGCCCAAGGGCTGCAGGCCTTGAAAATCCCAACCCTTGGCAAAACGCAGCGGGCGCCGCCTTGATTTTCACACGGTTTTATGATACCATATTTCTAGCCATATGAAAATGATTTTTTAAATATGGTTTTGATATTTTTTCCATATGGGAGGATGTTATGGATCTGAAACAGCTTGGTTATTTTGTCACCGTTGCCAGGGAAGGCAGCATCTCTGCGGCCGCCCGCAAACTCTACCTCTCCCAGCCGCCCCTCTCCGCCCAGATGAAGACGCTGGAGCGGGAACTGGGATGCGTGCTTTTTGAACGGGGTTCCCGTAAGATACAGCTTACCCAGGCTGGGAGGCTGCTCTACGACCGGGCGGTAGCGCTGCTGGAAATGAGCGAGATGACCCGTCGGGAAATGCTCGACTACCGCCAGGGTTCTGAGGGCACGCTGCGGCTGGGGGTGGTGTCGTCGGTCGGCAGCACCCTGCTGCGCCGCTGGGTAATACGTTTTTGCACCGGGCACCCTAAGATCCACTACGAGCTTTTTGAAGCCAATACCTATGAACTGTTGGAAGAGCTGCGCGCCGGCCTTCTTGACCTGGCCATTGTCCGCAGCCCTTTTAATGACAAAGGGCTGCAGTGCTTGACCTTGGCGTCCGAGCCAATGATGGCCGTTGCCCTGCCGCCGCTGCTTCCTGCCTCTTCCGACCCCATCCCCTTGAGCGCCCTCTGCGGCAAGCCGCTGATCTATTACCGGCGCTGGGAGCAGGTGCTGGAAGACGCTTTCGCTGAACAGAGGCTTGCGCTGTCGGTCTTCTGCAAAAACGACGACGCCCGCACCACCGCCTTCTGGGCGGCCGCAGGCTTGGGGATAGGCATCCTGCCGGCGTCGATGGCCCCGCTGCTGCCGCCGGGAGTCGCCGCCCATCCAATCAGCGAAGGACGCCTTTGTTCAAAGATTTTTGCCGTCCGCGACCCCAGCGGCTATTTCTCCACCATCGCCGGAATGTTTTTGGAGCATCTGGCCGCCGCCACACGGCAGGACAGCGATACGACCGAAACTGACGAAGAAGACGAAGAGGAAGATTGACCGCCCTAGAAGGACAGTTGTAACCATTTTTTAAACCTTTTTTGGAACTGGTTGTACCTGCAATGAAAGTATGATACAATGATAGTATCATTTAAATAGGAAAGAACCTTGGACAACACAGACGAAAGGTACGGATGCCTATGCAATTCCGGCAAAATGAACTGCTGAAGGAAAAAATGGCCGAATCTTTGGCTTCGGCCCTGCCTATTACCGCCATTGTGCTGGTGCTGAGCGTGACGATTGCGCCGCTGGAACCGGGTACGCTGATCTTGTTCCTATTCGGCGCGCTGATGCTGATTTTCGGCATGGGGCTGTTCACGCTGGGGGTGGATATGTCTATGCTGCCGATGGGGGAAGGCATCGGCATCCAGCTAAGCCGTTCCCGCCGGATTGTCTTATCGATGGCAATCTGCCTTCTGCTGGGGGCGGTGATTACCATCGCCGAACCGGACTTGCAGGTGCTGGCGGAAAAGGTGCCAGCCATTCCCAACCTGGTGCTGATTTTGACGGTAGCGGCAGGCGTCGGGGTGTTTTTGGTGATTGCCGAGCTGCGTATGCTGTTAAAAATCCCCCTTTCCTATACGTTGATTTTTTTCTATGGCTTGGTCTTTCTGCTGTCCTTTTTCACCCCGAATTCTTTTATCCCGGTGTCCTTTGATTCAGGCGGGGTGACCACTGGGCCGATTACGGTGCCCTTTATCATGGCGCTGGGCATCGGCATGGCTTCAATCCGAAGCGACAAAAACTCCAGCAGCGACAGTTTCGGCTTGATTGCTTTATGCAGTATTGGGCCAATCCTGTCGGTGATGATCCTGGGGATTTTTTACCAGCCTGACAGCGCCGCCTACACCTCCCCGGCATCCAATTTAGTGGAAGTGGTGACCACCCGTTCTGCTGCAAAGGCGTTTACAGCAGCGCTGCCAGTTTATGCGGCGGAAGTGGCGGGGACGTTTTTACCGGTTGTAGCGATGTTTTTCATTTTCCAGCTGGTATCCAGACGGTTCCACCGGCATCAGCTGCTGCGAATCGGCACCGGGCTTGTCTACAGCTACATCGGCCTTGTGCTGTTTTTGACCGGCGTCAGCGTCGGCTTTATGCCGGCGGGGGAAGTTATCGGCATTGCCATCGCCGAAAGCGGCCATAAATGGATGCTGGTACCAGTGGGGATGCTGATTGGCTATTTCATTGTCAAAGCAGAGCCGGCGGTACAGGTGCTGACAAAACAGGTTGAAGAGATTTCTAACGGCTCTATTACCCAGCGTTCGATCCAGTTGGCACTGTCGGCAGGGATCTGCATTTCCTCAGGGCTTGCGATGCTGCGGATCCTGACGGGGTTGAACATTTTGTGGATTTTGGCGCCTGGGTATTTGGTTTCTTTGGCGCTGGCCCTTTTTGTGCCGCAGATTTTTACCGGCATCGCCTTTGACTCCGGCGGCGTCGCAAGCGGCCCGATGACCGCAACCTTCCTGCTGCCGTTGGCCATGGGGGCCTGCGAGGCGCTGGGCGGCAATTTGCTGACCGACGCCTTCGGCATTGTCGCGCTGGTGGCGATGACGCCGTTATGCACCATCCAGCTGCTGGGGCTTGCGGTGCGCTTCCGCCAGCGTGCGGAAAAACGCCGGATGCAGGCCCGCCTTGACCAAATGGACGACTGCATGGTTTACTTTGACGCATAGGGGGACGGCGTATGAACAAAGACAGCTTTAAACTGATCATTACCATTGTCGAACGCGGCAAAGGCAAAAATGTTTTGGCAATGTACTCCGGCCACCGCGTCCAAGCCCACCTCCAATGCGCCGGCCGGGGGACGGCCTCTTCCGAACTGATGGATACCTTTGGCTTTGGTACCGCCGAACGGGATGTGCTGATCAGCCTAGCGCCCAGCCCTGACGCCGACCGGCTGCTGCAGCGGCTGGAGGATGCCACCCACGCGGCGCTGCGGGCCAAGGGCATTGCCTTTTCTATGAGTTTAAACGCGATGAATAACCTGTTGGCGGCTGCGCTTCTGAATAGTGCCGCCGCTGAGGAAGAGGAGGAACCTTTGATGGAGAAAAAAGGCCGGGCAATGAGCTTGATCCTGGCGGCGGTAGACCAGGGCAGCACTGACGACGTGATGAACTCTGCCCGTGAAGCAGGGGCCAGGGGCGGCACTGTGCTGCGCGCCCGCTGGGCTGGCGGCAAGGCTATTGAACAGTTTTACGGCATTATGATCCAGGAAGAAAAAGAGATTATTGCTATTGTAGCCAGTGCAGAACGGCGGAACGCAATTCTTGAAGCGATCAACAAAAACCACGGCCTGCGCTCTGATGCGCATGGCATGATTTGTTCCGTACCGCTGGACAAAGTGGCGAGAATTGGGTAATGCCTGCTGGGATTTTATCTTTTTGGAGCTTCGCTTCTCAAAGCTTTGCCAGCCAGACATGAAAGGCCGCCTAATTGAAGATAGACGGCCTCAGCTTGTCGAAAAAATTCTGTGTTTTCCTAAGATTGCCAAGGATTGGGATTCTCAAGGGGCGCGCCCCTTGAGCGGGTCCAGGGCAGCGCCCTGGTCGCCCTCCTCAGAGGGCGAAATCCCTTATTTTTTCATAATATTGCAGGGCCAGGGGCGAACTTTCCTGTGGAAAGCGGCCCTCATGGCCGCGGCCTGCAAAACGTGAAATCCCCTTATTCCACCGACAATAGGATACGGATATTTTCCCGATCCTTTTCCTTTTCACCGTCAGACAGCGCCTCGTAAGGCACCAGGTCGGTATGGATCCGCCGCGCGGCATCCTTATGCCTGCCATCCCCAGGCTGGCCGCAGCGCCAGTTGTTCAGCTGATGGTACCTACACCAGCGAATATGTTCCAGCTCTGAAAGCGCCTCCAGGCAGTCTGCGCCCAGATGCTCTGGGTCCTCCCCTACCGCAGCCAGCATCTTCAGCCGCACCTCATGGTAATCGGCGGCACTGATATTGGAATAACGAGTAAAGCCATCCAATTTGGCCCACTGCTCCTCCTTATCGGCCTCGGTATCCGCCGCGCCGCCGTAAAGCACCGCATAACGCAGGTTGATGCGTTTAGCGCGCTCGAAAAGGGTATCGCTGAGGATATAGGGAAGCTTCTGGGCCTCCCCTTTCCAATCAAATATCCGCAGCCGCCCTTGGCTTTCCAAAAGCTTGGGCATCTCATTGGCAGTAAAAACATCGATCTTCTGGCAGAGGGTCGCAGCCAGCAAGTCCTGCACTGTCCCCATCTGCCCCTTCTGGGCCAGGACAATGACGGCCTTTGCTTCCTCCAGCAGCGGGATCTGCCCATACCAAGGTTCCCCATGAAAAATAACTGGGTCGCTGATAGCGGAAAGTTCGGGATGGACACCCAGGAAATGCCGGCCGTCGCCGAAAATATGATATTCAATATGCTGATTTGGGTCAAAAATATTATTCTGCAAAGCATAGGTTAAAAGCTGCTCCCCCAGTATCCCGCAGCCAATAAACACCACCTTCATCTGATGGCCGCAGGCCGCGGAATCCCTGTAAAGCTCCCGCTGTTTCCAAAAAAGCCTGGCCGCCGTCTCTTCTGGACAGAACAGCCGCAGCTTGGCGTCGGCGACCGACTGGGCCGGCAGGGACCGGCACTGGAAATAGACCGCCGCCCCCGCCAGCGCCGCACGGTTTTTTTGGTAGAAGAGGAAATTTTCTTCTTCGCTGCCCATCAGGATATAGCTTTGCGCCCGGACAAAGGAAAAATCCTCCCGGCCGTCGATCCCCTTAGCGCCCAGCTGGGCAAGGACCTCCTTCCGTTCCGGCCCGTATACAGCCACGCTCTGCTGGCGCAGATAGCGCACAAAGGCCCTGATCCGGTAACGCACCGCCGAAAACAGCATCAGCATCCCGCTCAGCGTAGCCAGCGGCGCTATCCAGCGGGCAATTTCGGTCAGCAAGTTGGGCGTCGGATCCTGATACTCCATCCCATACATACAAAGGCCATAAAAAACAGCGTCCCCAAATACCTCCCCCGCCAGCATAAAGCCGGCAACTGCTATTATTAGCGGGATGCCCAGCAGGCAGCTCCTCAAAACCTTTTTCATCCAAACCTTCCTTTCCAAACACTTCCTGAAGAAAAGCCTAACTTAACGAAAGGCTTTTATCGCCTGGGTGTTTGTGCGCATAGCTGTCAAGCCCTGCCGGCCAGCAGGTTCAGCCGCCGCTGGTACAGCGGCTCGCCAGGGTACTGTACAGCCAACCGCGCCCAAATTTTTTCCGCCCTGTCAAACAGCAGCCGCTGGTTATTCCCGGTTTCCTTCAGCGCAATATTGTAATAAATCAGCGCCAGGTCGTCAAGCAGCTCCGGATTTTCCCCAGCCTTATCGAGCAGTGCCGTCCGCAGTTCCAGACACTCTTTATAATAGATGGCGGCCCCGTTCAAGTCGCCTTCCTCCCGGCAGATATTCCCCAAACATTCCAGCAGCACCGAAAGCCTGCGGCAGCTGAAAATGTCGTTGGACAAAGCGGCCATCCGCCTGAACAGCGGCAGGCTTCGTTCGCCGAACTCCCTAGCCTGTGCATAATCCTCATACATGGTCAACGGCACAATAGCGCCCATTACATTGTCAGAGAATACCAAAAGGAGCGTCTCCTCAGGCAAAGGCAGCTTCGCTTGGGCCTGCGTCAGTACCCGCCGCTGTAAGCCTGCCGCCTGCTGGTAATAAAGCAGGGCCTGCACAGGCCTTTTCAGGCCCTCCGCCAGTTCCGCAAGATACTGGTAGCTGAAAGAAAGGTTTATTCCATCAACCGGCTGCCCGCTTTCAAGGAACAGTTCCCGCCGCGGCGCCATCCCGTCCTGATAGGCCTTCCAGGCTTCGGAAAAACGGCCTTGCGCTTGATAGAGCTGCCCCAGCTCTGTTAGGGAAGCGGTATAGACGCGGATGTCTTTGCGTATTGCGCGGCTCTGATCGGCATAGATCAGCCGTCCAAATTGGGCGGTAGCCTGCTTCAGGTAGGCTTCGGCCTCGCTGAAGCGGCCTTCAGCCCGGAGAACTGCCCCTAGGGATTCATAACTGGTACCCAGGCAGCGGACGGCGGCGTCTGTCCCAAACGCCTGGACCAGCTCCGACGCCAGCTCGCAGCAGCTCAAATACGCCCCCTCTGCTGCGGAAAGGTTCCCCGCTTTCTGCAAGGAATCGCCAAATACCCAAATCTCCTGCCACAGCCGCTGGCCATTCTGCTCATTTCTACAGCCGTCATACTGCGCCCACAGCCGCTCAATGCCCTCCGGCAGCGCTGCGCCCTGATAATCCTGCATTAGACGCGCCTCCTTTCAAAACCAGATTTGTGATAGGATAAGGTCCCGCTGGCGGAGATTGGCGCTGCTTGGCTCTTTTTCAGCAAGCTCCGCCCAGATCCTATAGGCTTCCAAAATCGCCGGGCGGCCTTCCTCCTCCGGCGCTGTGCGGCTAACGTTATAAAGGGCGGAGGCCAGCGTGCCCCGGCTTTTTGTGGTCGAGAGCAGGGCGTCCAGGTCCCGGAACATCCCAGCGCAGCGCTGGCGGAATATATTGGCCCGCACATTGTCGCCCATCCTCTCATAAACGTTCCCCAAATGGCCGCAGGTGACGGCCACATTGTTTTTATCTGTGGCGGCAGATGATTTTTGATAGAGCTTTTCGCTGATGCGCAGGTCTTCCAGGAAATACTGCTCCGCGCCGGCATAGTCTTCCTCGGCTAGGCAGACCTGCCCCATGCGGTTGCAGCTGACGGAAAGGTTTGTAAGGCTTGTCCGCGTTTCCGCTTCCTCGACTGTCTCGCGGGCCAACATGAAGCCTTTCCGGCACCAGGACTTCGCCTCGTCCATGCGTTTTTGCTCCAAGCAGGCAAGCCCCACGCGGGTATAGGCAAAGGAGAGCCTATCCTTGGATTCCACTGTATGCTGTTCCTCATGGAGCTTTTCACGCAGCGCCGCCCCTTCGCGGTAAAAACGCTCGGCCTGGGCCAAATCGCCCTTAAATCGGTAGAAGTCCCCGACCTTCATACAGGAATTCGCGACGCTGGCCCTGCTTTGCAGGTCCTGCTGTTCCATCAAAAGCTCCTTAAAAAGCTTAAACGACTGCTGATAGGCAGCTTCGCTCTGGGTAAGGTCCCCAAGCTCCAGGAAAATATCGGCAAGCTTTTCGCAGGCGACGGCAAAGGAACGCTTGACCGCGGCTGTCTGCAATTCCTCATAAAGGAGGCGGCTCATCTCCCGGCTTTTCTGGTAATGCCCCAGCGCGCCATCGTAATCGCCTTGGGAAAGGCACAGCGTCCCCAGACGTTCATGGAACAGCAAAATGTCGCTCATCAGCTCGGCGCTGTCGTCCACGTCAAGCAGCCGCACCGACAGCGCAAGCCCTTCTTCAAACTGTTCCCGCGCGCCGGCAAAGTCGCCTTTTGCCTGATAAATATCGCCGACCAGGCTATAGGCAGAGCTTAGGCAGCGGCCCGCACTCGCTAAGCCGAACCGTGCTGTCAGCTCCTCGGCAACCCTTTCCATTTGCAGATACGCGCTTTCGGCAGCGGCAACGTCCCGCTGCTCCCAGAAAAAGTCCCCCTGGCTGCGCAGGCCGTTAAACAGCTTGATCCCATCCGGAAGGCTGCGGCTTTCCCTGTATTTTTTGCCCAGCGCCTCCGTCAGGCGCTGCTGCCAGCAAAGGGCCGTACGGTAATTGCGGGAGACGCCGTCGCCGCTGCGGTACATCTCCACCAGTTTTTCCATCGCGCGGACAGAACCGCCCTCGGCCGCCCCGGTAATCATCTCCAGGCCTTTTGCGCGGTCGGCTTCCACATCGACGCCGCTTAAATAGGCCATGCCAATTAGGAAGTTATGCTCGGGGGAATTGTCGTTCCCCTGGATGTTCAGTTTTGCCATTTCCCGCTGCAGCGCCTGGGTTAAGGCGGCGGTGTTGCAGATATCAATACAGTTCGGCAGGGCGGCAAAGCTGTTTTTCAGCAAGCCTTCATCGGTATGTACCGCTTCTACCGGAATAATCGGCTTGCCGGCGCTGCGGGCCATCGGGTATTCGGTGCTGACCACATAGTTCGGCTCGTTGACCATATTCGGGGTGACCACCAGCGTCACCAAGCTGCTCTTATCCAGCGCTTCTTTGATGGAATCGTTAAAATTCTGCCCTGGCACCAGGAACTCATCGTACCAGATCGCGATATCCCGGCAGAAATCGTTGGCATGGATAGCCTTCATCAGCTGCCCGATATGCTCGCGGTCCTTTTTGCGGTAGCTGAGGAAAATATAGGCGTCAAAGGCATTGCGGATTTCGTCCGCCAGGCTGTCCCCGACCAATACCGAGGAAAGAAACTTATCCAGCTTTTCTTCATAGCTGACGTCTGAAACATAGCAGTCCTTCCGGACTAAAATTTGCAGCTCGCGGCATTTTTCGTTAAACAGTCTCTGCATATCATTGGGCAGGTTTTCGTCCGCCAGCATCAACACCGGGATATGCCGCTCCATTGCAAAGACAAACTCCCGCTGCAGCGCCCAGTTGGGCTCGGTTAAGAACCGCGCCGTTACCGGAATGGCAAACAGGTTCATCCGCTCTAGGATGGACAGGTCTTCCGGCTGGGCCGCCGGATCCTTTTTACAGAAAACCGCACAGTTCTGCCGCGAAAGGATTTCTCCGGCGGTTTTTTCCCAATAAAGGAAGGCGTCCAATGGGTGGGCGGTAAAGTAAACTTTGGGCTTGCCTTGGGGGGTGGCCCCCGCCCGTGTTTTATAAGTCAGCTCCATAACCCTCCCCCTTCTCCGGCTCATAAGTCAAGGCAAAAACATCGCCCCTGATGATGTAGATATCGCTGAGGTTGTTTTCCCGCGCCACCAGATAGTCCCCCGGTTCCCCCAGCATATATTCCTCCCTGCCCAGCTGGAAAACCTTTGTCCGGCGGGTCAGCAGGCGGGCGCGGACCTGCGCGCCTTTGGGGGTACAGGCAAAGATATGCCCCGCGAGCGGGCGGTGCTCTTCATTGACGGCGCTCACCGCATCCTCTACCGCCCGCAGCTCCTTGGCGGCCAGCGGCAGGGGCGCATCAGAAAGGGAATTATTGGCGAGAAGCCTTGCTTTGTCGTTGACATAGACTTCCTGCCTGACCCCGACCATCAGATACAAGTCATTCGAGACTGTTTCCAGCCGGTCGCCTTCCAGCATCCGAACCTTCAGCTTGGTGTGGGGCGGATAGACATCCGCCGCCCGGATATAGCCAACCGGCACCGGCTTTTTGCGGTAGAGGGGGTCTGCCGACAGATCAATCCGGCAGCTTTCCGCGCGGATAATATCCTGCTCGGCAAAATAATCCTCCATCCGCGCCGTCAAAAAACGGTGGACGCTGCTGCCAAGCTCCCTAGGGTCGATGGCATGGTACTTCAAAATCTCAATAGGCAGGAAACCGCCGGCCTTGCGCTCATGGCCGCCCCCGCCGCAAAGGTAAGCCGCCAGGTCGCTGGCCCTGGTTTCAGCGGTGCAGCTGCGGATAGAAAGCTTGGCCCCGCCGGGCAGCATACAATAGGCGATACAGCAGTCCACCATATCGGCCTCGATCATCTGGTCGGAAATAAGCCCTAAGAGGTTGGGGTCGCAGGGCTCTACCTCGGCGACGGCGTAACGGCAGGGCTCGCGGTAGTCGCAGCCGGCCAGCGCCTGCCCCACGATCCGTAGCTCTTCAGTGGAAAGGTTGTACATCTTAAACTCGTTGAGGGCGCTGTCGATGCATTGCAGCTCCAACGCATCCCGCATCGCCCGGTCAGTTAGATGGTAGATTTCCTGCAGTTTGCAGGTGTCCATGAAAAGGCCGTAATAGAGGGCGGTAGCCAGCACAGGGTCTTTGGAGACGTCAAAGCCCTCGTCCCGCAGCATATCCCAGACAATGGTCGCGCAAGCGCCGTAGTTATCGCGGACCTCCTGCTCCCACAGCCCGGAAAGGCCGTCCCGCCTAAGGGTATGGTGGTCGATTGCCGCAAACTGTTCCGCTGGGAAGGGTTTTACGTTGCGTTCCCCCGGCTGGCAGTCCACCGTCAGCAGCAGCGGCGGCTTTTCTTTTAGTTCCTCTATGTATTCAATCGGGATCTCCAGACGCTCGACCATCCGTTTTAGGTTGCTTTTGCCGATAGGGCTGCCGCCATAGATTAGGCGGGCCTCCTTGCCGTGGGCTTTTAGGTAGCAGAAAACCCCGAAACCGCTGGCAATCGCATCAGCGTCCGGGTTATCATGGCATTGGATGACAATCTGTTCAAAATTCAACAATGCGCTTAATTTCATAAAAACACCTCTGTTATTCTCCCTATTTTTTCGTACAGCTTACCGTAACCGCCCCAACGCTCAAAGCTCCGGCCGCCAACAGCGCCCGCGCCGCTTCCCGCAGCGTCGAGCCAGTCGTCAGCACGTCGTCGCAGACCAGCACCCGCAGGCCCGCCGCCCCTTCTGAAGCGCGATAAGCTCCCAACAGGTTCTGCCGCCGTTCCTCACCGTCCAGGTCATGCTGCGGGCGGGTCTCGCGGGTTTTGGCGAGCAGCGGTTCTGTGGGGATGCCGGTTTCCTCCGATAGGAAGCGGCTGAGCAGCGCCGATTGGTTATAGCCCCGCCGGCGCTGCTTTTTCGCCGTCATTGGCACTGGGACTATTACGTCCCAGCCGGAAGTATCCTCCATAAGCTCCGCCAAACATCTCGCCAGCGTCCTTGCATAGCCCGGACGGCGGTAAAATTTCATGGCCAGCACCGCCTCCCTGGCAATACCTTCATGGTAAAAGCAGCTCTGCGTCATCGCAAGCAGCCGTTCCTCTCTGCAGACGCAGCCCCGCTTGCCGCAAAAAGGGCAGTGGGCCGCCTGCTCTACCCTAGGAAGCTCTGGCAGGCAGTTTGGGCAGCAATTTTCCTCCGGCAGCATGACTTTCCCGCAGAAAGGGCAACGCCTAGGGAAAAATATCCGCACCAGCAGCGCTTTGGCCTGTTTGGTTTTCTCTCTGCCATCCATTACTCACATCCGTTCCACAGTCTCGATCCCCAGCACGTCAAGATGCTTTTCCAGCACCTTTTTGACCATCCTGCACAGAGCAAGCCAGCTTTCACGCTTTTTTTCGTCTTCTTCCGCGAGGATATGGTTGTCGTGATAGAAACGGGAAAACAGTGCCGCCAGCTGGTAGGCGTTTTCACAGAGGTTGTTGGGGGCTTTTTCCTCAAAAGCGCGTTCAAAGACGGCGCCTGTCAGCAAAAGGTTCAGCCATAGCTCGCGGTCGGCGTCATTGTAGATGCCGAAAAGCTGACACGCTCCGCCGCCGGCCTTTTGCAGGATAGAATTGATGCGGGTGACGGTGTAAAGCAGGTAGGTGCCGGTTTTGCCCTCAAAAGAGAGGAAACGCTCTAAGTCAAAGATATAGTCCTTGCCGCGCTGGTTGATCAAATCCCCAAATTTCAGCGCCGCAACCCCTACTTTGCGGGCTGTTTCCTGGCGCTCCGGCTCCGAGACAAAGGCGGATCCGGCAAGTTTTTCGCCGGCGGCCTCCTCTACCGCAGCGATCAGGTCGGCAAGCCGCATCACCCCGCCGTCGCGGGTCTTATACGGCTTGCCGTCGCTGCCGTTCATCGTGCCAAAGCCCAGATAGGCAAGTTCAGCATGATCGGCTATTAGCCCGGCTTTTCTTGCGCAGCGGAACACCTGGGTGAAATGGAGTTCCTGGCGCTTGTCCACAACATACCAGATACGGTTTGGGGAAAAATCCTGTTGGCGCTGCATGATTGTTGCCAGGTCGGTGGTGGCATAGATGCTAGAATTGTCGGATTTCCTGACAATTACCGGCGGCATCGGCGCTTTGTCGCCTTCCTCCGCCACATCTACAACCAGCGCCCCTTCGCTGCGGCGCAGCAGCTCCTTTTCATCCAGCAGCGCCATCAGCGGCTCGACATAGCGGTCGGCGTCGCTTTCGCCGTACCAGAGGTCGAAGTCTACGCCGAGTTTCTGGTAATTGCCTTTCATATCGGCCACAGATACCCGCAGGATCTCCTTCCACAAGGCGATATAGCCTGGACGGCCGCTTTGAAGCTCGCAGGTTGCCAGATGGGCCTTTTCCTTAAAGGCAGCGTCTTCTTTACTGCGCTTGCTGGCAAAGGGGTAGATTTCATTCAGGTCGGCGGCAGAGAGCGCCGAAACCGTCTCGGTTTCCGGGTCGAAATCCGGCGCAAAGCAGCGCCAATCCGGGTACCGCTCGGAAAGCTCAGCAATCACCAGCCCGATCTGCAGCCCCCAGTCCCCCAGATGCACATCCCCCAGTACCCGGTGTCCGACCGCCCTAGCCAGCCGTTTTAACGCCTCGCCGATAATCGCGGAGCGCAGATGCCCAATATGCAGCGGCTTTGCCACGTTGGGGCCGCCGTAGTCGATAATGATGGTTTCAGGGAAATCGGCCTGGTGGATCCCAAGATGCGGGTCGGCCATCTGCGTTTTAGCAGCCTCGGCCAAAAAAACGTCTGTGACTGTCAGGTTTAGAAAACCTGGCCGCACAGCCTGGACTTCAGCAAAAATAAGGTTTTCCGCGAGGACAGCCGCAACCTCCCCGGCAATAACAAAGGGGGCCTTGTGATACTGTTTGGCTGCGGCAAACGCGCCATTGCACTGGAACTGGCAGAGATCCAGCCGGTCGGACAGCCCGACCACCCCCAGCGCCGGGTCATAGCCGCACTGGGCAAAAGCCGCTGCCGTCAATTCAGTCAGAGTCTGGGTAATGGGTTTCATAACTGCTCCTTTTGAGGTTTTATTGGATAGGGCGAAGGGGCAGGGAGCCGACGGCCCCCTGCCTTAAGGCTTATATTTGGTCAATCGCCGAAGGAAACGCCCATATCCTTGGCGACAACGATCATCTGGTCGTCGGGCGAAACCATCTTGGCCTTCCCGGCGATCTCGGAAAGCTTATTCTGGGTGATGGTATTGCCCACCTTCGCCACCGTGACGCCGAACTGTTTTTTCTGGATCAGCCCTGCCGCATAAGCGCCGAACTGGGTCGATAGCACTCGGTCGTAAGCCGATGGCGCACCACCCCGCTGCAGATGCCCGGGGATAACCACCCGGCACTCGCAGCCAGCCTTTTCGGTAATGGCCGCCGCAATTTTTTCGGAAATGGTCTTATAGCCTGCTTCGGCGCGGGCCGCCAGCCGTTCGCGCCGCTTTTTCGGCTCGCTTTTCTCGGCCGCCCCCTCCGCCACGGCAATAATTGAAAAAGCTTTGCCGCTTTCGGCACGCTTTTTGACCGCCTTGACCACCTTGTCCATATCGAAGGGGATTTCTGGCAGTAAGATAATGTCTGCGCCGCCGGCCACGCCAGCGTAAAGGGTCAGCCAACCGGTTTTGTTGCCCATCAGCTCCACCACCATACAGCGCCCGTGGCTGGCGGCCGTCGTATGCAGCCGGTCGATGGCCTCCGTCGCAATATCCAGCGCAGTATGGAACCCAAAGGTCACGTCGCTGCCGTAAAGGTCGTTGTCGATGGTCTTGGGCAGCCCGATGACATTCAGCCCCTCGTCCGCCAACAAAGCAGCGGTTTTATGGGTGCCGTTACCGCCCAAAATCAGCAGGCAGTCCAGTTTCATCTTCTTGTAGTTTGCCTTCATCGCCTTGACCTTGTCCACATTGTCCTCGCCGATGACCCGCATCTGCTTAAAAGGTTGGCGGGATGTGCCAAGGATGGTGCCGCCCAGGGTCAAAATCCCGGAAAAGTCCGATTGCTTCATTACCTTGTATTCGCCTTCAATAAGCCCGCGGTAGCCGTCGATAATACCGATGATTTCCACATCGTCCATCAGCTCATAGGCCGCTTTGGCCACGCCGCGGATAACCGCATTCAGGCCGGGGCAGTCGCCGCCGCTGGTCAGGATACCGATTCTTGTTGACATAAAATTACCCCCTTTGGAAATATGCGCCGCAATAGCTGCGGTTACTAAGAATATTGTACCACAAATTCCCTGATATGACCAGACCCTAAAGAAATTATTCCGACTAAAGATACGGAAAGTACGACGCTTTCTGAAGAAAGCTTAGCAAAGACTTTTAATCGCCAGGATACCTGTCAACACAGATCTACACGCCTACTGCATCGGTAGGGATAGCTGGAATCGCCTACCTGTAACCACGAGAGAACCGGCCAAATTTTTCCGCAGCAGAAATCCGGTTTGCTGGATTTCCGGCGTGAATTGTCGGCGACACGCCGTCTGCTGGGGTAAATAATAAATCCGAACCTTGTATCCCTATCGGATAAAGGTTCGGATTTATATGACTGGATGGACCCGAAGGGGATCGAACCCTCGACCTCTGCGATGCGAACGCAGCGCTCTCCCAGCTGAGCCACGAGCCCAAATACCATAATTTCTGCGCAAGGAGGTGCGCCCCCTTAATGCAAGAACTATTATAGCATAAAAATTGGGATTTGTACAGCCCTATTTTCAATTTTTTCAAAATTTTTTTCTGCGGAGCAGGAATACCCGCCTGGACAGTGCTTTGCCATGCTGCCGGGGACGTTTTATAGCCCCCGGCAGCGGTAAATTTCAATCCTGCTTCAACAGATGGGAAATATCCGTCTGCTCGCCATCGGCCCAAAGCCGCTCCAGGTCGTAAAAGCTCCGGGTCTCCTTCTGGAAAATATGCACCACCACGTCGCTGTAGTCCAGCACAATCCAGTTTTCAGAATGGTAGCCTTCAATCTTATGGGGTTCGATGCCCGAAAGCCCCAGCTGGTAATCCACTTCGTCGGCCAGCATCTTGACCTGGGTCGAACTGCTGCCGGCGGCAATAACAAAATAGTCGGCAAGGATGGTCAGGTCGCCGATCCGTATCGCGCGGATATCCTCCGCTTTTTTGCCGTCAAGGATCGTAACGATTTTTTCCATCAGCTGCTTCGCTTCCATAATATCCTCCTTTTCAGTCCCCGCCGCCCAGCAGGTCGGTGATGGTACTGTCGTTATTGTCATAATAATCGGTGCTGTTGCGCAGCTCCTGCATCCGCAGCTTATCCGCCGGGACGGGGTCGCTGTATGGACGGAAATGCTCGTTAAGCATCCCGGCGGCCACCTCCTTATGGATGGTCCAGACCGATTGGCCGTTGCTGGCAGTCGCCCCTTCGCCGGGCAAAGTATAGAAAGAGATGTTGTCGGTATTCAGCGCCAGCACCTCCGGCGCCAGCTCCAGCACCGTCCCCACCCGCAGGTCAGTCGTTACCTCCTGCATCAGGATCGGCACCAGCCGTGTCACCTCCGACATGGAGATACCTTTGAATTTTTTGAACAACGCCGCTAAAAACTGCCGCTGGGCATTGATCCGGCCAATATCGCCGCCGCTGCGGTGGTAACGTTCCCGGACGAATTTTTCGGCTTTTAGGCCGTCTAGAGTCTGTAGGCCTGGCCTGAAGGTCACGCCCTCTAGGGTGAAGCTTTCCTGCACGTCGATCTCCACCCCGCCGACGGCGTCCACCACGTTGATAAAGCCGTCCATGTTGATGTTGACATAGTGGTCAAGAGGGATGGAAAGCTGGTCATAAATCGCCTGGGCCAGCCCCTCCAGGCCGCTGCGGCCATAGATGGCGTTGATTTTGCCGGTGGACGAAACGTTAGTGCCAACCCAGGTGTCGCGCGGGATTTGCAGCACATCCACGTTGTTGTTGTCCAAATCCAGCTGCACCACCATAATCACATCGGTCAGCTGCCCGCGTACCGTGCCGGCGCTTGTATCATTGCGGGTATAATCGATGCCTGTTACCAGGAAATTCACCGTATGCTGCTGCTGGGTGCTGGGGGTCTTGATATCCTCGCCGATGCTGACGGTATGGTTGCCGCCGCTGCCGGCGCCGGACTCCCCGCTGACTACCTCGGCCAGCGGCGACCAGTTCATCAGCGAAACATACCCCAGCGCCAGCGCTGAGCCGCAAATCATCAGAATGGACAAAAGCAGCAGCAGCCTGTCCCCTTTGGGCATCCGGCGGCCGGCAGCCATTTTTTTTGCCATGAAGCCTCACATCGCCTTTCCCCGTACGGCCCTGCCGCAGCGTCAGCCCCCGGCAAAGCCCGATACAGATTATGATAATAGCATTGGTTTCAATGCAGGCCCTACGCCACTGTCACGCCCTGCCCCACCAGCTCGTGGTAACAGGCCAACGTGTCAGGGTGCAGGAGCTTCCCACGGCCTGCCAGGTCGCAGATCAGGAATTTCATCGAATAGAGCAACGCCTGATCAAGGTTTTGGTCGGCAAGCGCACAGGTTTTCTGGAAATCCGGGTAATCCCGGTCGGCAGAGGTCAGGTCTGCCAGATAGACCACCTTTTCCAACAGGCTCATCCCTGCCCGTCCGGTGGTATGGTAGCGGACTGCGTTTAGGACATCCTTGTCTGCAATCCCCAGCTCCCCCTTTAAATAGGCGGCCCCGCCGATAGCGTGCCAAAGCTGGGGTGCAGCGCGGTCTTCTTCTGTTAGCAGTATATCAGAATCTTCAATAAATTGCAACAGTTTTTTATGCTCCATATCCTTCATAATATCATGTAAAAGCCCGGCAAGCCGCGCTTTCCCAGCATCTGCGCCATTTTTTTCCGCCAAAAAAACCGCCCGCTCCATCACCGCCAGCGAATGCTTGTAGCGCTTTCTGGAAAGTTTTTCCAAGAGCAGGGCCCCATAGCTTGTCCAAGGCTCCCCTTCCGGCAATGCTGGAAGGGCTTTGCGTTTTTTGCCAGCACCCATCGTCCTCACCTATCTGTTGACTTTTTATTGTTTATCCTTTTTATATAATTTGTTTGCAGCAATGTAATCCGCCACGGACGGCGGCAGCAGCGCCGATGGGTCCCCGCCGCCCTGGATCATCCGCCTGATCTGGGTCGAGGATACCGGCAGCGGCTCTGCTGGGATTACCGTGACCCGTCCCGGCGCAAGGGCAGCGGCCTTCCGCCGCAGCGCGGGAAGTTCGTCCGCTTCCCGCGCCAGCACGGCCAGCGCCGCCAGCTTCAAAATATCCCGCCAACGGAACCACTGGTCAAAGGTCAGCAGCATATCCGACCCCATCAGCAGTGTCAGCTGACTTTTAGGGAACAGCACCGCCAGCTTTTCCAGCGTATAGATGGTATAGCTTTTGCCCTTCGATTTCAGCTCGATATCGCTGACCTGCGCGTTGGGGATTTCCGCTGCGGCAAGCTGGAGCATCTCCAGCCGCGCCGCCCCCGGCGCCAAGTCCTCCGCCGCCTTATGGGGCGGGATGCGCGCCGGGATGAACAGCAGCCGGTCAAACCCAAGCGCTGCCTGGACTTTGGCCGCCAAATGCAGATGCCCTAGGTGCACCGGGTTGAAGGTGCCGCCATAAATCGCAATCTGTTCCATCCTGTCCCCCTGCTGGGTCAGCCGTCCAGCTGGATGACTGGCTTTTCGGGGTTGGGGCGGTAGAGGGTGATACGGGTACCTAAGATCTGCACCACCAGGCAGTCGGCGGCCTCCGCCAGTTCTGCCGCGGCCTCCTTGGCCGTATAAAGGCTGTTTTCCAGCACCCTGATTTTGATCAGTTCGCGGGCCTTCAGGGCGTCGGCCACCTGCTTGACTGTATTTTCATTGATGCCGCCTTTGCCCACCTGCAGGATGGTGTCCAGGCCATTAGCCATCGCCCGCAGCCGGGCGCGCTGTTTGCTGGTAATCGTCATTTCCATTTTTCCATGTCCTTTTCTGCTGGCATTCATGCTGCCCAGCCCTTCAGTGTTCCTTCAGATAAGCCATAAGCTTTCTCACGGCAGCGCCCCGATGGCTGACAGCGTCCTTTTCCGCAGCCTCCAGCTCGGCGATGCTCCGTTCCCCAAGCATAAAAATTGGGTCGTAGCCAAAGCCCTTTCCGCCCCGTTCCTCAAAGCCGATTTCCCCGCGGCATTCCCCGACAAACAGGTGCTCGTCGCCGTCCTGGTCCAGGTAGGCAATCGCACAGACAAAACGGGCAGCACGGTCTTCCACGCCGGCCATCTCCCGCAGCACTTTCAGGTTCTTGTCGTGGCTGGTGGCCCCTTCGCCGCCATAGCGCGCCGAATAGATTCCCGGCTGGCCGTTTAAGGCGTCGATACACAACCCGGAATCGTCCGCAATGACTGGGCAGCCGGTCAGGGCGTAAACCGCCCGCGCCTTCAAAAGGGCGTTCTCGGCAAAGCTCTTGCCGGTCTCTTCCACGTCCAGTTCCACCGGCAGCACCCGACAGCCAATGGGGGCGAGCATCCGCTCCATCTCAGCAGCCTTATGGAGGTTACCAGTAGCAAACATCAGCTCCCGTTGGGGCTTTGCCTTGCGCCCGCCAATCACGCCAACCGAACAGGCAACCGTAGGATGTTTATACTGTTTATAGAGATAAGCCGCGCCGGCAGCCAACGCCCCCAACAACAGCAGGTTTTTAAGCTTCATCCCCGTTTTCCTCCTCATTTGACAGCCTATCGCTGTCAGCGTCCTCGTTTTCAGCAGCCCTTGGCAGGTCGTCTTCATCGAAAAAACAGCCGCCGTTTATCTCCTCGTCTTCCTTATACCTCCTGTACAGCCAAACTGCGCCAGCAGCCAGCGCACCGAACAGTAATAACCCTTTCAGTTTCATTGTTGGTCCTCCTTCTCTTCTGATTCTGGAAACTTGCCGTCAAATATTGGCATATCTCCATGAAACGCTGGTATATCGCCGTCAAACGCCGGCATATCTCCGTCAAACGCCGGCATATCTCCGTCAAATGCTGGTATATCGCCGTCAAACGCCGGCATATCTCCGTCAAACGTTGGTATGTCGCCGTCAAACGCCGGTATGTCGCCGTCAAAATCAGGCTCCGGGAAGTCTTTGCCGTCAGGAGCGGCGTCCGACGCGCTTTTGCCGTCCTGATACTTTTTATAAAACCAGGCCGCCCCCGCAGCCAAGGCACCTAACAGAATAATCTTTCCCAGTTTCATGGTTTTCTTCTCCCTTATCATGTTTATTCAAACAGCGCCCGGACGAAATCCTCCGGCTGGAAAGGCTGTAGGTCGTCGATCTTCTCGCCGACCCCGACAAACCGCACCGGCAGCCCCAGCTGGTTCTTTAAGGCGATGACAATCCCGCCCTTGGCCGTACCGTCAAGTTTGGTCAGCACAATGCCGGTGATGTCGGCAGCCTCTTTGAAAAGCTCGGCCTGGCTGACGGCGTTCTGGCCGGTGGTCGCGTCCAGCACCAGCAGTACCTCGACATCACAGCCCTCTGCCTTTTGGCTGACGATACGGAACATTTTGTGCAGCTCGGCCATCAGGTTCTTTTTGTTGTGCAGCCGCCCGGCCGTGTCAATCAGCAGGATATCCGTCCCGCGGGCCTTGGCCGCCTCAATGGAATCATACACCACCGCCGCCGGATCGGAGCCTTCCTGGTGCCGTACCATATCCACGCCACTGCGTTCCGCCCAGACCGCCAGCTGGTCGATTGCCGCTGCTCGGAAGGTATCCGCCGCCCCTAAAAGCACCTTCTTGCCCTCCGCCTTATAGCGGGCGGCTAGCTTGCCGATGGTGGTGGTCTTGCCTGCGCCGTTGACACCGATGACAAAAACGATGGACGGCTGGGTTGCAAGGGACAGCGGGCGTTCCTCGGCAAGCATCTCGGCGATAATCTCCCGCAAAAGCCCGGTGACCGCGCCAGTATCGGTGGCGCCGGTCTCTTTGATCTTTTTCCGCAGCGCCGCGATAATCCCTTCGGCGGTCTGCATCCCGACGTCGGACATAATCAGCGTCTCTTCCAGCTCTTCCAAAAAGTCTTCGTCGATTTTGGTGAAGGAATGGATGACCCCCTCCACCTTTTTCATCATCGACTCTTTCGTCTTACGAAGCCCTTCCTTTAGTTTGTCAAAAAGCCCCATAAATCGTCCCTCCTTTTATGAATCAGCCTGCCCAGCCATCAACCCGGCCGACAGTTCAGCCACCTTCAGTTCCAAAAGCTTGGAAACCCCCTGTTCCTGCATCGTCACCCCATAAAGCACATCGGCCTCTTCCATCGTGCCCCGCCGGTGGGTAATCAGGATAAACTGCGTCCGGCTGCAAAGCCCCTTCAGGTAGGCGGCATAGCGGGCGACGTTGACATCGTCGAGCGCCGCCTCAATCTCGTCAAGCACGCAAAAGGGCGCGGGCCGCACCGCTAAAATGGCAAAGTAGATAGCAATCGCCACAAAAGCCTGCTCGCCGCCGGAAAGCGCTGCTAGGTTCTTGATAATCTTGCCCGGCGGCTGCACAAAAATTTCAATGCCGCAGTTTAAAACATCGTTAGGGTCGTCCAGCTGGAGACTGGCGCTGCCGCCGTCGAACAGCTGCTGGAAAATCTCGCCGAAATGGCGGTTGACCGAAGTGAAGCTCTCCTTGAAGATCCGTTCCATCTCCCCAGTCAGCCCGTCAATCAGCCCTAAAAGCTCATCGCGGGCATTGGCGGCGTCGTCAACCTGGGCTTTTAGGAAACGGTAGCGCTCCGATACCTCTTTGTATTCCTCAATCGCCGATAGGTTGACATTCCCTAGGGCTTTGATTTGGTTCTTTAGGCCCGCCAGCTCCCGCGCCGCTGCGGCCGGGTCGGGGATTTCCAGCGCTATGGCCGCCGCCTCGCTGCGGGTCAGCTCGTATTCCTCCCAAAGCTTTTGGATGATGCCGTCATAATCCTTCTGGGCCGCGAGCTTCTGCTCTGAAAGCCTTGCCAGCTCCCCGGCGGCCCGCTCCTTTTGAGCGGAAAGCTCGCCCGCCTGCTGGCGGAGTTTCGTAGCCTCGCCTTCAGCTTCGGTCTGGCGTTCGCCGGACTGGAGGATACGTTCGCCGTATTCCTCAATCTGCCGGGAAAAGGCGGCTTCCTCGCCGGCCATCCGCTCGCGGGCAAGCTGGAGTTCCTTTGCTTTGGTTTCCAGCTCCTCTTTCTTCTTCAGCTGCGCCGCCGCCGCGCCCTTATCGCTGGACTTCTGCTCCCGCAGGGCCTTGGCATTCTGCAGCGCCGCGTCAAGGTCCTTCTGCAGCCCCATCTCCCGCACCGAACAGTCCGACAGCGCCGCAAGAAGCGCCTCCCGCTCTTTGGCGAAAGCGTCGCCCTGCCCCTGCTGCCGGGCAAGCTCCCCATGGACTTCGGCCTGTTCCTTGGCAAGCCCTTCCAGCGAAACCTTTGCCGCCGCCGCCTTTTCTTTGCCGTCGGCAATCCGTTTGGCGCTGTCGGCCTGCTGGGCTGCCAACTGCTGTCTGCGCTTGGCAAGCTGCGGCTGGCTTAACAGGTAGCGTTTCTTCTCCCCTTCAAAGCGGATGCTGTCCTCCCCGGCCGTGGCCAGCTCGTCCTGCACCCCTTTCATTTCGGCTTTCAGCCTGCCGATCTCCGCAGAAAGTCCGTCCGCCTCTGCCGCCAGCGCGCTTTTCTGCCCGTCCAGCGCCCGGCCCTCCTGAAGCAGCCGCTCCGCCTCGTTTTTTCGGCTGAGCAGCCCGCGTTCCCTGGCCGCCGAACCGCCGGTAAAGGAGCCGCCGGCGTTGACCTGCTGGCCGTCCAGGCTCACCACGCGGAAACGATAGCCAAAACGCTTGGCAATCTCCCCGGCGGCGTCCAGGTCCTCCGCAATAACAATCCGCCCCAGCAAAAAACGCACAACCCCTTCATAGCGCGGATCGCACTTTACCAGCTCCGGCCCAAGCCCCAGATACCCTGGGCAGCCGGCAAGCCCTTGCTCCTGCAGCATATTCCCCTTGATAGAGGTCAGCGGCAGGAAGGTCGCCCGGCCCGCCCGTTCCTGCTGCAGCCGCCGGATGCAGCTTTTCGCCGTCCCTTCGTCCTCAACAACCAGGTTTTGCAGCGCCCCGCCTAACGCCGTCTCAATCGCCAGCGTATAGGGCTCTTCAACCGTCAGCAGGCTAGCCACAGTGCCGTGGACGCCGGCAAGGCTGCCGTTTTTCTTCCAGCGCATGACGGCGCGCACACTCTGGGCAAAACCTTCGAGGTTCTCTTCCAGGTCAAGCAGCAATTTGGCCCGCTGTAGTTTTTCCTGCTGCTGAAGCGCTAATTCCTGCTGCCTTTCCCGCAGACCGTCCAGCCGATTCTGCCGCCCCGCAAGCTTCATTTCATAGCCCGCAAGGGCGTTTTGCAGGGTGTCCCTGTGCCCTGCGATCTCTGAAAGCAGCCCGTCAAGCTCCGCCAGCGCCTCTGCTTCGTCGGCAGCCTGCTTTTCAATAGCCAGCAGCTCCTCCCCCGCCTGGCTAAGCCGGAGCTGCTCGTCCGCCATGCCGCCCTGCAGGCCGGCAATGGCCATATTGTGCCGGGAAATGTCCAGCTCAATCTGCTGGGCGCGCCCAGTGAGGGCTGTTAGCCGCTCCCCGGCGTCCTTATCCTGCCTCGCCAGCGCCTGCTGGTTTTCCCGCAGCGCCGCCCGTTCGTCGCCAAGCGCCGCCAGCGCCCCGCGGATCCCCTGGGCCTTGTCCTCCCAGACGGCAATCTGCCGGTCAGCCTCTTTGGAAGATTCCTCCTGCCTTTCCAGCGCCTCTTCCGCCTCGCGGATGCCCTCCAGCGTATGGCCAAGCTCATTTTCCCGCACCGCGGCGTCGGCCTTCAGCCCGGCAAGCCTAGCCTGGACGTTCTCGCGGATACGGCGGTATTCATCGCTTTTGGCCGCCCAGCCGTTGCGCCGGTCGTAGGCTGCCGCAATCTCCGTTTCCAGCTTCTCCGCCGCAGCCGCCAGCCGCTCCTCCTCGCCTTTGGCGATCAGCCAGCGGTTCTCCTGCCCTTTCAGCGCGCTGCGGTACTGCTCCAGCGTCTTCAGCCAAAGGGACACCTCCAACGCCTTTTTCTCCTCGGACAGCTTCAAAAAAGCTGCTGCCTTCTCCGACTGGGCCTGCAGCGGCCCCACCCGGCCTTCCAGCTCGTTTAAAATATCGTAAAGCCGCAGCAGGTTCTCCTGCGCCCCCTCAAGCTTCCGCTCGGCTTCGGTACGGCGGTAGCGGAATTTGGAAATGCCTGCCGCCTCCTCAAAGATTTCGCGGCGCTCTTTGCCCTTAGCGCCGACAATCTCGGCGATGCGCCCCTGGCCGATCATTGCATAGCCGTCCCGGCCAAGGCCGGTATCCATAAACAGCTCGTTGATGTCCTTGAGCCGGACAGCCGCGCCGTTGACCAGATATTCGCTTTCGCCGGAGCGGTAGTAGCGCCGGGTGATGATCACCTCGTCGCTGTCCACCGCCAGCGCCCTGTCCCCATTGTCAAAAGAAAGGGATACCATCGCCCAGCCCTGGGCCTTGCGGGAAGCTGTGCCGGAAAAAATAACATCCTCCATCCGCCCGCCGCGGAGGGTTTTGGTAGACTGTTCCCCCATCACCCAGCGGATGGCGTCGCTGATGTTGGACTTGCCGGAGCCGTTGGGGCCTACCACAGCGGTCAGCCCTTTATTAAAGGTAATCTTCGTTTTGTCAGGGAAGGACTTGAAGCCCTGGATCTCCAACGACTTTAAAAGCATGAACGTTACCCTTTCTGCAATCAGTTATGGGCTGGCGGCCTGCTGCTCCAGCCGCCAGCTTCCCGGTACTGCCGCCCTGTCTTCGCGGATGGCAACTGCATACCCCATCCCCGCCCAGTGCCGCAGATTCTGTTTTTGGTGCCCCGCTGTCCGGGAACGGTCTTTGGGGTGCACCCACAACGTCAGCGCCGCCCCTTCCGGGAAACCTGCCAGCGCCTTGTCTACAGCCTCCTGAATGGCCGCCCCCTCACAGAGTTCCCGGAAGGCCGGGTGGTACGGCCCCGCCAGCAGGTTTTCTTCCAGCGAGCGCTCGGCCTGCAGCCCTACCCGGATTACCTTGACGCCAGCCTTTTTAAAGATCTCCATCAGCGCGGCGCACTGCCTGACTGCCTCTTCAAGCGTCAGCGGCTGATACTGTCCCGCCAGAAACAGTTCCGCCATCCGCGTGCCTTTCAGCGTAAGCGCAGGGTAGATGCGCACCGTCGCCGGCTTTAAGGCTATCAGCCGCTCCGCCGTCCTGGCAGCGCCGCCTTCCTGCTCACCCGGCAGCCCGACCATCATCTGCACCCCCAGCTCCAAGCCGGCGCTGTGGATCAGCGCTGCGGCCTGTATCACACCAGCAGCGGTATGCCCCCGGCCGTTAAGCGCCAGCACCCGGTCGTCCATCGACTGGGCCCCAAGCTCCACCGCCCGCACTTGGTAATGCTTCAAAATAGCCAAAACCTCGCCATCAATGCCGTCGGGCCGGGTCGAACAGCGGATGCCCGCCGCCTTCCCCGCCGCTACAAACGGATAAGCCGCCTCCAAAAAAGCCGCCATTTCCGTCCGGGGCAGGCAGGTGAAGCTGCCGCCAAAAAAGGCAATCTCTGTCCCCGGCGGCTGGGGATGCAAAAAAGCCCTTTCCAAGGCCGCGGAAACCTCTGCCGCCGTCACCGGTTCGCCCTGTCCCGAAACCGCCCGCTGGTCGCAGAAGCTGCAGCGGTGGCGGCAGCCCTTATGGGGAATGAAAAAGGCGATGCTCACAGGTCGTAACCCATCAGCTTGAGGGCCTCCCTGGCAGCGTTCTGCTCGGCCTGCTTTTTGCTGCTGCCCTCGCCGCAGCCGATGACGTTGGAGTTCAAAAGCACCTGGGCCGTGAAAACCTTAGCATGGTCAGGCCCCCGCTCCTCAACCATCACATACTCGATCTTTTCCTCGCGGTTCTGCTGGATAATCTCCTGAAGCGCCGTCTTATAATCAGCCAGCGCGTGCAGGCCGCGGGTATCCAGCGTTTTAGGGATAAACCCCATGACAAAGCGCTGGGCAGGCTCGTAACCGCTGTCGAGATAAATCGCCGCGATCAGCGCCTCGAAGGCGTCGGCGAGGATCGACGGCCGCCGCCGCCCGCCGGTCATCTCCTCCCCCTTGCCCAGCCGCAGGTACTCCCCCAGCTGCAGCTGGCTGGCAAAGCCGTCCAGCGCCTTTTCGCAGACTAGACTTGCCCGCAGCTTGGTCAGCTCCCCCTCTGGCACATCCTTAAAAGTCAAAAATAGATGTTTGGCCACAATCACCGACAAAACCGAATCGCCCAGGAATTCCAGCCGTTCATTGTTTTTGCCGTGCTTTTTGCCCTCGTTGGCAAACGAGGAATGGGTCAGCGCCTGCTGCAGCAGCCGCGGGTTTTTAAAGGTATAACCAATTTTCTGCTGCAAGTCAGAAAGCTTTTGCTGTTCCACTGCTTCTGTCAAATCAATCACTCACTTTCTATAGCGGGCAGGCAGCCTGTTTTTGGAAAGCCTCGATCTGCCCTGCAAAAAAGGCCTTCACCGCCGCAACGCCCTCCTCTCGGAGCGGCCGGCCGGCAGCGTCTTCCACCATCTCGGAAATGCTATCCAACGGATACCCTGGGTGCAGCGGCCGCAGCGCCTCCCCCCGCAAGTAAAACGCCCAGCCCCTGGCCAGCCGTTCCGGCATCAGGAAACAGGCAGCCCCGCCGCCCGGGAAAGCAATCGCATAACCGTTGAACCAGGCAGCCTCCACCCGTCCGCCAAGGCTTTGGGCCAGCGCGCTGTAATGCCTGACCATCTCCGCGTCGGTAAGTTCCCGCCCGCCGACCCGGCGTACAAACACGCCCGGCTGCCTGGGGTCGTCCCGGGGCAGGGAAAGCAGATAGAGCGCCGAGTCGTTGGCCATCGCCGGCTTCTGGAAATGGGCCGCATAGCCTTTCGCTTTCAGCAGCGCATTTTCCGCAGGGTCGCGCCCTGCTTCCTCCACCGGCACCGAACAGGGCGCAGCCAACAGGGCAACGCCCATCCCCTCAAAAAGAGGCGCTAAGGACGCCGGCTTGGCCGGGTTTTTGCTGCCAATGATGATTTCCACTGTAAACTTCCTCTCTAAGGGGCGCGGCAGCCCCCTTTCAAAAAGCGCCGTCCGCCTGTATCCCTAACTCCCGGCAAACAGACTCGAAGCGCTGCCTTTCGCTGGGCTTCAGCGGCGCTGCGGGATCGTAAAGCCCATGCTGGAGCACATCGGCGTCGACTAGGATTTCCTCAAAAGGAGTATGCCGCCCGCCCTTATCGCTATGGACATAAATAGCCGAAGCAATGGCGTCGATCTCATCATCACTAGCAAGCCCCAACGCCTCCAGTACTTTCGCCGCGCAGGCTGCGCCTTTACGGCCGTGATCCTCCGTATCGCTGGCAATATAGCCGTAAAAATCGTGAAGCAGGCCGGCCATTGCCGCCAATTCGGGGGCTTCGCCCCGCCTTTTGGCCAGCAGCGCCGCCGCAAAAGCCACCCCGTTCAGATGCGCCAGCCCTTCCTGGAAATCACTGATGGGAAGCCCCGCCATAACCGCGTAAATCGCGCCGCGGAGCTTGCCGAGACGGCCCTTTTCAATAGGATTCTCCGCCGCTGTCCGCATCAGCGAAACAGCCGCCCTTACCCGTGCCGCAGCCACTTTGGGCCAACGGCTGCAACTGTCCTGCAACAACGCTTCATTCACCCTTTTGCCCTCCTTCTTCCATCATGCCAAGCAGCGCTGCCAACGCCCGTTCCCGGATACGCCTGCCGCGCAGCGCCGACGAACCGTCAGCCTCCCGTTCCGAAAAGTACCGCCCGCTGTCCGCCTCCACCGAAATACAGTGAAGGGGCTTGCCCACCAGCAACTCGCCGCGGGGCTTGTCCGTGAGGTAAAACTGCCAGGAAAGCGGCTGGCCCTCGCGGTCATCGCCTGAAACCACCCGGCCATCAGGCAGCGCCGCGCCAAAACCGCTCACCCACTGGCAGAGCGCCTTCCCGCCCAACTCATGGGCAAGCGCCATATAATACGCAAGCATTTCCTCGTCGTCCATCCGCCGGCCCGCCGCCCTGCGGACATACAACCCGGGCTGGCGGGGATCGTCCGGCTGCAGCGAGAGGATGTAAAGCCCGGAATCAAAAGAAAGGGTTGGCAGGTTTGACGCTTCACAATAGGCCTTCGCCTTAATAGCGGCATTTTCGGCGGGCGAGCTGCCGGTCTCTTCCGGATCGATGGGGAACCTAGTGCCGCTTACCGCTTCAAAGCCCCGCCCTTGCAAAAACTGTGCCACTTCGTCCACCTTGCCGGGGTTGCCGCTGCCAATCAGGATCTGCATTTACTCCGCCTCCGTTTCGCCCTGCTGCTTCAGCGCAGCCATCGCTTTAACGATCTCGCCGTTGACATCAGACTGGACAAAATCCCTTGCCTGACGGATGGCATTCTTGAAAGCTTTGGCGTTGGAGCTGCCATGGGCCTTAATCACGGGCTTGGCTGCGCCCAAAAGCGGCGCGCCGCCGTATTCGGTATAATCCATCGCCTTTTTAAAGGCCTTAATCTGACCCATAACCAGCAGCGCCGCAAGTTTCCCTGCACCAGAGCCGAACATCCCCTTCAGCTTCTTCGAGAACATCGACCCCAACCCCTCAGTCAGCTTCAGCACCACGTTGCCGGTAAAACCGTCAGCCACTGCTACGTCCACAGCGCCTGCCGGCAATTCGCGCGCTTCAACGTTGCCAGTAAAGTTGACCGGAGCCGCGCTGAGGGCCTTATACGCCTGGAGCTGCAGCTCGCCGCCCTTGGTGTCCTCACTGCCCACATTGACAAGCCCCACGCGGGGGTTTTTGACCCGCAGTACCTTTTCCATATAGATGCTGCCCATCACGCCGAAGTGGGTCAGCGTTTCGGGCTTGCAGTCCAGGTTCGCACCGGCGTCCATCAGCAGATAGCAGCCGTCAATCGTCGGGATCGCCGTTGCCAGCCCGGCGCGCTTGACGCCCTTGATCCGGCGGATGATAAAATTCGCCCCTACTGCAATTGCGCCAGTGCTGCCGCCGGAAACAAAGGCGTCGCCTTTCCCTTCCTTTAACAGGTTGAAAGCCGCCGCCATCGAAGACTGGGACTTGGCCTTCAAAAGGCTTACTGGGTCGTCGTGCATCGTAATCACATCCGGCGCATGGGCAATCTCAATGCCGGAAAGGGAAATGTTATGCTGGGCGGCGGTTTCCCGAAGCTTTTGCTCGTCGCCGGTCACGATAATCCCGACGCCGTATTCCGCCGCCGCCAGCGCGCAGCCCTCCAGCACGCTGAGCGGCGCATTGTCGCCGCCAAAGCCGTCTACAATAATTTTCATCGCTCAGTCCTCCTGGCAATCAGCGCTTATTTTCGTGAAGCCCCGATGCAGTCAAAAAATTGGTTCTGTCGCAGAGATGGTAAAAGAACCCTCCGCCTCCCTGCCCACCGCCTTGATCCGCCAACGCCCTATCGAAAGGTCGGCGGTCAGCGAAAAATCTTCGCCGTCATCGGCATTATAAAAAGTCTCCACCCCGTTTTCAGAAACCAGTATCAGCTTAAACGCCCCGCTCTCGATTTTGGCGCTGCCAGAGAGGGTAACCTCGCCAGGGACAGGGATTTTCAGCGAATCCCAGAGGGTTTCCGCACCAGTAAAAAGGCCGAAACTGCCGTTATAAACGGCGCTGTCGGAATCTGATTCTGTAGCCACTTTATGGTTTTTATAGGAAAAGCTGTCCGCCGCCATCAAGACCTTATCTTCACCGTCGAACATTGCCAGCTGAAGCTCCCTATGCCTGCCGCAGCTGCTTAAAAGGATCGCCAGCGCCGCTATCAAAACAAGCGGCTTGATGCGCCTATTTTTCATGCCCAGGCCCCCCTTCAGGGATCCCGGCCGCTTGGAGGCTGCCTTTGAGCGAGGCAACGGCCCGCTCTGCCAGCGCCAGGTAGCGGAGCCTTTTGTCCTTTACCCGTTCCGGCAGCGGCGGCAGAAGCCCCATACTCGCCCCCATTGGCTGGAAGTCCGATTCGGTGTTGACAATATGGTCAGAAAGCGCCCCCAGCATGGTATCGGAAGGCAGGACAAGCGGCGCAAGCCCCAGCAGCGCCCGCGCCAAATGGTGCCCGCAAAGCAGCCCGCTGGCCGCCGACTCCATGTACCCCTCCACGCCGGTCATCTGTCCGGCAAACCAGAGGTTTGGCCGGCCTTTCAGCTGGAAAAAGCGATTTAAAAGGCGCGGGGAATCGAGGAAAGTGTTGCGGTGCATGACCCCATAGCGGACAAACTCCGCCGCCTGAAGGCCGGGGATCATCGAGAATACCCGCTTTTGTTCGCCCCATTTCAGGTTGGTTTGGAAACCGACCAAGTTATAAAGGGTACCTGCGTTATTTTCCCGCCGCAGCTGCACCACAGCCCAAGGCCGACGCCCAGTGCGGGGGTCGCGCAGCCCCACCGGCTTCAGCGGGCCAAAGCGGATGGTATCCGGCCCGCGCTTGGCCATAACCTCAATAGGCATACAGCCCTCATAGACCCGGAAGCCTTCATCGAAAGCATGGAGCGCTGCGCCCTCAGCGCCAACCAAGGCATTGTAAAAGGTTTCATATTCTTCTTTATCCATCGGGCAGTTAAGATAATCGTCTTCGCCGCGGCCATAGCGGGACGCTGCAAAAACTACGCTGCGGTCAATGCTGTCGGCCGATACAATCGGCGCGGCGGCGTCAAAAAAGCTCAGCCGCCCAGCCCCAGTCACCTGGACGATTTCCGCCGCCAGCTTATCGCTGGTCAGCGGCCCAGTAGCGATAATCGCCGGAGCGTCACCCAGGGCCGTCACCTCTTCCCCAATGATGCGGATATGGGGGTTTTCACGGATTTGTTGGGTGACCAGGTCGGAAAAACGATAACGGTCTACCGCCAGCGCCCCGCCTGCCGCGACAGCCGATTTCTCGGCGCAGGGAAGGAGCAGGGATCCCAAAAGGCGCATTTCTTCCTTCAGCAGTCCGGAAGCCGATTCCAGCCGGGAGGCCTTCAAAGAGTTGGAACAGACAAGTTCCGCCAAGCCGGGATACTGATGGGCAGGGGAATATTGTTTGGGCTTCTGCTCATAAAGAGCGACGGAAAAGCCGTATTTTGTCAGGATATTGGCGGCTTCACACCCCGCAAGGCCGCCGCCGACCACTGTAACCTCTCCCACCCGCATCATGCTTCAGCCTCAGCGGTTTCGGCAGCCTCGGCGCTGCTGCCGTTTTTCTCGGCCGCCCGCTCATAGCTGCATTCCGCGTTGGAGCAATGGATCTTTGCGCCCCGCCCCATCTTTTTTAACAGCGTTTTGCCGCACTGTGGGCAGTTTTCGGCAATTGGGGTATCCCAGGTCATAAAGTCGCAAGCCGGGTTATGCTCGCAGCCGAAAAATTTCTTGCCCTTGCGGGATTTTTTCTCCAGGATCTTGCCGCCGCATTTGGGACAGGCCCCAGGGGCCTCCACCGCGATGCGCTTGGTGTTGCGGCATTCAGGGAACCCGGGACAAGCAAGGAACTTGCCGTAGCGGCCCATTTTGATGACCATATTGCGGCCGCATTTTTCACAGACGATGTCGGTTTCCTCGTCCGGGACTTTCATGCGGATATCCTTCATTTCCTCCTCGGCTTTGGCAAGGGTGCTGGCAAAATCGCCGTAAAATTCTTCCAAGGTCTTGACCCAGGCTTTTTTCCCTTCACCCACTAAGTCAAGGTCGCTTTCCATATGGGCGGTGAAGGCGGCGTCCACAACGTCGGCAAAATGGTCTTTCATCAGCGTCGTGGTGATTTCGCCTAAGATGGTGGGCTTCAGCTGCTTGCCTTCGCGCTCGATATAGTGGCGGTCGAGGATGGTGGTGATGGTCGGAGAATAGGTGGAAGGCCGGCCAATGCCATTTTCTTCCAGCACTTTAATCAGCGAGGCCTCGGTAAACCGTGGGGGCGGCTGGGTGAAATGCTGGCTGCCGTTGAGGGAAGACACTTTCAGCGCGTCCCCTTCCTCAAGCGGCGGCAGCGCGCCTTCCTTCTCCTCCTCGTCGTCGCGGCCCTCCACATAAAGGACAGTAAATCCGTCGAATTTGACTGAAAAGCCATTGGCTTTGAACAGGTACTCGCCAGCGTTAATATCGGCGGCAACGGTGTTGTATTCGGCGTTCGCCATCTGGCTGGCAATAAAACGCTCCCAAATGAGCTTATAGAGCTTATACTGGTCGGAGGTCAGGCTTTCCTTGACCTTGTCCGGCGACATCTCCGGCATCGTCGGGCGGATGGCCTCGTGGGCATCCTGGGCGTTGTTTTTGGACTTATAGACACGGGGGGCGTCGGGCAGGTAGGTTTTGCCGTAACGATCTTCAATAAAAGCGGCGGCGGCGGCCTTGGCCTCGTCGGAAATCCGCAGCGAATCGGTACGCATATAGGTAATCAGGCCCACCGCCCCAAGCTTGGGCAGGTCGACGCCTTCGTAAAGTTCCTGGGCTGCGCGCATTGTGCGGCGGGATTGGAAATTGAGCTTGCGAGAGGCCTCCTGCTGTAAGGTAGAGGTGGTAAAGGGGGGCGCTGGAGATTTTTTGCGCACGCCTTTTTTGATTTTCCCGACCGTGAAGGCGACATCCTGCAGGCCAGCCAGCACCGCGTCGGTCTCTTCCTTGGTTTTCAGCTCCATCCGTTCGCCGGCGCGGCCGTAGAATTTGGCGAGGAAAGCCTTGCGGGAAGTTTTGGCGGTGAGTTTGGCTTCGATGCTCCAGTATTCTTCCGGGCAGAAAGCGCGGATTTCCTCTTCGCGGTCGACGATCATCCGCACGGTCACCGACTGCACCCGCCCGGCGCTAAGCCCCGGTTTGACCTTTTTCCAAAGGAAAGGGGAAAGCTTATAGCCGACAATACGATCAAGCACCCGCCTTGCCTGCTGGGCGTTGACCAAATCCATATCGATCTGCCGGGGATGGGCCATCCCTTCTTTGACGCCAGTGCGGGTAATTTCATTGAAGGTCACCCGGTTGGCTTCGGCCACATCCAGGCTGAGGATATGGGCCAGGTGCCAAGAAATAGCCTCGCCTTCGCGGTCGGGGTCGGTTGCGAGATAGATACGGTCGCATTTTTTGGCGGCCTCCCGCAGCGCTTTAATTGTATCCGATTGCCGCCGGATATTCAGGTATTTGGGCGTAAAGCCGTTGTCGACGTCGACGCCCAGCGTACTTTTGGGCAGATCGCGAACATGGCCCATAGAGGCCACTACTTCATAATTTTTCCCCAAATATTTTTTGATGGTTTTTGCCTTAGCAGGCGACTCTACAATCACCAGATTTTTCATAGCTTCGTTCCTTTCGATTGGATTGACCGCCTTTATGCGGCGTTCTCGGACACGGAGCAGCAAACGCAAGCGTTTTCTCCTCCGCGCCTGAGAGGCATTTCAAGGTCATTCGCATGGCCTTTCGCGCAGCTTCGCTGCGCGGAGCTGCGGGCCGCGTCCGCGGCCCGCCTTGAATGGCAAACAGTCAGCCCATGCGCTCGTAACGCTGCCCGGAAAGCATCCGCGCCAACCCTGCCAGTTCCAGCTCTGTAAGCAGCGTCAATAGTTCATAGGAGGCAAGCCCTGTGCTTTCCATCAGCTCCTCCACCTGTTTAGGCCCTTCCCCCAGCATCAGCAATACCTGCCGCTGCTGATCGGTAAGCCATTCCGGCAGCGGCGCAGGCGCGGCGTTTGCCGTCTTATCGGGCGGAGCAGAAGTCCCTGGCTCGTCTTTCGCCCGCTTTTTCTTTTCAGGCGCAGCTTTCGCCGGCCGCTTGCCCGGGCGGCTGCCCGTCATATCTGCCGCCGGCATCCGTTCCATGTCGAGCACCGGTTCAAAGCGGCTGAGGTAATAATCCAGGATATCCCGGGCCGACAGGATGACCTGTGCGCCATCGCGGATAGCCGGCGCAATCCCCATGCAGGTATTGCTGAAAATATCGTTGGGCGGCAGACAGAAAATATCCTTCCCCTGCTCAAGCGCATGGGTAATAGTCAGCAAAGCGCCGCTGCGGGTCGGCGTCTGGGAAATCAGCACCCCTTCCGACAGCCCGGCAATCAGCCGGTTGCGGATGCGGAAATAGTGCCGGTCTTCCTTGGTACCCGGCGGCAATTCGCTGATAAGCGCGCCTTGCGCCGGTATCTCTTTGCGGACATATTCAGTTTTAGCAGGATAGTTGACCCCAAAACCGCAGGCCAGCACGCCGACTGTAACCCCTTTTGCCCGCAACGCCCCAAGGTGGGCGTATTCGTCGCAGCCCGCCGCACAGCCGCTGACAATCACCGCGCCCGCCCTTGCCAGCTGGAAGCTGACATTGCCGGTAGCGCGGCGGTAATAGTCGTTTACCGAACGCGTCCCCACAATGCCGATGGTCAGCAGCTGGTCAAGGTTGGCAAGGGAACCCTGGCAGTAAAGCACCGGCGGCGGGAATTCGATATGGAGAAGCCTTCTGGGATAATCCTCATCCTGCATCGTCAGGATATGGACGCCCAGCTGCCCGCACCGTTCAAGCACGCCCTCGGCCATCGCCAGCGGCACCTTCTTCAGCCGCCTGACATCCTCCGCCCCAAGGAAGGGGAACGGAAGGCTGCCTTGGCGTTCATAGATTTCCCTTGGCGTCAGCTCCTCCAAAAGCTGCAGCATCTTCGGGTTGGCAGGCGGGAAACAAAGCGTCACCCAAACCCAATAAAGCAGATCTTCTCTCATTGCAAAGCCCTCCGTTGGCCGCAGTTTCAATTTCTGGTTTTCAGGCGTCTTCTAAGTCGGAATGGGTGAACAGCACTTGGTTTTGGCTCTCCCAGTCCCGTTTCAGGTTATAGCGGAATTTGCCGCGGTAGGCCCCGGCGATCTCTTCGGGCGTGACCCCAAGCGCCAGCATCATATCGTTCAGATACATCAGCACGTCGCAGACCTCTTCCAAAAAGCAGGAGCGCACACCTCCCTGCCCAAGGATTTCCTGATAGCCCTTCTTTTTGAAGATGGCGACAATCTCCCCCATCTCCTCAAAGGCCCAAAGGAGCTTACTCTGCGCCAGTTCCGGCGGCAGCCCGCCCCAATCAGGATGGGCGTCGTGAAGGGCCCTTTGCAGCGCAAACATTTCCTCAAAGGCGATATCTTTCTTTTGCTGCCCATCCATGCCGCACCTCTCCCTTATTGCTCGTAAACCATTTTGTCCGGCGTCCAGTCCGCTAAAACGGCCGCCATATCTGCGCCGTAAGCCTTGGCTTTGGCGAGATTGTGGTCCAGGTAGTTGCCGCATTCAATCGCAGCGGCGCCAGGCACCTCGCCTTCAAAATCCGCGGCAAACTGGCAGCCTTCGCGGATCAGCCTAATGGCTTCTTCTTTGCTCACCGAATCCCGCAGGATGATGTAAAACCCCGTGCGGCAGCCCATCGGCCCCACATAGACTACCTGGTCGGAATAACTGGAATTGCGGGCAAAGGTAGCCATCAGGTGCTCAAAGGTATGCAGGCCGTCGTTTTCCAGATAGACGCCGCCGTTGGGCAGCACCATCCGCAGGTCATAGGTGACGCAATCCCCGTCCACACGGGAAACGTAAAGCCCTTTTTTCAGCTTATTATGATTGATACAGAAGGATTCAATCCGTTTCATAAGAATTTCCCCTTTCAGTTGCAGAATAATCAAAACAGGTCTGCCATCTGCCGGTATTCCTTATCAGGTTCGCGGCCGGAAAAGGCGTCTGCCGCCAGTTTTTCTGTCCAGAGGAAGTTAAAAACCTGCAATAAGTAATACCACTGCCCGCTGTCGTAATCCTGCCGGCGTCCGTTATAACAAAGCCTGCCATACTGGCCTTCACATAAAATAAAGGCCGTTTCGCAGAGCAGATCCTTCCGATAAAACGAAGAACTAGGGTTTTCAAATTCCTCGTTGCGGCCCCGGCGCAGGGGCAAGTCTGTCCGCCCATCATGGCAAAAACGCACCCGAAGCCCGGCTTTTTCCTGCTGAAGGCAGATGTTAGGCAGCGAAAGCTGTGCAATGCTGTCAAAAGCTTGGTAGCAGCTGCCCATTATCATCTTTTCCCGCTGGAGCATCCTCTCCCGACAGCTTTCAGGAGACAGGCGGCCCCATGCCGCCCAAGCACGGCGGTTCTCCTCCAACGCTGTGAGAATCTTCCCTGGCTGCTGGAAAAAATGGAGCTGGTGCAGCAGCGCTTTGCTGGATTCTCCCCAACCCGGCGGCCGCCAGCCTGCGGGACGCTCGGTCAGCGGCTGCGCCAGCGGAAAGCCGCTTCTCAGTTTTGCGTCAGCCAACCCGCGGCAGCGTTTGTCCCAGCTAAGCGTCAGCCGCTGAACAAGCAGCAGGCCGGCCTTCATCGGACAGCGCCCCGCGACGAGGCCTCCCACATCAAAATCGCGGCTGCCATCGCAGCGTTTAAGGATTCGGCCCGGCCCCGCATCGGGATGGTCACCTGGCGGCTGCAGCAGCCCACCTGTTTTGGCGAAAGTCCATTGCCCTCGTTGCCGATGACGATGACAGTTTTTGGGGGGAATTGCAGCTGGCCAAGCGGTTCAGCCTCGCCGACCACTGCGGCAAAGCTGGTAAAGCCGCTTTCCCGCAGGAAATCCGCCATATCTGTCACTAGTACCGGCATCCGGAAACTGGAGCCCATCGCTGCCCGCAAGGTCTTAAGGCTATAAAGGTCGCAGCATTCCCGGCTGAGCACCACGCCATCCATCCCCATTGCGTCGGCGGTGCGGATCATCGTCCCTACGTTGCCAGGGTCTTGTAGGTCCCAAAGCCCTAGGAGACATCCGCCCTCTTCCATTTTAGCAAGATTTACAGGATTGTCAAGCATTGAACAGACAGCGTAAACCCCTTGGGGGGTTTGGGACTGGGCCAGCCGCTGCTCTACGCCCTCGGAAACGGCCGCGCAAACCCCCGAAATTTCTGGAGGCAAAGCCTCGCCATGGCGCTCAAGCCAGCGCTCGCCGGCAAATACCGACCGGATTTCCACCCCGCAGCGCAGCGCTTCCAACAGCAGCTTTTCCCCTTCTAGGACAAAAGTGCCCTGCCGCTGCCGTTCCTTTCGGGAAACAGCAAGTTTTGCGTAAGCCTTGATCCGGGCGTTATCCTTTGAGGTAATTTTTTCCATGCTAACCCTGAACCCTCCGTTCCCCAACCGGCGTTATAAACAAGCAAACGCCCTGAGTCATGGCGACCCGGGCGTCCGCTACCATACGCTTATAAAGCAGCTTTTGCTTTTTCAACGAGCGCGGTGAAGCCGGCCTCGTCATGGATAGCGATCTCAGACAACATTTTGCGGTTAAGCGTAATGCCGGCCTTTTTCAGGCCGTTCATGAACTGAGAATAGTTGATGCCGTTCATCTTGCAGCCAGCGGAAATACGGGTAATCCAAAGCCTTCTGAAATCGCGCTTTTTCTGTTTGCGGCCGATGTAGGCATACTGGCCGGACTTCCAGACTGCTTCTTTCGCGGTCTTGAACAGTTTGCTTTTGCCGCCCCAGTAACCCTTGGCCAGCTTCAGGATTTTGTTTCTTCTTTTACGAGTCGCCAAAGCGCCCTTAATACGAGCCATATCTTTCTACCTCCAGATTCGGTTTTATGGTGAAATTATTTGTAAGGGATCATGGTCTTGACCGTCGCCATCGTAGTGCTGTCAGCATAAGCAGTATGGCGCAGCTGGCGCTTCCTCTTGGTGGACATTTTGGTCAGGATGTGACGCCTGTTCATGTGGGCGCATTTCACCTTACCGGTGGCGGTAATCGAGAAGCGTTTTTTAGACGCACTATGGGATTTGATCTTCGGCATATCGATAATCCTCCTTATAATTTTACAACCCTTGGGGGCAGCCCGCAGCGGGCGAAACCCCGGCTATTTTGCAGGCTTGGGCGAGATGAACATAGCCATGCTTCTGCCTTCCATTTTGGCCGGCTTATCCACGATGCCAACCTCGGCGCAGGCATCCCTGAACCGGTCCAGCAATCCTCTTCCCAACTCGGTATGGGCCATTTCCCTGCCGCGGAAGCGGACAGAAACCTTGACCTTATCGCCGCCCTGCAAAAAGCGTATCGCCTGGTTAACCTTGGTCTCAAAGTCATGGGTATCGATATTCATCGACATCCGGACTTCCTTGATCTCCACTGTTTTCTGGTTCTTTCTCGCTTCTTTTTCCCGTTTGGCCTGCTCATAGCGGTACTTGCCGTAATCCATGATCCGGCAGACGTTGGGCGCAGCCTGGGGGGCGATATCCACAAGGTCCAAGCCCTTTTCAATCGCCAAAGCGAGCGCTTGCCTGGTTGGCATAATGCCCAGCTGGTTGCCGTCAGCATCAATGACGCGGACTTCCTTTTCACGGATTTCCTCGTTAATCAGCATCTCTTTTTTGCTAATGGTGAAACACCTCCATAATCGCCTGCAAATGTGACATTCAAACAAAACAAAAAAGCGCGAACGCAAATTGCCCGCACTCATACCTAACCAGCGGCGACCCGCTGTATCCAGTATTGACCCATCTAACACAAAAGCGAAGGGTGAGAACGGCGTTCTGCTTGATTGTTACTTCTAATAATATACCATAACGGGCCGGCAATGTCAAGGGGGATTTTCAATTTTTTACGGCGTTGTAAGTTGTAATATTAAATGCGAAAGGACACGAACCCGCCCGAAGGGGCGCGGAACGATCCGGACGCATTTATTTTTTTACCATAAACAGGCCGGAAAATCAAGGGAGGGCGCAAAAATGAAACACGTTACTTTTGAAGA
>JAAWDH010000051.1 GCA_022793675.1 Oscillospiraceae bacterium
ACATCGCAGTTTTTGTATTCTTCCAGGCAGGATTTCATAATCCGCGCCAGAATCGCCTTTTCGGACAAAACGCGCTTGCAGGCAGCGTCATAGCCTGCGCTGGCATCCGCGATGTGCAGTCCTTGGGCGATTGTCGTTTCGCTCTCCACCAGCCTCACCTTCTTCCATCTTATTTTTCCACTCTCAGTATAGCGGATTTCTGGCAAAAAGTCAATTGTGTAACTTTGAATTCTTTTGTCAGTTTGCTTCATAGACAAAAATATGCTGACCCCTTTTTCTGCCACATAAACTGTTCCACCTTTTGGATTTCATGAGTCACAGGCATCTTTGGCAGAGCCTCCAGCGCCACTTGACAGTATCGCTCCCCAGCTGCTGCCCGCTGATCCAGGATACTGACAATACAAGTATCCGTTTCCGTTCGAATTGCCCGTCCGAAACCTTGTCTAAGTTTTCGCTGCATATCCGGAACTACAACTGCCTGAATATATTCTGAAAGCGCAGGGTATTGTGCCTGCTCTGCTTTACTCCACGGCGTCGGCACAGGAAAAGGCAGTCTGGGGATAATCAGCGAAGAGACTTGATCGCCGGGAAAGTCCATGCCTTCCCAGCAGGAACCTGCCGCAAACAGAATACCATTGGGTAGCTGCTTGAACTGCTGGATCACCGCTTCTGAGTGCCGCCAAACCGTCAGAAGTGGAACTTTTGACGGCTTTATGCGCCTGTGTACCGTTTTCATCAGTGCATAAGAAGTGAACAGCACCAGGGTGTGACCGTGGGCAGCAGCTATTAGCTGTTCGATCTGAGCTGCCAAATAATCCGCCTCTGCTTCGGTGTTCATCGGTACTTTCTGACGCACTTCTGGGATATACAGCAAACAGTTTTCTTCATATTCAAAAGGAGAATCTATGGTGAACTCCTGAGCATCAGGCAGGCTAAGCTCGTGGCGGATTGGCGCAAAGCTGCCGCCAGTTTTCAGTGTACCCGAAGTAAGAATGATAGGAATCTTTTGATTCCACAGTGTCTTCTCCAGCTTTCGGGGAGTTTCTTTATCAACAGCACACAGGGTAACCATTTGGGTTTTATCATACTGAATGTATAGGATGTGATTCGGGCTGTCTATCCAAAAGAGTTTGAGCAGTTGTGTCGTATCTCTCAGCTGTTGGTTCACTGCTCCTGAAAGTCTTTGTCCCAGGCGGTCAAGAATGCGTTCCAAAGAAACAATCACATTCTGCAGTGCTGTTTCTTCCTTCTCTCTTAAACTATAAAGAGTGTGCCCTTTATCTTTCAAAGCTGCATCTCGAAAGGAATCAAACAAAACCAGTGCTTTCTTCCAAAGCCATTTCGCTGAATTGGAGCAATGCTCTTTTTCCAGCTGCTGGCACAGCTTTTGAAAGTCCGCCCTCGTAACGCTGCGGCTGAACATCTCTCTGGCGGCAGCAGGAAGCTTGTGAGCTTCGTCAATGACCAGTGCGCGGTAATCGGTCAAAAGCGGCTGTATTCCCTTTTGTCTGTGTATGGAATCTGCCAGCAGATAATGATGATTGCAAAGCTGGATAAAGATTTCTTGTCTTCTGGTTCCTTTCAGATATTGATGATACCGGCACAACCCATTCAGCGGACAGTATTTCGGACATATTACTGGTACACAGATCTGCTGTCGGTCAAAGCTGCTGAGACCTGAAACCTTATCTAAATCAAAACAGTGCTGTAATGAAAACAACGTTTTTTTCTGTATTACATTTTTAGGCTTGTCCGAAACAGCTGTCAAACGGTGAGAGAGCCGAATGTCACAAACAAAACGCTCTTTGCCTTTACGGACAACAGCCTGGATGGGCTGCTGAATAATCTGGTTTGCTGAAAGAACTTGGGAAAGAAACGGGATGTATTCAGTAAGCAATGCTTCCTGCAGAGTCACGCTGGATGTAGAAATTACAACAGACGGAACCCCAGTCTGAGAATAGAAACACTGCAGCAGGATGCAGGCGGTAAGATAAGCGTACGTCTTTCCAATACCAACCCCTGCATCAAAAAGAGCTGTACGGTTGGAGATCAAGGTGTCCAAAATATGATGGCAGAGCGTGACTTGTTCTTCTCGGACAGTCATGCCTTGTTTAGGAAGCAGCTCTCTGAAAATTCGCTCAGTTTCCCGATGAACTGGCAGATTCAAATAATCCATAGACAATCTCTCCTGTACTTTTCTGACAGCAAACAGATACGGCGCATAGCTGCGCCGCACCGATTCGCTGTCAGCGACAATCTGATTTTTCATGTTTTCTTTGTACTGTATTCTTCCTGTCCCCAGCACAGGGGAACTCTGCAGGCGGACTTGTGGTTTTCAAGTCACTCACTGGTTTTTCCAAAGGTCTTGTTGATTACAACCCAAGGTTACCAGCCCCTCTGACGTGGGGGCAAACGAGGCTGCTACATACTCCATTCAAGATCTTGGCAGAAAGATGAACCACATCTGTTTTCGGTCAAAATTCATCGCTCGAATACAAGGGCACAAACTGCTGTCCCAAAAAGGACAGCAGTTGTGTCACTGTACTGTCATGGCGCTTTTTCCGGTGCTGCTCCCTCAAATGGAAAGTACCTGCAGAATTGGTATGCAGTTGTCAAGATTCATGGAAGGATTTTTTGTCCTTCACTATATAGCCCAGGAAAAACCCCCGAAAGCTTCATGCTCAAAAAATTTTTTTCAATTTTTTTCTCAGACGTACGATTCTCAGGTTAACGGCTTTCTGTGTCAGCCCTGTCTTCTTGGCAATTTCGTATCCACCGTATCCCATCATTCGCAGGAGAAGAATTCGAATTGTATCTCTGCTTTCTCTGACGAGAACCTGTAATAAATCATCATTGGCAATGCTGTCCAATAGTGACTGAACTGTTTCAGCAGGCAATTCTATCTCCTGCGCCGAGATCTGATCCACATAGGGCGACCATTCGACCTGACGCTGCTGATATTGACGATCTCGGTTAAACGCGTCCCAATCATATGCGTGCAGGCGCTGGATCGTTTCTTCATCCACCCCCAGCGCCCGAAGTTCTCGTTCTTCTGCTTCTTTCCAGCGGAGCCATTCCTGCTCTGCCTTGGCTTTGTTGTAAGCCATATAATAACCTCCGTTCAATCTGAAATTTGAAAATTCAGATTGTCGGGAGGGCTGCGGCATCGCGGATAGTCTTGATTTCCATAAAATGGGAAACGAATTTGGACAAAAAGAAAAGCTGCCCGAATTACACGAATTCGGGCAGCTGAGAGCCGCAACAAGAAATCATTGACAGACACCTCCTTAGAAATTCCACACTCTCTAAGAGGTATCGTTTTAAATTAAAACACCATAGGTTTTAAATAATAGAAATGCTCTGAATAGGCACTTAACGGGATGTTTGAATTGATGCCATTTTATGCTCCTGTTATGACAATACCAGAGAGTTTTTCTTCTATCCTTCTTTGGTGAACTCCCTTCAAAGTTTAAAGCGAATTATATAAATTTTAATGTTATCTTCCGGTTTTATAGAGATTGTTTAACTAATGTAGGCGAGCCATCTGTCTTAGTGATTCCAAAAGGGCTTCTGCGCTCGCCGGTTCCAGCTGGGATGCTTCTCCATAACGAACCTTTTCATACTGCCAGGTAACCGTTTCCCATTGTCCGGCAGAATTTTTTTCGATCTTTTGAAGAATTTCCTGCGGCGTGTCGGCGGATTCAATCCTTACCCCTTGTTGCTGTAGCCATTGCAGTCCCAGCTGATACCCCTTTCGATAGCCGGCAGCATCCAGCGGATGCTGTGTCTGGCAGAATGCCCTTACCTGTTTTCTCCAGTTTCGATGGCGAAAGGTTTCATCCTTCTTTCCTTCTGTCTGTGATGCGGGAAGAAATTCGGTCCAATCGGTATATGCTGCCTCCGCCCTATGGGAGCGGCGGCGCTCAAACACCGGAATCCGAAAAAGAATCCGCCCTGTACCTTCCTTGATATTTTTCCATGCCGTCCGTATTTTTTCCAAAATTTCGCGCCGGTACCAAATCAGCACCGCTGCCAGAATCAGCAAACCAATCTCATCCCACCAGGAATCACCTCTCCCGGTAAAGGGGTTCATGCCGGACCAGTCCGGCGGTTGATAGGTAGTCGGAGGCGCAGCGGCTGCAGCACCCGATTGATTCACTAGGCTAACCAGCTGGAGGAGCAGTTGTCTGCCTGCCCATTTCAGCCCGGCAAACAACTGTGCGGTCCCTTCCGCCAGTTTTCCTCGAAAAAGCATCAGCAGCAGTATGGTTCCCAATACCCCAAGGGTCAGGAAAAAATTGTACCAGCGGATTTTCCCAGGTAGCTGGTCGAGGTTTTTCCATTGAATGCGGGCGCTTAAATTCCCCTGATTCTGGGAGATAGCACAGACCACCGCCTGAATGAAAAAGATCCAGGTCAGATCAGCGCGCCGATACCCTGCCTGAATCATATGAAAAAGTCCCAAATCACCACAGTTTCGCCTGCCGAAAGTAACAAAAGCCAGGGGGTGAAGATTTTTTCAGGGGACTTTAATCGGCTGCGATAGCCCAAAATCCCGCAAAAAATCGCCCCCGGAATGCTGCAGAACCAGAAAAATTCCTTTTGCCAGGTGAGGGTCAGCACCAAAGCACCCGCTATCCCATAAAACAGACAGGGAAACGCTTTGGCAAAAAAGCGGCTTGACAGCAGTGCATGGAATTTCTGCTGCAGATAGGAAAGTCCTGCCCCCATCCAGCAGGCGGGAACCATCCAGAGAGTACAGCCAAGCGCCGACATAAACCGGGCATCCCGAATGGCGGTTGCCCGTGCCTCATATTCCACATACTGCAGGTTTTGAATCGTGACCGCTGTGGTCGGCACGAAATGCAGCGTTGTCGCAAGATAAAACAATGGAAACAAAAGCAGCGCCAGCCCCGCCAGCCCGAGCGCCCTTTCAGCCACTATCATTTTGCTTTCTCTCATTCGTTTACCTCCCATTATTTTGCAATCACCCTAAAGTGTGTTTTAAAACTGTCAAACTAACGAATGAAAAAGCATATATGCAACTTTTTCATTCGGGTTTGACCAGAAAATATCCGCTTTTTATGAAAATAGAAACCATTTTTGACACTTTTCTTAGTTTGCTGCAGATAGACTTTGAATTTTAAAACAGACTCCAACAGTTCCTGCGAACAGAAGCTGTGAGGAATCATCGGAGCAGGAACTGCTGCCTGACGAATGGTACACAATGAGATATCTTTCTGAGCCGAGTCATCTGCCGCTTCTTCGCCGCAATCGGCTTCTATTTTACCACTTCTTTTCGTTTGGAAGTATGCAGGGTATTGTTTGGCGGTTACGAAAAATACCAAGGAAGCTTGGATATTCAAAAAAGGATGGCACTTTTTGTGTTATCGCTCATTTAAATAAGGGCTGATATTAGAAACAGATCGTCTTAATGTGGTTCATCAAATGGTAGAAGATCTGTAAAAGCAAACTAATCGATGCAGAAGGCAAAGAATTTTCTACCAATTTTTTGGATAGCTTCTTATTTCCCGCTTTGCTCTGCCCAAAGCCTTGCATACGCACCATTTCTTTGCAGCAGTGCCTCATGACTGCCTTCTTCAATAACAGCGCCGTCTTCCATAACAATAATCCGGTCGGAAAGTTCTGCCAGGAACAGCTTATGCGTTATCATAACCACTGTCCGATTTGTTTCCTGAAAGAGTTGTCTGGCAATCCTCTGTTCAGTGGCGGCGTCCAGGGCTGATGTCATCTCATCAAACAGAAAAATTGGGGCATTGCGAAGATAGGCACGGGTCAGACCTATCCGCTGACGCTGACCGCCGGACAGATTTTTGCCACCCTCTCCGGCTTCAGATGTCCAGCCATCAGGAAGATTGTCAATAAATCCGGCGTCAGCCTGGTTCGCTGCCTGTCGCAGCACAGCATCATCGGCTTCCGGCGCCACAATCCGGATATTATCAGCAAGGCTGCCGCTGAAAAGCTGCGGGAACTGGGCGAGGTAAGAAAAATGCTCTCGAAGGGACCGCAATGTCCAGTCTTTGGTAGAAACACCATATACAGATACTTCTCCCGCATCAGGCTGGTAGAATCCCAGTGCCAGCTTTGCCAGTGTGGACTTGCCCGAACCGGAAAGCCCGACAACTGCCACCTTTTCACCTGACTGCACCGTCAGACTGACGTTTTTAAGGATCGGAGCATCTGCGGTATAACCAAAACTCACCTTGTTAAAACAGAGTGGAACATCGGAACGTTTTTCAATTTCTGTACCTCCTGCTTCATCTGGCAAAAGCAGGGCATCTTCAATCCGACTTTGGGCAGCAATTGCCGGCTGCAGCTCTGCAATGTTAAAGCCAATGCGCATAACAGCATAGGAGGTGCTCAGCGAGGTTGGCCATAAGAACAGCATATCCGGCAGAGAAAGCCCCCCCTGATTCACCAGCCACAGACCAAAAATCAATGCCCCGACATAAGCAATACCATATCCAAAGCTGGAACAGGCAGAAGCCAGTGCCGTGTTTTTTACCCATTTCCGACCTGCTGCTTCACTTTCGCGATTCAGAGCAGTATGCTGATAATGAAATCGTTTTTGCATACCGAAAAAGCGAATAACCGGATAGCCGTTCAAAACATCGGACATCACTGCCGCTGCTTCGGCAGACTTTTTCTGCTGAAGTGCCGCAAAGGTCTTGGCTTTCCCTTTAAAGCCCAACCCGACACCCAGATAGATTCCACCCGAAAGTAATGCAAATAATGCCATAGAAGGTTTATGCCAGCAAAGCAGAATGGTCCCTCCTGCCGCCTGTACCAGTTGTTTGACAATTGAAACAAAAGCATCTTTATAACTTTCTGCTGCTGTATCGGTATCTTTGCTCAGAAGATTCATCCAATAACCACTGTGCATCCTGTTCCAAACCGACAACGGCAGATGAAGCAGCTTTTCTGTCAGGGTCATCCGAAGCCGTTTGTCTGCCTGAACGGTTGTATAAACATAAAGCATCGTTCCAGCCACCGTAATTCCAACAATAACACCCAGCAGCAGAAAAATTCTGCCGATTTCTCCTGCCAATACCACCGGTGTGCTGATTACAGTCAGGCTGGAAATAAACCGGTACAATTGTCCGGTCAGGATATTCTCCAGGAATTTGTATCCTGATACCATCAGTACACCAAGACAGTATACTGTCCCGTAGCCCTTCAGTGCCATCCGAAGAAAAGCCGCATAGCTATGGGATTTATTAGAATGCTCAGACCGCCGCATGATACTCCTCCTCCTGTTTTCGGTAAAGGGCAGCATACCGCCCATTCAATGCCATCAATTCTTCATGGGTGCCCTGCTCCAAAATTTCTCCCTGCTCCATATAGCAGATCTGGTCATAGGCGATCACCGACCGAAGGCGGTGAGCAACTGTAATGGTGGTGCGGTTCCTCAAAAGGGTTTCAAATGTACCAATCAGCTGATTTTCTGTAACACTGTCCAGTGCGCTCATCGGCTCATCCAGTAAAAATACCGGTGCATCTTTCAATACTGCTCTGGCAATGGCGATCCGCTGGCGCTGACCGCCGGACAGGTTTTTGCCGCCTTCTTCCACCTGACGGTGAAGAAGTTCTTCGGTGATTTCTGCCTTGCAGGCAGCTGCCCGAACCTCTTCCGGTATGGCGTCGGATACCGCTATACCGATATTTTCCTCCACTGTTCCCGGAAATAAAAAGCTGTCCTGGAATACCGGCGAGAAAAAGCCCCGCAGAATGTCGGGACGCCAATCCGGCAGTTCCCGCCCCATTATCTGAATATGTCCTTTATAATCTGTTGGGTAATATCCCATAATCAGCTTAACAGCTGTAGATTTGCCCGATCCGGATGGTCCGGTAAAAGCGATCCGCTCACCGGCTTTTAGCTGTACAGACATTTCTTTTACGGCATCATTTTTTCCGTCATAACTAAAAGAAACGCTTTCTGCCTTAATGACATATTCGCTCTTGCTTGGAATTACAGCACCTTTTGCCGTTTCTTCCTCGCTGTTTAAAAAATTCAGCAGCCGTCCGGCACAAACCTCAGCATAGTTGGATTTGGACAGAAAATCGCCAATCTGCGGAAAAACGTAAGAAAATCGTCCCATGACCATCTGAACAAAGCCAATCAGGAAACCAACTGTAATCCAGCCGTGCATCAGATAAAAACCGCCGGCAGCAGCTGCCAGAATACCCGGCAGATAACTGCTGACCAGGCTGATACCTTTTATACCGGCATCGGTGCGTCCCATCCGCTGCTCTGAATCCCGCCGTTTCTCCAGCAGTGCCTCGCTGACTGTTTCCATAGATTCTTCCAGGCAGTACGCCTTGATAAACTCCGGGTCTGCCAGCATCTCCCGGCTTTTTTGAAGGGCTGCGGCGGCAGCTTTACGTTCACCTTCGCTGTGTTTCTGCAGCCGTCCGGAAATTTTCAGCAGAAAGGGAATCACCAATGCAACTACCGGTATCACAATCAGTGTAAGGCTGACGCTTCTTGACAGGGAGTACGCCGTCGCGCCAATTAGATAGATGACCAACGTTACTATTTTGGGAAAGGTCTTGCTGTACCAGCCTGCCAGCTTATCAATATCGCCGGAATAGAGTGCCATCATCTGCCCGCTGTGGCTTCCTGCCAGCATTTTCAGAGGCAGGTGCTGCACCTTTTCTTCAAACCGTTCGATCAGCGCTGTTCTCACTGTCAGTGCATACCGTTCCTCTGTCCACTTTGAAAAGCCCGAAATCGGTACACCAACCAGCATGAAGGAAGCCATCAGCACAAGTCCCAATGTTACATTGCTGCCTCCTGTCACCTGATCAGTAGCATAAGCCAGCGTAATAACGCCTCCAAGATCGCGAATACTGTACAAAAGCTCCCACCACACAATCTGCAGAAACAAAAAGCGATGATGTGTCAGGTGCTCAATTGTACGAAGATTATGAAAAAATGTCTTTTTCACAGTTTATCACTCCACATAAAATAGGTTGAAAACCAAAATTGTGTATCTGTTGAAAACAATCTTACAAATACACATTTAGGTTGTATATAAAATTATTCTAGTGAACATTCAAGCCAAACCTGGAACAGCATCAGATTAAGAATAGTGTTATAGAGTAATGGAAACACTTTTCCAAAAAGGTGTTAAATATCAGGGAAATCCTATTTCTAAGATATTTTCAGAAATAGGATTTAACGTCATGTGTTCTCCAAGCATCGTAGACAATGTGTTTATATCCCCTAACCAAGGGCTTTCCGGATCAGGTTTTGAACAACAACAAATAAACACTCGTCGAGAAACTCGAAGTGCTTCATAAAAAATATCTCTAAGATCATTATCGACAAAATATCGCCAATAATCGGAGATTATAGCGGAACCAATACTTTGATCTGCAAAAGGCAATTTAAATCCAAATAATTGATAGGCAGGAGTTTGATTAATATCTAAAGAAACTACCATCTTGCTATCACATATATATCCATTTCCTATTAGTAAGTCGGGTACAAAAGGAATAGAATAAAGCGATTGGCTCTTCCGCTGTTTTTGTATAAGCTCATATCGGAATTTTTCATACCAATCTATACGTTTCCTGCGACCCGTTAAAAGTAATTCCAACTCCCATACAGGATATTTATGAAACAAGTATAAACTTGTTTCTGTATAATCATGGGAATTAGATATTGGGCGAATGTGAGGATAGTGAATACCTGCAGCCTTATCATTAAAATAAAAATTTGCGCCACTTTGACTTAAACGATAAGCTAGATCGGTGTCTTCGCATCCCCATTTTAAATAAGCTGTATCAAACCCACCCGATTGTTCATACAAGCTCTTAGATAAGGCTACGTTTCCCATCCAACAGAAAATCCAACCATATGAAAGATTTTTTTCTTTCGATAAATTAAAAAATTTTTGCCTAAAATCATATTGAATATACTTTGCATCCAGTGCTTCTTCAATTGCTTTAGGCCAAGGGTGTAGTGGAGCTGTAGGATAGTAATTATAACCAATAGATACTTGATTAGGAATCGATTTTATTGCATAATAATGAGCCTGCAAAGCTCCTTCCAGAAGTAAAATATCGCAATCTATAAAACATATGACTTCTCCCTCAGCTATTCGGGCACCAACAGCTTTAGGACTAGCGCAGTTCCGTCCTTTTCGAGGAACATGAATTACTTTACATGGAACAAGAGGTTTTACGCATTGTATAATATTATTTAAATCAAAATCGGATCCATGATCTAATATTATCAATTCACAGTTCAAGCCGGCTAAATTATTTGAATTAAATTGATTTAAAAATAATTTAAATATATTCTCTCGATTGTAAACAGGAACAATTATAGAAAGATCAATTCCCATTGTCGATATCTCCTCCCAAAATATCTGATGAATTAAAAAGTGATATAGCAGCCTCTTCATATTGGTTATAAACTCTCTGCCATGAAAAATATGAAAGGATTGCTGTAGCTTTTTTAATAAGTGCTTCACAAATAGCAGGATTTTCTATTAATCGTTTTAATATTTGAGCCAATTCATCATCATTGCCTGGTTCAAAAAGTAAACCTGTCTCATTATCTGTAATAACTTCACTTAAACCTCCGGATCTTGAAGCAACAACGCATACTTCTTGGGAAAACCCTTCTACAGCGACTAGACCAAACGGTTCATCAAAACTAGGTATCACTAAAATCTTCGAATGAGCCATTTCGGTAAGCACTTGACGATTTTCAATATATCCCCTAAAACTCACAATATCACTTATACCGCTGCTTTTTACTAATTCTTTTATTAAATTTTCCTGATCGCCTGTTCCAATAATGTCTACTGTATAGCCAGATAATCTTAGGAATGACGAAATTTTTACTACGGCCTTAATCAAAACGTCTACTCCTTTTCTTTTACTGAGTCGCCCGCAAAAAAGTATTTTGTTATTTTTAATAACAGGAGTTACTGCGTTTTGAATTTCAATACCACTGTGTATAGTCTTCATAGGTGAAAACATTAGTGGATGTGCTTTAGGAACCTCATTCGCAACCCACTGGCTGGGACATATTACTTGATCTGCTAAAAGTATCATGATAGAATCCTTCAAGTGACTCGGATGTTGATAGTCATGTTCCACTCCGTGTTTTATATAAACCAATTTACTCGAAAAGTTTTTCTTCAACGAGCTGGCAAGTAAAGCAAAATATGAACCGTGAACATGAATGATATCTGGGCAATCTCCCGATTCATTTATATATCTTGCTATTTTTTCATATGATATTTCGTTAAATTTTTCCCAGTAAATATACGAATCTTTCTGATATTTATCTATCTGAGAATGCACATCAAAAGAAATGACCCCATCTTCTGAAGGGAATAAAGAAGTCCTTCCATAAGGAATAAAACATATTTTCAACTTATCACGTGTAAAATATTTGTACAATTGACTAACATATGTCCCTATTCCACCATAAAGCTGAGGAAGATAATCAGGAGTAAGCACCAGGATTCTAGATTTTGTCATATTAAAGACGCTCCCTTTCTTTTTGATTAGTGATACTTAAAACGTACTGTGATAAGATTTGACCTATTTTGATAAAACGAAGATGCAGTATGCAGCTTCGTTTTATCAATTAGTTCATTCAGATTTAGGTTACACGCTCTTAAAATATCATGAAAATATCTTAAAATATTTTCAAATCATGCATCGCGTTTGACATTTAGAACAATCTGCAAAGCATTGGGATGAAGGCTCATAATTCATAGCCAACGTATACTCCTCAGTCAAATGTCTCGACGATACCAAACATTTTTGGAAATCCCATGGAAATTCCTCAGAAATAAAATACCCCCGAAAGTAATCAGAAGATATTAAATCATGAGAACGCATACATTCTTTCCAATTTTCTATGGTATCCTCCCGTCTATACATATCCAACAAAACATCACCCAGGCGCATATCTCCACGCGAAAGAATAGGTTGAGAATATACAACAGCTGTCCCTATAGTTGTTTCGACTTTAACAATCGAATTATCCTTATCAGTGACAACTCGTTTCTCCACTTTTTCATCAACAAAATCAGTTGAAATAAGAACAGGGTAGGATTCTGATATTTGCCGTAAAATATAAGTTAATTTCTCTTTCGCTTCTTCTGGATAAGTTGCTGCTGCATACTGAAAGGCCGTAAACGGTTTAGGGTATAAAGGATTTATACCTATTTCCAAATGCCCTGTTCTGTTTCCAAGTTGATTCATATGCTGTCTCACTAAAAAGATGATGTTTACAATCTCATCCAGATCCTCCTTCCTTTCCCCTGGAAGACCAATAATAAAATATAATCCTATGTCGCTTATTCCTTTTTCAGAAGCCACATCCATATATTTAATAATATCTTCATTTTTAATTCGTTCCTTACCAATAACTTTACGAAGTCGTTCACTGCTTTCCGGAGCAATTATTAACTTTCGTTGTCCTGCAGCCGCCATCATAGCAATTATCTTTTCTGATAACATTTCCAGCCTTTGTGAACCTACACGTAATCGTCCGTGATGTTCCTCTACATACGAAAGATATTTTTCAATCGTCGAAGTCTCCAAGCCTTCATAAAAGCATTTAATGATTGAACAGTATTTTAGACCAAGATCGACAAGAGCTGTAAAGGTTTCGTATGACAAAGTTCGAGCTGGTCTCAAACGAGTTCCCATGTAACAAAAACGACACTTTTGGTTGCACCCACGACGAACTTCTATTGTAAAAGTCTCTTCTTCATAAACAGTATATTTTGTTATAAAGATACTGTAAGCGGGATTTTTATCAATATCTACCGGTAGAGTTTGTTGAACTGTATGCACACCACTATGGATTGATGGAATAAACACTCCTCGAATATTTGCCATTTGAGCTAGGATCTCATGCTTTGGTCTTTCTTTATTCTTTTGATATACATCTAATACTTCATGAATTACGTCCTCCCCCTCTCCTAGTATAAAAGCATCGAAAAAGTCTGCAAGAGGAAGTGGGTTATACATCATAACAGGTCCACCGCCAATAAGTATCGGAGAATTTTCATCACGCATAGACGCTTTGAGGGGCAACCCAAAATATTCTAAACATTTTAGAATATTCAGGTAATCACCCTCATAAGAAACACTGAATCCAATTATATCGTACTCAGCAGCTGGCAGTCTCTGCTCCCATGTCAAATGTTTATCGTTCCATTCTTCTCTAGGAAGATAATAACGATCAGGAAGTACATTAGAATGATTGTAGCATTCACGATATATTGTTTGGATACCAATATTAGGTAAGCCGTACTCATAATAATTAGGGAAAACACAGAGGTATTTGATGTCGGTAATTTCGGGAGTTTTCATGGGTAGTAATCTTTTTTCGTTACGGATGTAGAATTGAGCATCAGATTGATAGGTCATTAGAAAGCGACCGTCCTTCCATGATATATTTTTTATATTATAGCATGACTTTACAGAAAAATCAACTAGAAATCACTTAAAAAATATTTCATCATATCCGTTCTTTTGCCGTTCGTCCAAACTTCAGAATGCAGATGATTCCCTGTTGAATCTCCGGTACTCCCTACAAAACCAACCACCTCTCCCTGTCCTACCTCTTGCCCAACTCTGACGCAGATCGCTGAGCAATGGGCATACAGCGTTTCAAATCCATCCTCGTGCTGAATTTTCACATAGTACCCATAGCTATGCCTAGGATTCACGCTGTTGGCAATCGTCACTGTCCCGTCCGCTGCTGCGAGGATCGGTGTTCCCTCCGGAGCAGCAATATCCGTTCCAGTATGGAATGACACCTCACCAGTAATCGGATCGACGCGTTCTCCAAACGGTGATGTAATCGTAAAATTCTGCGGCAGAGGCCATTCAAAAATCCCTGTCCCCTGCCAGGTCACATCCTTTTCTTGCCCACCTAAAAACACACTAATCATCACAATTCCGCACATAAGCAAGACTACAATGACAGATACCCAACCTCCGGCAATCAGCAGCGAGGCAAGTTCCTTCACCGCCGAAGCGACCGCTTCAGCGGTTTTGGCAGTCACTTTGGAGGTCACCTTTACTGCTTTCACAGCTGCACCAGCCTGCTGAATTCGTTTGGTTGACAAAACCGGCTGTGCAGAGTTTGCTGCTGTTCTACCCTCTGCTGTAGGCTGACTACAGTTTATCTGAACCTCCGGCTCCATCGCTTTTACCGACCTGCTGACAGATTTGACACTGCCAGCAGGTTTACTTTTTATTGTGTAAAACGGAGCAACTCTTTCTGTTGGAGAGTTCGCTGCGGCTGGTTTGGGTACGGGCGGAATATCTTGTCCCAATGACATCCTCATTGTTTCCAAAGCAGTTTGGATAGCTTCACCATCAGCCACAACCCGTTTCCTCTGTCTATCTTCAACTGTCCTTTCTGCCAGCCTCTGCCCAGCAGAAAAGGCAGTTGAAACACCCTGTACCGTGGCATTTTCGACATCGACAACTGTTTCCTGCTCCGCACTTTGCGGCTCTGCATCCTCTGCCAATTTTGTCAATGGTATTGCTTTCTTAAGCCGCCGCTTTTTCGTCAGCCAAGCCTTTTTCATCGCAAATCCCGGCATCCTTAAAACTGTCCAAGCACGCATTGCCTTAGCGGTTGGTTTCGTCTTTATCTCCCTCAAACCATCCCTCCCAACTGAAAAAGCAGGGAACCATTCGGTTCCCTGCATCCCCTATTTTCTCATTGCTTCTCCTGGTTTCGTGGTCATCAAGCTGTACAGCCTGGTGTTCTGCGGAAAGCTATTTTCAAACGGCACAATATTCCCAGCGCAGCGAATCAGCCCGCATCCCGCTGCCACATTGGTGATGTATCCCAGCTGCGTTTCGGAAATGTTCAATAGCTTTGCCAACTCTTCCCGATCCGTTGCCGATTGGTTCAGCAGCACCAGAAATTCTGAGTTTGCCAGCATCAACCTGGCGGTATCTGACCGCAGCAGCTCATCCAGATTCTGCGTCAGCCCGGTGATCAAGCCGTTGTATTTCCGGATCCGCTTCCACAGTTTATATAGGAAGTTGGCGCTGTACTCATACCGAAACAGCAGGTAAATCTCGTCCGCAAACACCCAGGTTGTCTTGCCCTTCTTCCAGTTCTGAATTACCCGGTTGAAGATGGCATCCAGCGTTACCAGCATCCCCACCGGCAGCAGCTGTTCTCCCAGCTCCCGGATGTCGTAGGAAATGATTCGCGCCTTGGTGTCCACGTTGGTCGGCTGTGCAAAGGTGTTCAAACTGCCAGTGATGAACAACTCCGACGACAGCGCCAGTCCCTGCGCTTCCGGTTCTGGCTGCTTCAGAAGTACCTGGTATAATTCCTTCAGTGTCGGCACCTCCCCGCCGCAGCCGTTCGCCAGATAATCTGCATACACCTCGTATACACATCTGTCCAATATGGATTTTTCCTTCGCCGACACGCCGCCTGCTCCCACCAGCTGCTCAAACAGCGACAGGATAAACTCGGACTTTTCAATCAGCGGATTTCGCTCATCCCCATAGGCTTTGTCCATCTCCATTGCGTTCAGATGGGTATCTGAAACCGCAGAGATCTGAATCACCTCACCGCCCAGCGCTTCGGTCAGAAAGCCAAACTCGGACTCAGGATCAAGGATTAAAATATCATCGGCAGTTGATAGCGCAATGCTCGCGATTTCCTCTTTTGCGCTGAAGCTCTTGCCGGATCCGGACACGCCCAGCCGAAAGCTGTTGCCATTGAGCAGCTTCCTTCTGTCAGCAACAATCATGTTGCCAGAAACGGCGTTTTGCCCATAATAGATGCCGCCGGGCTGCAGAATCTCCTGAGCCCGAAAGGGAATCAGCACAGCAGTTGACTCAGTGGTCAGTGTCCGCAGCGCCTCAATCTTTCGCAGCCCATAGGGCAGCACCGTGTCCAGCCCATCCTTCTGCTGCCAGCGCAGCACGCTCATCTGACAGAGATGTTTTCTGCTGATCGACAGAATGCTTTCGGTATCGCTGTCCAGCTGCTCTTTGGTGTCTGCCAGATGTACCATCGTTACAAGCCCAAATATCATCCGCTGGTCACGGTTGGTCAGGTCGTTTAACATTTCCCGGGTTTCCTGCCGCTGCTGTTCCATATCATAAGGAATCACTGCTGAAAAGTTGTTGGCAGCATTCTGTTTCCGCTGCCAGTTTGCCACATTGGTTTCGATGCCCAGCAGCTTGTTCTGGATTTCCCGTACCGCTTCATCAGTCGGCACCGGCAAAATATCGATCGACAGCATCAGGCTTCGATTCATGTTACAGAGTTCAGAAATCATCGAATCCTTGATATAGCTGGCATATCCCTGCAGATAAAGTACCCGTCCCCAGCGATCATTCAGCCTGAAACAGTCCGCCTGAAATTCCATGGAATCTGGACAGAGCCAATCCTTGAAGTCATGTCCCAGCTTCATCTGCTCTTTCAGATCAAGTTCAAAAGCCGGCTCATCTTCCCGAAAAAAATCTCGCAGGATTTTCAGCCTTTGGACAGCGTCCAAGCCCCTGCCAGTTGAGGACAGCTGCGCCAGATGGGTGACAATATCCGTCCCTACCCGGGCAAAATATGCCCGGGCTTCTTCAATATTTTTCTTATGCACACTGACTGTCAGGTACCGCTCCTGCACCACGCTGCTGTCAGTACCGGTAATCTTTGACAGCAGCATTTCGTTATACTCCTGCCGAAACGGGTCCAGCTTATCTCCCTGCATTGAAAGCAGCAATTCACTTTCCGCTGCGGCTCGATTGACCCGCCGGTTGTTGATGGTAATTTTGGTACTCGCTCCTGAATCCAGTGCATTCAGCAGCTCGGAATAGTCCAGAAACATCGCCGTCTTATCCTCTTTGCTAGCGATGCTGTAATTGATGTCGGTGAAGCTGAAACTCTTGGAAAACAGGCTGCCAGCCTGAAAAATCCCATCCGACCAGATTCGTCGGATGGGAATGGTGTCCTGCACCGACCGAGGGATTTTAAACCTCTCCCGATCCGTCTTCAGGGCTTTGGACAACGTTTTGATGATACACATCACCTCCTGTTTTTCTGTTCTCCAACAGAGAACAATACAGATTTTTCGATCGGAAAACCAGCCGTTTCGGATGCAGAAACTCCGACTTGAACCATGCCCAGAGAAACTTTTCTGCCGTCATGCCATGGTACCTGAAAAAGCCGCAGGCTGCAAAGGGGGCTGCACCCAGAATACAGAGCCAACCCACCTCAGCTGTGTCCGCCAGCGGCTTCAGCAGAAAATATAACCCGACTGCTGTCCCAACTGCCAGTAATGAACAGATAAACTGACGAGCGGAAAGTCCAAAGAAAACGGTTTCCTGGTAATCCCGGATTTCCTTGGGGATCTTTACTTCGATAGCTTTCACCTCCAAAAAAATCGCCGCTCAAAACGGACGGCGATTCAGTCTATCGAAAAAGTTTGAGGATACGAAGGAGTACGACGCTTTCTGTAGAAAGCTTGGCAAAGACTTTTATCCGCTAAGGTAACTGCCTGCACAGCTATATCCACCTTCCGCGTCGATAGATCTGTGCTGCAAACTGAATTTTACTCATCGACGACCCCCAGCATTTTCTCAATGTCATCAAAATCCAGCCAGCCCTGCTCTTTGCCGGACTGCTCACCGCGCGAAAGCTCGCCCAACAGCTTTAAAGCAGCCTTTGTTTTCTCATACTCTTCAATATCCAAAATCGCATAACGCCCACGTCCATTCTTGGTTAAGAAAACAGGCTCGCCCACAGCAATATCCCGCAGCACTTCATTATAGTTTCGCAGATCAGATACCGGCTTTATATTCGGCATAATTTTTCCCTCCTTATTTTACTGCTAGTATTATACCATAATTTATCGTAAAATTCAACGATGAATTATGTGTGCCTGGATTTTTCCTCCTATCACAAAATCATCTGAAATAGGTTGTATTTCTCCTATTTTTAGTGTATACTAAAAACAGGAGGTGTTCATATGAAAATCAGTACAAAAAACTTGGTGTCCATTACAGAAGCAAACCAGAATTTTTCCCGCGTTGCCCGACTGGTGGACGAAAACGGCGCTGCGGTTATTCTGAAAAATAATGTGCCGCGCTATCTGCTGATTGAATTCAGCGAGGCAGAACAGCAGGCAGCTGATGATGAAGATATTTTAGCCGTTTCCCAGCGCTTGATCCAGCAAAATCGTGCTGCTTATGAGGAACTGGCAAAGTGAAATCTTCAAATAAATTCAATTAAGCCCTGCTCTAAGCGGGGCTTTTACAATCCCATCATCTCTTTTACCATCCTGTCACTCATCTTGACCGCCCCCACCAACAGCAGCAGGTTGAAAATGAGTTCCCCTACATACCCCCACACTGCCATCACCGCCGACGCGCTGGTATCCACACTGGGCGGGCTGGCTGCCATTGCCGAAAAGATGATGCACGCCAGCGCAATGATCGCCCCTTCCAGGCAGACCCCTGCATAGGAGCGCAGAAAACTTTTGCCCACGCTCCCGGTCGGCTCCCCTGCAAAGCAGGAGAGCGGTACCGGTGCAATCGCAGTGTACATCATCAGTTTGAACATCCGGGCATAGACGGTCAGAATCATTACAAAGGATAATACTACAATCAGTAAGCCGCCTAGCAAAGATACAATCCATAGCGGCAGACTCTCCAAAAAACTTAACCCGTCAAGCATTTCGGCAATTTCTGCGGGCAGCATCACACCGCCCGCACCTGAAACACCAGATCTTGTGATGATGTCCGATACCATTCCTTGTGCCACTTTGAACACTGCTATCATCAGATCCAGCCCATAATCCACTGCTGCCTTTGCCAGGACAAACCGGACAAATAACCGGATCGCCTGACCAGGGCGCTTCAGATCTGCAAAAGAGCCGCAGGTTTTCATAACTCCCACTGCGAAAAACAGCACCAAAAGCCCATAGCCGATGGCTTTCAGCGCTCCATTCACATTCAGCATAATCCGCCAGACAGTACCGCCTCGAAAGGTTTCGGGGCTTTCGGTCAGCAGCTGCCAGATCTCATAAAGTTTCTCATTCCAGGTATCCAGCGCCCAGTTAAGGCTGTCCAATACCCACTCATTCACCCTTTATGCTCACCTCCAGCGCCATATATCTTGTGGTCAGGAGATAATCAGGTCAAGGATTTCCTTGGCAAAGGTGACCACCAGTCCGCCTGCCAGAGTCAGAAATCCGTTGGAGCGCTGGCTGGGATCATGGCTCTGAAAGGACAGCCCGACCTGTACAATCCCCCAGCCCAGCAGAATCATCCCGACGGCTCGGATCAGCGAGAAAACAAAGACAGAAAGATTGTTGACCACCGCCAGCGGATCACTGCTCGCCGCTGAAGCAAGGCAGGGAAAACAACAGATGCAGAAGACTACTGCAACATAAATGCAAAATACAATTCGTCCTGTCAAACTCAAATTTTTCTTCAAAAGCATTCCTCCAAACAAAATCAATCGTCCAAAAAATCTTCCATGGATAACAGTTCAAGATCGTCCATCTGCTCCGGCAGAAAGGGTAAGTCATCTGCTGCATCTTCTGCTTTGGCATAGTCAAACGGCTCTGCACCGCCGTCCTCAGTCAAGGTGATTTTTGGGTGAACAGCCAAGTTGAATTTACCATCCAGCATTGGACGTTCCCCTCGGACAAACAAAATCGCTTGGCTGTTATCCAGCATCCGCACCTCATCCGGCGTGAGCAGCTCCCGTCCGGCTTGCTGGGCATTAACGCTGTAGCTGCCGCTTTTTCCCCGACTCTGACCGTAAGTATTGGTGTCCAGAGTTTCTTTTCCAAGCAGCTCAGAAACATACTTGTGCGTTTCTTTTTCGTTGCCGCCAAGGTAGAGAAACTCATCGCAAAGCCCCACCAGTGACTCCCACTGTTCCTTGAAAATCGCCTTGATCTGTGCCATATTCTGGGCGATATAGCTGCAGAAAATGTTCCGGCTGCGCATCGTCGCCAGCGACGGCAGAAAGCTGTCAGCGGGCAGCGAGATATTCGGCGCTTCATCAATCAGCAGATGAACCGGCACTGGCAGCCGTCCTTTATGCTTACGGTCAGCTTCCAGATAAAGCGTCTGAATCAGTTGAATATACAATATTCCAACAAGATAGTTCAGCGACTTATCCGCATCCGGAATGCAGCAGAACAGCGCTGTTTTTCTCTCCCCCAACTCTTCCAGATGGAGTTCATCCGTGCAGGTGAGTTTCGCAATCTGCGGCAGGTTGAACGCTGCCAGCCGGACAGCTGTGCTGATCAGAATGGAGCGGCTGGTTTTTCCTGCTGCCATCTTGAAAATCTTATACTGCTTGACCGCAATATGGTCTGGATTTTTCATCTCCAGCCGGGCAAACAGCAAATCCAGCGGCGATTCTCCCTCATCCTCATCGTCATTTCCTGAAGTCTGTGCTGCTGCCAGCAGTTCCATCACCATCGCAAAATTTTGCTCATCCTCCGGTGCTTCATGAAAAAGGTAGAGCACCAGCGCCTGCAGAAGCGCTGTTTCCGACTTGACCCAGAATGGGTCGGAACTGTGGCTGCCGGGCGGTGTGGTGCTTTGAATCAGGTTTTCGATTAACTTCAGCACATCCTTGTCATCGCGGATATAGGCGAGGGGATTGTAGCAGAACGAGGTATCCGGATTGATCAGATCAAAGACTCGAACCTCATAACCATGGGCTTTCAGCGCATTTCCTGTCTTCCGCAGAATCTCTCCTTTCGGGTCAGTAATGACCATTGAGCAGTTACACTGCAGCACATTGGGAATCGCATAAGACCGGCTTTTCCCTGCTCCAGAGCCGCCGATAACCAGCACATTGAGGTTGCGCTTATGCCGGTATCCGTCCAACCCCAATCTGAAATGCTGGGATAGAATCAGGTTCTGCTCAGGAACCTTGTCCCGGTACCGTCTGGTGATTTCCTGCACATCGCCCCATCGCGCCGAACCATGTTCTGCCCCTCGCCGGTAGTTTTTCCGGCTGGACAAAAAGGCGAAAATGCCGACTGCATAGCCGAAGGTGAACAGCAGCAGAAACTTTGCGGAACTCGCTGTCCAAGCCGCCCAGTTTGGCGCAGAAACCTTTGCCAGCAGATCCAATAGATTCCCGCCTGTGTCCTTCACTTCCGCCGCTGCCAGTGCCATCCACCAGACAATCGGCAGCGGCAGAAGCCAGAGCCAGCGGGGTGTTTTGGTTTTCATTAACTCTCTCCTTTACCGTTCTTGATCTCTGGTTTTCATCTTCTGTGGCATTGACTTCATCTTCTTTGCCAGTGCTGCCCGAATCTCGTTCAGCGTTTCTCGGACAGATCTTCTCTCGCCATTATGTCGTTCATCTCGGCTTGAAAAAAATCCTTTGCCGGGCGAGGAGGGCGCGGACGGACTCTCGCTCTCCTGCCCGGTGGGAAAATTTTCGGACTGCGGCTCATCAAAAAAGCCTGACCAGTCTATCTTCTGGAAAGGTTCCTCTGAGGCAGGCGACTCGTCCGGCAAGGGCAGCGCCGGTTCCTCCTGTTCTTCCCTCGATACCCTCGGCAGCGGACGAGGTGCTGCCTGTTCAGGTGCAGCTTCACCAGCCGGAACAATGTCCAGCTTCAGCAGTTCCATCACCCGGCTGACCTTTGCCGCATCGTCGGCAAAGACAACAATCTCAATTTCACTGGGCTTTTGCTTGCTGCGAATCGGCACAAAAAGCAGCCCGCGCTTCTTGGCTTCGCGGGCAAAATCCTTCATCTGATCGGCAGGCACTGTGAAGAATTTCAGCGGACGCTGTTCCCTTAACATCCGCGCCAGATGGGTTTTCCCTCTGGTCTTTTTCTGATCCTTCAGCACCGCATAGGCAAACACCGCAAAGTTTTTCGCTGCCAGTCCGGACAGCTTCAGCGCCAGTTCCGCCCCCTCCAGCGAATACCGCATCACCAGGTCTGCCGGTTCACTTCCATAACTCATCTCTCTGCCTGCCTTTCCGCCTTAAGTGGCTTTTTGCAAGATTCTCTTTCGATTCTTCTAGTTTTTGTTTCCACCTCCATCTTAGCTGACTGTTCCAGAATCTGCTTGCACATCCGCACAATCTCCCGTTTCTCCCGAATCAAATCGTTCACCGCCTCCAACTCCGATGGTTCCGCTTTTCGCCTGTACATCATTTTCCGCCGTTTGAGCAGCAATTCAGTTTCTGCCTCCTTTTCCGACTGCAGTTCCGCTAGCTGTTTCCGACTCTGAATCCCATTTTCCCGGACAAATTTCAGCTGGGCAAGAAGTCTGTCCAGTTTCCGGATATCCTCCCTCGCTGCAAAGCTAAGACGCCGAGGCTTCTTTTTCAGAATCCCCATCTTATATAAATAAGAAAAATATAACGCTTTCAAGCCGGTAAGTTTTTTCACAGGTCTTCCGCGCAGCTTTGCTCGCCCAAATGATGGATTCATCCATGTCCGCCTCATTCGTTTCGGTGCAAGAATCCGCCCCTGAATCGCTTCAGGAGTGTAGCGCTTTCCCAGCGTTTTGAATCGGACAGGGCGTTCCTTTCCCGGCGGCTGCAGGGTAATATATTTCCGGTTCAGCTGAAACTGATAGCCCTGCCGTGCCAGAATTTTCAGAAACTGGCTCCAGGTGAGCGCTGACGCGATGGCAGCATCGATGTCCTGCCGAATCGCTGTCCGCCAGGTCGGCTGTCTGTTTTTCTCTGCCAGCCATTCTCCATAGGATTTACCAATCTGTTCGCCGCGCTCACCCTGAATCACCGACAGCCCGTACTTCTGACAAAGTTCATCGGAGATGCGGCGGATTTCTGTGATGTAACTTGCATAGCTGCTCCGGTATTTCCGCCCGTCTGTCATACTGACCGAGTTCCAGAGAATGTGGTTATGCAGATGTCCTGTGTTGGTGTGTGTTGCCACAACTACCTGAAACTCTCCGTCCAGCAGCTGTTCTGCCAACTCCATCCCAATCCGATGCGCCAGCTCCGGGGTTAGTTCATCTGCTGCGAAACTTTGAACCAGGTGGTAACCCTGCACGCCGCCTTCCTTATGCCAGTTTCTTTTCACCTGCCGCATATCTTCCAAAGCGGTTTCACAGGTACAGCCAACGGCTGACTGAAGCAGTCCCTGCTCCGTCTTGCCGGGATTGAGAATATATTGGATGCTGCTGTCCAGGCGATGCACCCGGACAACGCTGGTGTAAGCCATCTACCAGTTATCCCGCACCTCTTTCCAGATCGCCTGAACCAGCTGCAGCATCATCTCAACTTTTTCGCTGTCGGCTTCCTTGCAGGTATTTGCCAGCCTTGCCAGCTGGTTTGCATTGTTGCACAGCCCGGAAATCTTCCGCAGCAGATCAGCATGGTGGGTACAGGGCTTTGCCCGCAGTTCCGCACCCATCACCAAGGTACGGAGAAATTCCTCTCGGGACAAACCGCTTAGTTTAACCTGCATTTCCAGATGTTTCAATTCTTTTGCATTCAGCCGCAGTGGGATCACATGACTTCGTTTTTTCAAAAAATCACCTTTCTTTATACAAACAGGGGGTTTGGGGGACTCCCCAAAAACAGCAAAGATATCACTTTGCTATGCTTGCCAAACCGTTCCCCTAAACCGCGTCCTCCGTTTCTCGGCTCTGAATCAACCCTTCCAGCGTTACGCAGCTCAGATGCTCCAGCCTATGATTCATGATGAAAATAATAGATTTATCCATATTCCTCCACTCCCTCCAGATAAGGAAACTGGACGCCCACAAGGGCGCCCAGCTTCTTAAATCATTCTTCCTTTGAACAGGTTTGGACGTCCTATTGGACGCCTAAACCCATACCATTTACTCCTTTTTGTTAAATTTGGACGCCCTGCTGGACGTCCTGTTCTGCTGCCAGGGCAAACTTTACCCGATCACTGCCCAGCTTGTAATAGGCATTGCTCTTTTCGATGCCTACCGCCTGGTAACCTTCCTTCACCGCTGCCAGAATCGTTGTCCCTGCTCCGGCAAATGGGTCGAGGATCCGACCGCCCGGTTCGCAGATCTGCACCACATCCCGCATCAGCTGCAGCGGCTTTTCGGTGATGTGAATCCGGTTCTGAGGATTGCTGTAGCGAAACACCCCCGGCAGACAGCCCACCGGGCGGCTCAGCGGCATTGCGCCGTTGCTGCCCCAGACAATGAACTCGCTTTGCTGACGAAACCGTCCCTTCTGGGGACGGCTGGTCATCTTGTCCCAGACTGCCGCGCCCCGCCAGATCCAGCCTGCCCACTGCAGTGCGTCGGTGATGGACGGATACTGCCTCCAGTCGATGAACAGACAGACCGGCGCACCGGGCTTGCAGGCTTTCCGGGCATCGCTGAGCCACTCTGCCATCCAGTGCGTCCAGCTTCGCTGGTCAAGGTTGTCGCCGTCAAAGTCCGGCAGTGCATCCTCCTTTGCCATGCTGCTGTACTTCTGGTTGGTGGTACGGTTCTTTTCATTGGGCTTCCAGCCGCCTGAAGCGTAGGGCGGATCGGTAATCAGGGCATCGAAACTCTCCGGCTGAAACGCACGGATCAGCTGCAGCGTGTCGCCGTGCAGGATTGTCCAGTTTTCCCCGCCGGTGTGGGTCAAGGTGTCAAAAACATCCATGTCAAAATTTTTCAGATACATCCTTCCTTTCCAAGGCAAAATCTTCGTCATTCCAAAAGTGAATAAAAAGGAAGCCGTCCCTGGCTTGAATTTCCCGCTGCTCAAATTCTCTGCCCCAGCCCTCCGAAAACTGTTTCTCAAGAAAATGTGTCAGCTTCTCCATCTCATCCTGCCTTAAATGGCGCTTCAGCAAAACCTCTGTACATCCCAAGAGTTTGCCGTCCACAATCTCAGCGCCGGGAATCATGCTGATTACCATTTCCTTTAAATCCGTGCAGCGTTCCGCCAAATTGGTTTTCATTCGGGCGATCTCCTGCTGAATCTCCTGCTCATAGTAAGCCAGGTCGTCGCCCAAAAACATAGTCGGACCTTCCAGATTGAGCCATTCCTCGTTCTCATAAATCTCTGTCGGGAAAAAATCCGCCATAAGCGGCGAGTAAAACTTTATCTTCTGCACGAGTACACCCCCTTCACAGCACTGCATCCTGTAGCTCCTTTACCTTATCTGTCCGCTCCCACAGACTCTGGCGCCGTCCCAGCAAAGCATCGCCGTACTGGGGTTCCCGCAGCTTCAGTTCGGCGATTACCTGATGTTTTTCCAGCTTGAACACCTGCCGCACCACATCTGCCAGACAGTCATCGGCACAGATTTTGCCTGTGCCGAAGCTGTTTACGGTCACCATAACCGGCTTGGCAATGCCCACCGCATAGGCAAGCGTCACCTGACACTGGCTTGCCAATCCCGCTGCCACAAGGTTTTTAGCGATGTACCGCGCCATCAGGTTTCCGGAACGCTCCATATTATCCGGGCTTTTGCCGCTGAGTGGCTCGCTGACCGAAACCCGGAACTGCACCTTCGGCGGCAGAATGGTGACAAACAGCTGGCTCTGCTCATCCGGCGGCAGAAGGGTAAGCGCTGGCTGTATAATCTGCTCTGCTGCCCTCCTGCGAACCTTTTCATCCGGTAATTTTCCGCTGTGCTGCAGCACAATGGAAGCGTGTTCCAAACGCAGCGGCTTGCCGTTTTCGTCATATTCCACCGTCACCATCGCCTGCCCGCCGGGAAAAAGCCCCTCAATCTCCCCTTCGGCGCAGGCATAGCCTATCCCAGCGGTCAGCCGCTCTGCCAGGATCACCGGCATCGGCAGCAGTTCCGATGTTTCATCGTAAGCATAGCCGTTCACAATACACAGTTCATCCTTTGATGCGATTCCCGGCGCTCGCTGATGAATCGCTGTCCGGATGGTGTAATCCGAGGGCAGAAGCCCCACCGAACGCAGTGCCATAGCTGCTGTTTCCCTCACCTTCGGCATGGAAAGACTGGCAATCTCTCCGAAAACCAGAATCTCCTTTTGGGCAATCTGTACCCGGCAATCCACCCGCGCCATCGGATCGTTCGCCAGACAGGCATCCAGCATCCGGTCGGCAATCAGGCTTGCCAGCTTGTCCGGGTGGGCAGGGGTCAGCGCTTTGGCTGTGCAGAATTGTACCATATTCATCGCTCCATCTCCCTTCTCTCTTTGGATTTCATAAAATCCCTGTACTGTTCTTCGCTGCATTTTGCCACTGCGATTCCGTCAGGGGTCTGCATAAACATCTCCGGCTCCCGGAATTCACGCAGATATTTTTCGGTCTGCTGCGGCGTCAGACTGCAGAAATCCTCTTCACGGATGCCGCAGACGAAGAATGTCCCTACAACTGCATCATAGATCTGCCCATCCTGCTGCAGCGCCCGATTGAGCGGCAGCCCCAGCAGCTTTCCTTCATCGCTGCAGACCAGTGCTGCCGCGTCCTGCCAGGGATAGACTGCCTGAATCAGCCCGCCGACCAGCTTCTGCATCGACTGCAGGCTGCTGTCAATCTCAGTTATTCGTGCCATTTTTCCTGGCTCCACCAGCACAACCTTCATCCAATCACCTCATCTTCAGGGAAAAGGGTTTCAGGCTTTTCCCAATTTCATCATAGCTTTCAAACTGCACATCGCATCCCAGCAGATAGGAAACCGCCTCATTCCATGCTGCCAGCGGATATTTTTCTTTCTCTTCAAAGCAGCATAATTCACCCAGCGCTGCCCATTTTAACGCAGGCTGCCGGACAAAGGCTTGTAAATTGACCTTGTGCTTTTTCGCAATCACTTTCAAAATCTCCGTTTGGATTCCTCCCCCCAGATGCCGGTTTTCGGCAGTGTTCTGCGCCCCTGCCTGGGCTGGTCGACAACAACGGTTACCCATCTGTCCCGGTCGTAGATCGGTACACTATCGCATTCACCGCTGATGGTTACTGTGTTTTGGATCCGCTGACCGTCCGTCAGGTTGGAAAGCACCAACACTTCCAATACTGGCTCCATCAAATTCGTGAACCCTTCCTGCACCGTGCCAAACTCAAAGCGAACTGCCGTGATGTACTCGTTGGCAGCAAGCCCCGGAACTGCACAGCTGAGGGTATGACTTATCTGGCTGGAAAGATTGTCCGCCAGCACCCGGTACCGGCTGCTCAGGTTGGTTTGGTAGGTCACCCGGTAGTTCAGAATCTCGTTGAAGGTTCCGGTGTGGATGGCATTCAGCCGAACCACTTCGGTGGGCAGTACATCCTCGAAATAGAAATCGTCCAGCGAACAGTTGGAACGGTTGGCAATTTCGGACAGTGTATAGGTCATCGTCTGTCCAGGCTGTGCTTCCACATTGCCGCGCTTCTCGATGGTCACCTCCGGCTTCTTGCTCTCGTCCTTAACCGTCAGCTTGAACTGCTGCTCCTGTTCGGTCACCTCAAAGGTGAATTCTTTGGTATTTAATAGGAAGAATTTCGGAGCAGATACCTCTCGACCAGTGTATTTTCCCACCGGCAGCTGCACCGAAACTGCCCTGCCGTCGGTATCTGTGGTCATTCTGTCTGCCAGCTTCCCCTTGGCGTCATAAATCTCAAACACCGCACCGGCAAGAACGGCACCTTCCTGAACTTTTGCCAGCTTCGATTCATCTGCTGCCACTTTGAGAATTTCCAGCTGCCCATAAATCTTCTGATTCCGGATTTTCAGCGTGTGAGTTTTACCCCACTCCAGCTTCACCCGATGCAGCGTTTCATCCAGCAGATACCCATCCGGTGCCTTGATTTCCTGCAGGTAAACCGTCTTACCGCCCTCCAGCCCGGTCAAAGTAATCCGTCCTCGAGCGTTGGTGGTAAACACGCCGACCTCGCGTTGGTCACTGTCCAACAGCTTGAACTGCACCCCTGCCAGCGGCTTGCCTGTTTCAGCGTCCACCTTCAGCACATCCAGCACCGGATAAGGCTGATTCTTGAATTTGACCACTGTCGTTTTACCGGCTTTCACCTCCACATTGACCGGCTTGCTGTCCAGCCTGTAGCCCTTCAGGGTCGCTGTTTCCCTCACGATCAGCCATTGTGCGGTCAGGTTCGGCAGGACAATTCGTCCGCTGGCGTCTGTCACAAAGCTGCCGATGCGCTCACCGCTCAGTTTCTCGATCTGGAAAGAAATACCTGCCAGTGGCTTACCCGTCACGCTGTCCACCTTTTGAATTTCCAGTGTACTCATCGGAGTGTTGGCAATCTCAACAACTGCCGTTTCGTTTTTCTTCAGCACCACAGTGCGCGGCGTGCTGTCCAAGATGAAACCTTTCGGCGATTTAATCTCGGAAACAATCAGGGTTCCCGGCTGCAGTCCGGACAAGGTCGCATAGCCATTGGTTCCGCTGGTCACCTCTCCCAGCAGGGTACCCTCAGAAGTGGTCACCTTGAAGGCTGCACCTGCCAGCGCCGATCCGTCCACTGCGTTGACCTTCTTGATGAGCAGCGTTCCGGCTCTGTGGTTTACAAACTCCACCTCGGCAGGCTTATCCTCCCGCAGCTGCACCGTCTTCGGTGTGCTGTCGAGAATGTACCCCTCGGCTGTTTCAATTTCCTCGATGATAAAGAATCCCGGCTGCTGTCCGGCAACCGTCGCCAGCCCGCTGATGCCGGTCACGAACTCGCCCACATACTGACCGTCCGCTCGTTTGACTCGGAACTTGACGCCGGAAAGCGGCTTGCCGTCCTGATCCACCTTTTTGATAAGGATAGGGTTCAAGGGCTGGTTCTCAAACTGGATAGAAGTAATCTTTCCGGCTTCCAGCAGCACTTCTTTTTCTTTCGGCTCCAACAAATATCCATCTAAAGAAGCGATTTCCTTAACGAGCAAAATCGTCCCCGCTTCCAGGTCACATTCCAACCCGGAAAGAAAAATCTCCCCGTCGCCATTGGTCAAAAACTCACCCAGCGGCTTGCCGTTCTGGACAGCAATGCTGAACTTAACCCCCTTCATCGGCTGCTTGGTGACACTGTCAATCTTACGGATTTTCAGGCTGGGCTTGCGGCTGTTCTGCACGGTAATCTCCGCTGTTTTCCCGGCTTCCAGCCGAACATGATGCTCGGTTCCATCCAGCAGATACCCGTCCGGCGCCTTGATTTCGGTCACTACAACGCTTTCTGCTTCCAGTCCGGACAGCTCTGCGATGCCGTTTACATCGGCAGTGACATCCTTCATCGTTCCGTTTGGCAGCGTCACCCGGAACACTGCACCTGCCAGCGCTGCGCCGTCCTCTGCCCGGATTTTCCGGATGCGGAGCGCCGGTGCCTTCCGGTTAGGCAGCACCACCGAAGTGGTTTCCCCGAACCTTAACTCTACATCATGAACAGTATCCTCCAGCAGATACCCTGTCGGGCTGCGGATCTCCTGCACCCGGTACCAGTCCTCGTCAAGCCCTTCCAACAGTACACTGCCGTCGCGCCCGGTGGTCACCTCGGTGTACTCGCTGCTGCCGCGCTTCGCCACCCGGATAACCGCTCCAGACAGCGGATCGCCGGTATCTGCGTCAATCTTTTTCAGCAGCAGCTTTGGCTTGGCATAATCCCGGAAGACCAGTTCCTGGCTGTTCTCCCAGGAAAGTTTAACGGTTTTCCTGGCGTTTTCTCCATCCAGCAGATACCCCTCCGGCGGCTGGATTTCCTCGACAATGTAGGTGTCCTCGGTGAGGGACTCTACCACTACCAGCCCATTGCTGTCGCTGATGTACTCACCGATCAGCCCGCCGCCGGAACGGGTTACAGTGAACACTGCACCTGCCAGCGGCTCACCGGTTTCAGCGTCCACCTTGCGGATGACCAACCCAGTCTTGATCTTATCTGGGATCGTTATTGTGACAGGCTGCCCATCGATCAGTTCGGCAGTGAACACTTCCTCATTCAGGTGGTAGCCTGCCGGAGCCTGTTTTTCCACTACCCGCCAGCTGGTGTTGGGCGGCAGTTCGGTAAATTCTACCTCGCCGTTCCGGTCGGTGGTGCCGGTCAGCCGGATGTCGCCGTCAATCTGCTGAATCTCGATGACCGCGCCTGCCAGCGGACGGCTGTTTCCAGCGTCCACCTTCCGCACCAGCAGTCTGGTATATGCACGATTACTGAAGGTCACCGATGCTTCCGGATTTTCCTTGTTCACCACCACATCCTGCGTTGGATTTTCGTCCAGCAGATGCCTTTCCGGCGGCGTTGTTTCGGTGACAAGATAGCCGCCTGCCCAAGGCAGCGTCATTTCTGCCCTGCCGTCCTGATCGGTGACTGCGTCGCCGACAACGCCATGCTCCACATGGCGCACCTGGAAGACTGCCCCCTTCAAAGGCTTGTCTGTACCGGTTTCCACCTTGTTGATCTCAAGATGGTAATCTTCCGGTTCCTCCGGCTCTGATGTTTCCGGCGGCGAAGGCTTTACCTCTGCTGTCTTGCTGGTACTCAGGTAAAAATATGCCGGAACCGGCTTGGTTTCCAACGCTGTCGCTCTGGTCTGCTGGTCGGTCTGCGACCAGAAAAGCAGGCTGTTGGTCTGCCCGGCAGCCTCCTTATATGCCCGGACCAGCACCGGACCGGTCAGCTCCTTGCTGACAGAGATTTTCAGGTTTTGCCCTTCGACTGCGAATTCCACGCCATCCACACTGGAAAAGTGGAAATCTGACAGACTGCAGGAAGCGGTATTCTGCAGTGTCACTTCAAAAGTTTCCGACCCGGTCGCCTGATGGGAAGGAGCGGCGCTCTGCACACTGCTCATAAAGCTGGGCACCCGTTCATAGGCTTTCAGCGCTGTGACCAGCTGGCTGTAGTACGACGCTGCGCCGGGATTATATCCGATGACGCCGTCGTAAATGTCGGTGTTGGTCTGCTCTAGCGTTGAAAGATTGAGCCGTCCATGGATAATCTCCCAGATCAGCACCTGCGTCGCCATATGGTGCAGGATATTGCCGGCATCCTGCGCCCCCAGCTGTACCACATGACCGACCATATACCGCTGGTCTTCGCTGAGTCCTGAATAGGTAGTCGAACTGTTCATCCGAATACCGCTGCGGGTATGGAAGTTGGTCATGTCCACACAATACGCCAGCTGCCCGCCGATGGTCACTGTCCCCCAGTTGGCTTCGACACCCTGCGTGACATGGTAATATTTATAGCCAGTGTGGGTGGTCATCTGCTGAACACCGTCACCGTCTGCGAAAAGCTCCAGGTCGCTTTCGGCTGCATTTTCTTCAAATCCATCCAACGGTTCTTCACTGATCTCTGGCAGTTCATCAAAATCTGAATCCTCTATTTCAAAATCTTCTGACAGATCAATCGTTTCCGAAACTCCTGCCTCGGAAAAATCAGGCATACCCTCTGCAAATGCCGCTGTCGGCGCAGAGAAAGCCATAGTGAGCATTAAAAAAGCGGCTGTCAGCCGCTGCAGGAATCGTTTTTTCCTCAATGATCGTCCTCCTTTTCGGCTGCCTGCACACAGAGCCGTTTTTCCGGCTTGCCGTCGATGCAGGTGGTCATGGTCAGCCGGTTGTCCTCGGTTCTGTCCAGCATCGACCAGTCGGTTTCGGCAATCTCCTTTACTGTTGAAACCAAATATGTCCGGCTGCCCAACGCCGTTTGGTAAACCACTTCGTCGCCTACCTCCAGCTTGTGCAAATCGCGAAACCAACAATAGCTCGCCGTGCCGTTGTGGGCGCAAAGCCCGACATTTCCGTCCCAGGCGCTGGTAATTTTGTAGTGGGCAATTCCTTTCCGCATCGCCTCCATCTCGTCATCTGTTTCATAGACCGGCGCATTCACGTCAATCTTTTCAATGATAAGCTGCCCGATACTGCCGTCTTTCAGCTGGACAGACTCCGGCAGTGTGTAATTTCCTGTCACCACCGGCGGCTCTGTCTGAGGCAGATACTCCGTTTCAGCTTGACTCACAGACCAGAACTGTACCTGCGAATCATCCGGCTCCAGAACAGTTTCTGTGCCGGAAAGAATTTCTGCCGCGTTTTTGCCCGTGTTCACCTCCCCGAAAAAATCCTTGGAATTGTTCAGTTGGGTACTGGATTCTGCTGGATTTTCGTACAAATTCTTTGCCGCAGGTTCTCTGAAAGACAAAGTCCCTGCCAGAACAAGTCCGATGCCCAGTGCCGCTGTGCAAACGATACCTGTCCAAACGGGTTTTTTCATATTCTCTTTCGCCATCCTTTCCAAGCAGCCAGCACCGCCGCTGCTGTCAGCAGCCCGCCACCGGACAGCGTCAGCCAGAACGCCGATGAATGTTTAGAAGGCGTTTCCGCCATTTCAATAGGGTTTTCTTCTGTCATCTGAACCGGTTTCACCTCCCCATAGACCAACGTATATTTCACCTGCCCGGCAGTCTTCCTGGTCACCTCACCGGAATAGGGGAATGTGACCTTGCAGCTGGCAGTTTTCGACCCCCAGCCTCGACCTGCATAGCTGACGATCGCCGTATAGCTGGCAGGCAGACCGCTGCCGTCTGCCTGAACGCCGGCAGGCACCCACTGGATGTCCGACAGCGTCAGTGTGATGCCGTTTTTACTGACCTCCTTGGGTACCAGGTAAGGATCCTGAGCCGCCAAACCAGCATACGTTTTGGTGTCTGTAACAGTATAGGAGTAGCTTTGCTTCTCGCCGTCCTGTACAGTAATACCAGCTTCATCTAAAACTAACTCCCCTGCAAAGCCGTTTTCATCATAGGGAAGCGTCGGCTCTTGGGCAGCCGCAAGGACGGTCAGATCTTTTGTATCTGATTCAATCACTACGTTTTTCTGCACGGTTTTCGTTTCACTTTCACCCGGCAGTTCCTCTTTCAGGGTTTCAAGATATTCGTAAGAACAGCCCAGCCGGGTGAGATTCGGCTCAATCAGAACAGAGGGTGAAACATCCTCATCCACTACAAAAACCTTCTTTAACAGTTTGAAATCATCCTCTGTCCCAATCTGAATGTCCATCGGAACATAACTTTCTCCGCCTTCCCAAGTTGTATTTTCAGTGATATCCTGCACCGAAATCTCCGGCTCAAAGTCTTCAGCATATACCTTCGGCGCACCAAGTCCCATGAACAAAAACAGGCACAGCATCGCTGCACCTGAACGAAAATTAATTTTCATTTCATCGCTCCTTTCCCTGTTCTCTATGCTTGGAATGCTGCCTGACAACCTCCTGCTTTGTCTGCTTCGCCGCATCCAGCACAGCCTTTCCGTCAACTCCGTTCTGCGCACATCCCTCCAAAATCCCAATAAGATAACTCATCGGCGGCAGGGCAGGCTGCTGGCAGTAAGGCGGATTCATCGTATATACCATCGTCTGTACCAGACAGCCATCAGGCAGCTTGACCTCAATTTCTTCTTTTCCATAAAGCCTTGGATAACCCTCGTAGATGTCCAGCCGCTGTTCATCCTCTGCTGAAATCCGCCACAAAACTCCTTCCACACGACCTCCTTCCTCCAGCAGAATCGTTGCGACACCGCTGCTCCGGAATGCCAGCCGGTATCCCTCCAATGACACTTTCCCGATCACCTCTGCATCCGGGCAGCGTGCTGCCATCTGATGCTGGTTCATGTTGGAACCATAGGCAAAGTATAGGGTCTTTGTCACAGTTTCTCATCCCCTTTCTTGTTCGTCATGCTTTGTATAGTGAGATTTGTCATAGCGCCAAGCCCGGTCACCGGGCAGGTTTTCCAGTAAATGCCGCCGGACATTTTTGAACTCCGGACCGATCAGCCCCAACCTGAGCAAAAACGTCCGAAAGGTGTAGGCAGGATTTTCGGTAATTTCTGTTTTCCGCATCACCGTCCTTTTCTGGTTGATCGCCTGCGCAGAAATTGCCAGCGCCAGCGTAATATTCGCCCGCACCTTTCCTGCATGAAGCGTACTTTCAAAGCACCGCCACTCCAGCGTCCCGCGATAGAACACCGAGTGCAGATTCAAAGCATAGTACCGGCTCCAATGGTAATGCTGGCAGCTTCCGTCGCTGCCGTCGTACCACACCTGCCTTAGCTGCTCCATGGTCAGGTCGGTGGGCATCCTGCGGATCTTCTCCAGCATCGGTTCCCTGACCTTTCGGCACCAGCGCTCCCCCCGCGCTTCGTTCACCTTCAGCGCCAGAAACAGGATATCCTCCTTGCTGTACATAATGGACAGTGCGTTTTTTAAGCTCTGCGGCGTATGGTCTGCAGCGTCCACATGAACGTGCATCCCGCAGCTGTCGTTGGTCACTGCTCCTGCCTGACGCAAAGTCCGGACAACCTGCTGCAGCTTGTCCATCTCGCCGTATTCCAGTTTCGGCGAGTTCATCTCAACCTTGTATAGATCGCTCGATGGGATCCTGCGCCTGCCGTCCCGCCGCGCCGGACGGATGCTGGCATCCGAAACAATCTTCCAGGTTTTCCCCTGGGGATCCTCTACCTCATAGGCATCATAGCTCCCGCCTGTATGCTGTACTTCGGTGCCGAACAGCGCTGCCAGTGCATCCGCCGCTTCTCTGCGGGTCAAGCCGGTCATTTCAATCTCACAGCCATAAAACTGGTCTTTCAGGTCAATCTGGCATCACCCCCATGAAAAACTGCCTATAGAAATTGCTGTGCTGCAGTTTCTATAGGCAGTAACCGGTTTTTAGCAGGCTTCGTTTTCTTCCAATTCGTCCGACTCGTCCATATCGGCGTCTGCTGCTTCCACAGCGGCGTCCTCTGTTTCGCCGGGCAGTTCGCCGTCCTCACTTTCTTCGCTGCTCACCAGCGGCTCACCGCCGCACACGGCGCTTTCTGTTTCTTCTTCAGTCCTCTCATCCTCTCTCACCGTTTCCAGCGCTCCGAATTCGTCCTCTGCTTCTTCCAGCGCACACTCGATCAGTCCGATCACAAATTCCCGCTGGGTGAGTTTACGGCGGTAAACCTGCTCATACCGGATCAGATACGCTTTGATCTGCTGAAATAGTTCTTCGCTGACCTGAAATGCCATTGTTCTTGTTCTGCCCATATTTGAGGCTCCTTTCGCATAATGTTCGTTGATGACTGCTTCCACAAACTGACTGACTGTCACGCCGCTCTGACGGATTTCTTCGCTGATACGGTCATGCAGTTCCAGCGGCAGCTTGCAGCTTAATCCTTTGGTCTGCATCTGATTCCTTCCTTTCTGCCCTTCCTTCGGGGCAACACAAGCATACCCCAAAGCCCCGCAGAAAGCTATACCCAACACTGATAAAGATGGAGCGGAAAAACCTGACAAGAGCAACAAAGGTCTAATTCTCCTTCTGCAGACTGTCCAAAAAGTCCAGCATTCCAGAGGGAATGGTTTCTTCGGGCGGCTCAGGATGAAACTTGGCAGCGCTTAACTCTTCCCGGATGATCTTCCTCAGCAAATCTGCCTGAAGGCTTTGCAGGATCACCTGCACCAAAAAAGCACTGCGCTGTCCTTCCGGTACAGCCTGCAGTGCTTCCCAAGCCTTTCGATGCGCTTCTTTTTGAAGGTTGGGGCGGAAGAGAAATCGCTCTCTGCTCATTTCCTCACACCGCCCGACATCTGCCCAACGAGCCGTTCGAACCCTTCGGCGTTAACCTTGTCGTCCGTCAGGGCAAAAACCCGGCACAGCCCGTCTGCGGGGCGGACATGGCGTTTGACCACGGCTGCTCCGCCGCCCAGCATCACCACTGGCATCGTCTTCAGATCAAATCCCGCTTCCATAACTGCCGAAAGCAGCTGCTCGGCGTAGGCTCGTCCCTGCTGCTGGATGATGTTCCGGATTCTTTCGTCCAAGCTGCTGGACTGTCCTGCCAGCACGCGTTCTGCCTGAGCATCGGTCACCGACAGCCCTGTGTCCCGCCTGACCTGTTCCCGGACCTCATCCATGCAGCGGATCATCCCCAGCTCCAGGCTCCGGCAGAAGGCAGCATTGGGAACTGCATTGTCCAGCCGCATCAGGTCAACCGTCCAGCCGCCGATATCCATCAGCAGGATGGATGGCTCATCCCGAACAAGTTCGGGGTGGATGGCGATGGCAGAATATCCCTGCGGAAACAGCCTGACATCCTGAATCGTGATCCTGTAGGGTTTTCCTTCGTATCTGAAACAGACTGGCTGCGGCGAGCGCAGCAGGTAATTCCGAAACGCCTTTTTCTCTCTGCCGAAGTTCGCCAGTGGCAGCCCGGCAGCAAGCATAACCGAACACTCTGATTTCTCACCCCGGCGTTCAATCTCTTTGGCAATGGCTGCCAGCGTCAGAAAGTAATAATTTTCGGTTTCGGTTTTATCTCGCTGAATGGGCTGTCTGCTGGTGCCGCAGACGTAGAACCGTCCGCCGAATTCCAGCGTGTTCTGGAGGGTGTATGGCTCATGGCTGTAGGCAGTGATACCTGCCGGGAAGGAAAAGTGCCGGGTTTTGACGGCATAATAGCCGTGATCAATGCCGATGTTCATCTCAGATCGCCTCCTGTGCAAAATCCCTGCTGACCAGGGTGGTGTAATACTGGCTCATGGTGAGCGGCGCGTTGTACAGCGCTGCCAGCAGATAACCCCTGATGTTGCCGATGCTGGCGGTGGTATGCTTCATGCACTCCAGCACATAGCCGATGTGTTCCCCGTTCAGCTTCAGAAACCGGCTCCTGACTGTTTCGATGGGCAGCTCCTCCCGATTGATACGGATTGTCTGACGCTTACTGGCACAGGTTTCTGCCATCAGCTCGATGTAGCTGTCGATCAGCTCCTGGTCATCCGGGTGATCTGCCAGCAGGATCTCGTAATCGATATTGGCTTTGATCGTTTTTCTGTATCCATCCATCGAATCGTTCGAATCTTCCTCGCCGGACGGCTCGAAAGGGGGGATATAGGGGGGAAAGATAGGATTGATATCATTCATCTCAGTATTATTATTCTCAGTCTTATTTGCATCTGGTTTTGACACCTCTGCAGCGATGGTTTCTGGAAGTCCAGACAGTTCTTTTTCGGAAGTATCCGTCATCGCTGCATGGTCAATTTCATCGCTTTGGGAAGTCTGGACTGCTGAAAAGAAGCATTCCGGCAGGATGCTTTCTGGCTGTACAGGCTGCTGCTTTCCAGACATCTCAGGTATTTCTGCTGCATTTTCATCCTCGAAACACTCCGTTTCAGCAGTCTGGTTTTCTGAAGTGGAAACTTCTTCGATGAGATTTTTCACATAGATTTTCATCGGCTTTCCCTGTCCCTGCCGCTTTCGCTCAATGAGATCTCTGCTTTCCAGCTCTGCAAAAAGGCGGATCATCTTGCTGTGACCGCAATCCAGGTAAGACTGGGCTTCGGTCATTGTGAAGTAGATGAACACCCTTTCGTCTTCATCCTGCCAGTCGTTTCTGGCAGACAGGCTCAGTCGATCCAGCAGCAGAGCATACAGCATCTTTGCTGACAGTGAGAGTTCCTGATAGCAGCTGTCTGTGAACAGCAGCTTGGGAAGACGGTAGAAGGCAGCTGCTTCACTGATGGTGTTGTTTTGAGTTGTCATGATTTTAACCTCCTTGATGTGATTGAAGATAAAGAAAGATAAACAAAGATGAATGAGAATCCGGAAAATACAAAAACCCCGCAGCGCCTGGCTTCGTTCAGCTGACGAAGCCGCTTGGGGCAATTGCCCTCGCTGCGGGGTTGGTATGATTTTGAGTTATCTAGGTGATCAGGTGCTCTCCAAGAACATCCATATGCCGCCGATATCGTTTTGGGATCTTAATCTCTGGCGGCAGTCCAAGCTGCTTCAGCGCTTCCGAAAGAACCTCTACCCCATCCTGCTCAGTCCCCCTTTTTGTTTAAAATCTTTTTCTTCTTGGAAACACCAGAATCGTGACGGTTCATAGTGAGAGAAGCCCAGACAGCTTTTACATTCTGAATGGATCTTAACTCCATAAGCTGGCGCACACGTTTCTGCACATGGCGTTCTATTGCTGTCAGACGTTCTTCCGGAAGATTCAGTTTAGGATTAGGATGCCGCTGAAAGGTAAACCCAATCAGCCTGCGAAGCTGCTCTCTCTGAAGCGGCTCCATAACCGCCTGACAGACGCTTTCAAAGCTGATTCCATAGGCAGTTCCTCTCGTTCCGGCATAGCTGTCCAGTTCCCTGAAATCCTTCGGCATGGCAAAGTTGAACAGAGAAAGTCCATTGTCAAATATGGGAGCTGCACCCAACAGCGCGCCGCTTCGGTTATCCCGCAGGACTCCGAAGTTGCCGAAATGGCGGTCTTCGTTGTAGATTACAGCATCGAACACCAGCATACTGCAAATTTCTTCATAGGCGTCCTGCCCCAGATTTCTGTAATACTCCAGACAGGCTTTCAATCCTCCCTCCCGGACAAGATGTCCGATGGGGATATATGCTGTATGGATATCTGTGAACAGCTTACATTTAGAAGCCAGAATGCCCTTCCAGTTTTCCAGCCCATAATACACTGCATGAAGCCCCATGGCTTTGGCAATCTGGCTGGCATAAAATTCGCTGTAAGGCTCGTTCCCTGTGTTGGCTGCTCCAGAGGTGCCGCCTTTATACAGATAGATACCATCTCCCTCAATAAATCGCCAAGCCTTGGGCAGCATCCCATTGGTTGTCAGTTCCGGAGAAGTGGTAAAGGAATGGTCGCTCTGCCCGATCCCTGTATAGGCTACCCGAGACAGAATCTCAGAAAAATGATTTTCATATAGGTTATACTGCGCAAACGTCCCCTGAAAGCCTTGAGGAACAACCCAGTAACTGTCGTTCAGGGACAGCCCCTTGCACACATCAATGATTCCCTTGGTATCATTGACATTCAGCCCGAAGGTCTTAAGAATCTCTGTGGCAAAGGTGCGGTTTTTCGGAATCACACGCCGCTGCAGCCATTTCAGCAGCCCGGCATCGTTTAATTCCATGTCCAGCGGAAACCGGCTGCGTTCTGCCTGATTGATCTCATGGATTTTTGCCTTCAACCCTTCGATGCCATATTCAGCCAGAGAGAACGTCAGCAGGTCTGTATCATAAAGCCGAAGTGCATATTCCTGCTCCATTGATCATCCTCCTTGTAGGGATTCATATTCATTATCTTTCCTTGTTTTGACATCCAGATTCTTCTCTGTACCCAGAAGGCTCATGCCTTGCACGAGCCTTTTTGAGAAACTTTATTTTTCAGGTATCCATCCTGCTCCTTGACTATTTTTTCTGTATTTATAAAAAAGACTCGTCAGTCTTTTGACTAACGAGTCTTTTTACTGGTGGAGATGATCGGGATCGAACCGACTACCTCTTGAATGCCATTCAAGCGCTCTCCCAGGTGAGCTACACCCCCACATCCTCAAGAATCCCACAACCATGCGGTTCCTTGATCTATTCACTTGTTCCTCTTGACCTTTTCGCTTAGGGGCGCACACCCGATTATTCGGGCTCCCAGGTGAGCTACACCCCCACATCTTCAAGAATCCCGCAACCATGCGGTTTCTTGACCTATTCACTTGTCTCTCTTTACCTTTTCGCTTAGGGGTGCACACCCGACATCTCGGGCTCCCAGGTGAGCTACACCCCCACATTACTAGGAATCCCTCAACCATGCGGGTTCCCTGCCTATTCACTTGTTCCTCTTGACCTTTTCGCTTAGGGGCGCACACCCGATTATTCGGGCTCCCAGGTGAGCTACACCCCCGTACCTTCAAGAATCCCATAACCATGCGGTTCCTTGATCTATTCACTTGTTTCTCTTTGCCTTTTCAGCCAGGGGCGCACACCCGATGATTCGGGTTCCCAGGTGAGCTACACCCCCACATTACCAGGAATCCTTTTCTGCCCTCTCGCAGTCCAGATTTTCTTCCCCTGACAGTTATTTATTATAGCACATCCTTTGAAAAAATGCAAGCCCTTTTTCAAAAAAAATTTCAAAAAATCCAAAATCCTAAAAAGCCAATTAAAACAGCAATAACCACCGAAACAATTATATCTCCTAGCCAGTGCACCCCCACCGTCACTCGGCTCACCGCCACCAATAATGCAGCCAATAGGGCTAATAACCCTACTGTTGGCGATAGATAAAGTGCAGTCAGTGCAATAATCATGGCACTTACCGCGTGATTGCTTGGGCAGGACTGCCCCGGTTTTTCCCGGGAAATCAGCGGGGAAAACCTATAAACCTCATAGGGACGGGGACGGTTTATCAGCCGCCGCAGCGTCAGCGTAACCCCTAGCGTCACTGCTGGCACAGCAAGCACCCGCCATAGCCGCCCGTCTCGAAACCAATATAACCAGGTGCAAAGCCCTATATAACCCACCATAAATAGGACAGGCAGCCCTTTCGTGACGCCAACTACCATTTTAGCCAACAGCGGTTGCCGCCGGAACCAACTTAACATCCGTTCATATTGTTTTGCTGTCATCGTTCCCTTCCCTGCCTTCCACAATAGCGAACAGATCCTCCAGCGCCGCAATTTCATATAATGGCTGGAGGCCCTCCACTGCCAGATGTCCGGGATTATACCAGCAGGTATCCAATCCCGCACGGAGCCCCCCTGCCATATCAGAGGTCAGCGAATCCCCCACCATCAACGCCTGTGACTTATCTATTAGAGATATTTTATCAAATATATACTGGTAGTATTTTATATTAGGCTTCTGCGTCCCGATATCCTCTGAAACAAAAATATCAGACATATACGCTTTCAGCGGCGATTTTTCCAGCCGCCGATGCTGTACTATTGAAATACCGTTGGTGGCGAGATAAAGCCGGCAGCCCATTTCAACAAGCCGCCTACAAAGCGCCTCAGCACCTGGCAGCAAAAACGCGCATTCCGCTAGATTTTCTCCATAAAGCCGCTTAGCGGCACCAGTGTCTGCATCCACTCCAAGCTGCTCAAACAGCCGCCCAAAACGCGCTTGTTGAAGGAAAGGCTTGGTTACTTTCCCTTGTTCAAACTCCCGCCAAAGCGCAGCGTTTATTTTTGAATACAGCCTAATCGCCAAATCGGAAGGTTCGATTCCCAGGGCTGTCAACGTAGCTGCCAAAGACACCGCTTCCGCTTTATGGAAATCAAATAATGTGTCATCCGCATCCATCAACAAAATATTATACCGAAGCATCTTCTGAAGACTCCCCTTCCTCGCCGACCTTACGGCAGTAAAACCATTTTCCGTCTGCATCAGCGCAATAAACCTGGCCGACATCATTCATCCGAAACTGCACTGTCCCGCTGCCGAAATTGCAGGTACCGTTCCTCGGCGGCAGCGACTGCTGGTTCCCGACAGTCTTGGCCTCAATAACCAGCCCCGTAGGCGGCGTCTTGACCTCCTCGTTGGTCAGGACATAAAAATCCCCCTGGTACATCAACACTGGCGGATAGGCTGCGCTGCTGCTGCCCGTAACGCCGCCGATCACCGACGACACCACCGTCCAAATGGCAGCCGCTACCATTAATATAGCCAAACCTGCGCTGATTAGGCTGATGGTTCTCTTTTTCGTAGACTGCTTCAATTTCATGTTTATCCCTCCGTTTTACCCGCCAAAAGCAAGTCTTCCAACGCTGTACCTTCGCAGCTGTTCCCCTCAGTTTTATTGGGCTGATTTCCCTCAGGAAAACGCCGTACTCCCTACCCCTAAACGAAAAGCCCACCCTGGGAAACCAGGATGGGCCAGCCGACACTTTAAGCCGGAAGTCAGACCAGCTCAATAATCGCCATTTCCGCAGCGTCGCCGCGGCGGGGGCCAATTTTAATGATTCTGGTATAGCCGCCGTTTTTGTCCGCATATCTGGGGGCAATTTCATCAAACAGCTTTTTGACAACGGTCTCTATGGTCACATAAGCCAGAGCCTGCCGCTTTGCGTGCAGGGTATTCTCTTTGCCAAGAGTAATCATTTTCTCAGCCATTGCGCGAACCTCTTTCGCTCTGGTCACAGTGGTCTCGATCTTACCGTTTTCCAGCAGGAAGGTAACCATTGCTCTGAGCATTGCTTTCCGATGGTCAGAGGCTCTGCCAAGTTTTCTACTACCGGGCATCGAAATTCACTCCTTACTTTGAGTTTTACTCGTCGTCCGAGGTCAGGCTGAAACCAAGCGCATCCAGCTTAGCCAACACCTCTTCCAACGACTTTCTTCCGAGGTTTCGGACTTTCATCATCTCTTCCTCGGATTTGCTGATCAAATCTTCCACCGTATTGATACCAGCGCGCTTCAGACAGTTGAAGGACCGTACAGACAAGTCAAGCTCCTCAATGGTCATCTCCAGGACTTTTTCTTTGCCCTTGTCGTCCTTTTCGACCATAATGTCACTTACATATACCTCGTCCGACAAATCTACAAACAGATTAAGATGCTCTGTGAGAACCTTGGCTCCAAGGGAAACAGCCTCCTTGGCCGATATGGTACCGTCTGTCCACACTTCAAGCGTGAGCTTATCGTAGTCGGTAATCTGTCCCACACGGGTATTTTCAACGGTGTAATTCACCTTTAAAACAGGGGTATAGATGCTGTCAACAGGAATAGCGCCAATAATGTTGGCGATTTTCTGTTTATTGCGTTCACTGGGGACATAGCCCCGGCCTTTATCAATAACAATTTCCATGTACAGCTTAGCGCCCGCCCCTAAATACGCGATATGCATACCGGGATCCAGGATCTCCACCTCGGAATCGACCTTGATATCACCGGCAGTGACCTCGCATTCGCCTTCGGCTTCGATGTGGATGGTTTTGGGAGCGTCGCCATGGATCTTAGCGATCAGGCCTTTCATATTCAGCACAATTTCGGTAACGTCTTCCTTTACGCCAGGGACTGTGGAAAACTCATGCTGAACGCCGTCAATTTTGATTGATGTCACCGCTACGCCGGGAAGCGAGGAGAGCAGCACCCGCCGGAGGCTGTTCCCCAGCGTAGTGCCATAACCGCGTTCGAGGGGTTCCAGGACAAACCTTCCATAGGTTCCGTCGGATTTTATCTCGACCGTTTCAATGACAGGCTTTTCAATCTCAATCATTCATAACCCTCCCAGGCAGTATTAAATCGTATAGCCGGACGCGAAAGCCTGCGGCCGCCATGCCCATGCTAAACCCATCAACCATTATTTGGAGTACAGCTCGACGATCAGGTGCTCCTGGACATCCAGATCCACGTCTTCACGGTTAGGCAGGCGGAGCACTTTGGCGGTATAGGTTTCCCTGTTCATCTCCAGCCAGATCGGAACCGGACGGGAACCGCAGGCTTCGTCAATCGCCTTGATCTTTTCGCTCTGGCGGCTGCCTTCGCTCAAAGTAATCACATCGCCCTCTTTGACAATCAGGGAGGGGATATTCACCTTGCTGCCGTTAAGCTTAAAGTGGTTGTGGCGGACCAGCTGGCGGGCTTCCGCTCTGGAGTTGGCCATACCCATCCTGTAAACCACGTTGTCCAGGCGGCACTCCAGCAGCCTGAGCAGGTTTTCACCGGTCATGCCGGGCTTTCTTTCAGCAATTTCAAAGTAATGGTAGAACTGGCTTTCAAGAACGCCGTAATAACGCTTGGCGGTCTGTTTGGCCCGCAGCTGCATCCCGTATTCAGAAACCTTTTTACGGTTCTGGCCATGCTGGCCGGGAGCGTACCCTCTCTTGACAAAAGGGCAATGTTCGGAATAGCACTTTGCGCCTTTGAGGAACAGTTTCTGCCCTTCACGACGGCACATTCTGCACACTGCACCGGTATATCTTGCCATTTTGATTACACCTCCTGTAACTATACCCGTCTTCTTTTCGGGGGACGGCAGCCGTTGTGGGGAATGGGGGTCACGTCTTTGATCATCCGAACCTCCAGCCCTGCGGTCTGCAGTGCTCTGATCGCAGCCTCACGCCCGGAACCGGGGCCTTTAACATAAACCTCAACGGTTTTCAGGCCATGCTCCATAGCCGCCTTGGCAGCAGTCTCTGCAGCAGTCTGTGCTGCAAAGGGGGTGGACTTTTTAGAACCCTTAAAGCCCATCTCGCCGGCGCTGGCCCAGGAAATCGCATTGCCCTGGGTATCGGTGATGGTGACGATGGTATTGTTGAAGGTGGACTGGATATGCACGGCACCACGCTCGATGTTTTTCCGTTCGCGGCGTCTGCGAACATTGGTCTTCTTAGCAGCAACCTTTGCCATGTTTCAGTATCCCTCCCTGGGTTATTTCTTCTTGTTGGCGATGGTCTTCTTCGGCCCTTTCCTAGTACGGGCATTGGTCTTGGTTCGCTGCCCTCTGACAGGCAGGCCCTTCCGATGCCGGACACCGCGGTAGCAGCCGATCTCGACCAGTCTTTTGATGTTGAGCGCCACATTCCTTCTCAGGTCGCCCTCAACCTCGTAGTTCTTGTCGATATATTCACGAAGCTTGGTGGCGTCGTCCTCGGTCAGGTCCTTGACTCTGATGTCGGGATCGATGCCGGTAGCAGCGAGGATATCGTTCGCGGATTTGCGGCCAATACCATAGATGTAGGTCAGGCCGATTTCGATTCGCTTTTCTCTGGGTAAATCAACACCAGCGATACGAGCCATTAACTTGCACCTCCAAATGCGGAACCCCGTCCGCAATCTTCAAAAGTTTATTGTCTCTTCTTTTCACGGAAAAGATCCGCAAAATCAACCCTGGCGCTGCTTGTGCTTGGGGTTGTCGCAAATGATCATCACTTTGCCTTTGCGCTTGATAACCTTGCACTTTTCGCACATGGGTTTTACTGAAGGCCTTACTTTCATTGTAAAATTACCTCCTTAATCTTACTTAGAGCGCCAGGTAATGCGCCCCTTGGTCGGATCGTACGGCGACATTTCGACCGTTACCTTATCCCCGGGGAGGATGCGGATGAAGTTCATCCGAAGCTTTCCGGAAATATGGGCTTCAATGATATGCCCGTTGGGAAGCTGCACCTTAAAATGGGCATTGGGCAGCGAGTCGACGACGACTGCGCCCTCAAACTCGATCACATCATCTTTTGCCAAGAGAATCCCCCCTCTGCAAGGCCGCGTCCATCCGGGCCGAAATTCAGCGGCCAGAGCGCCGCCCTGAGCTTCCTGTCAGTGGTTATATTTTCCATCTCCAGCACCGCGCCCGTTGGGGAAAGGTGCTTTGGATTTTTTTTCTTGGGTTTTTCTAGTAATCTTGACCGGCCGTTCGCAATATATACAAAACCGCCGCCAATTTTTACCACTACAAAAAAACCCTTGTCGTGGCCGTTCCTATTCCTGACCACCATGCCGACTGTCAGTCCCATACGCCGCTAACCCCGTTTAGTCAGGATCTGCGGCCCGTTGGAGGTGATGGCGATGGTGTGCTCAAAGTGCGCGGCAGCTTTGCCGGAAGCGGTCTTGGTGGTCCAGCCGTCGGGCAGCGTCTTTACGCCGTCGCCTTTCAGGGTAATCATCGGCTCGATGGCGATAGTCATCCCTTCTGCCAGCCGCGGGCCGTGGCCTGCTTTGCCGAAGTTAGGGACTTCTGGGTCCTCATGGAGCGCCCGGCCTACGCCGTGGCCGACAAATTTCCTGACGATGCCATAGCCGAACTGGCTGACATGAGCTTCCACAGCATGGGAAATATCGCCAATCCGGTTACCTGCAACAGCCTGTTCAATGGCTTTATAAAGGGCAGCCTGGGTCTCCCTAAGCAGCTGCTCGTTTTCCGCGGAGATTTTCCCCACCGCAAAGGTATAGGCGTTATCCCCATGGAACCCGTCACAGTAGGCCCCTACGTCCACGCTGACAATATCCCCTTCTTGTAACCGGTAAGAGCCGGGGATCCCGTGAATCACCACATCGTTGACCGATATGCAGGCTGAAGCCGGGAAACCGTAAAGCCCTAAGAAAGAAGGCTTGGCGCCGCAGCGAACAATATAATCGTGGATTGCCTTATCGATAGCCTTGGTGGTGATCCCTGGCCGGATAACCTCTTCCGCCACATTCAGCGCGTCGGCAGAAATTTTGCAGGACTTCAGCATTGCTTGCATTTCCGACTGGTTCTTCAAAACGATTGGCATGGGCCTTACCTTCCCAACGCCTTGAGCACCAGCGCGGTCGTCTCAGACACCTCGTCTTGGCCTTCCACAATGGCCAGCTTGCCGGTTTTCTGGTAATAGCCTTTGAGCGGCTCTGTCTGGGCGTGATAGACCTCCAGCCGTTCCTTTACAGTGTCGGGATGGTCGTCTTTGCGCTGGACGGTTTTGCCGCCGCATTTGTCGCAGACGCCTTCCTCTTTAGAAGGTTTGAATTCCAGATGATAGGAAGCGCCGCAGCTCTCGCAGACTCGCCTGCCAGACATCCGCTTGGTAATGGCCTCGTCGGAAACCTCTAGGTCGATGACCTTGTCAATTACGATGCCCATCCGGTCCAGGGCTTCAGCCTGCGGGACCGTCCGGGGGAAGCCGTCCAGGATAAACCCAGCCTTGCAGTCGTCCTTGGCCAGCCGCTCCTTCAGGATGCCGATAACCAGCTCGTCAGGAACCAGCTTGCCGCCGTCCATATAAGCCTTGGCCTCCATCCCCAGCGCGGTGCCGTTTTTAACAGCCTCCCTGAGGATATTGCCCGTAGAAATTGCCGGGATGTTCAAGGTACTGCAAATCACTTCAGCCTGGGTACCTTTGCCTGCGCCAGGAGCGCCCAATAAAATCAGCTTCATACAAATCCCTACCTTTTTTCAAACCGAATCCGAACTTGTTTCCGCGGCTTATTCCAAGAAGCCCTTGTGATGGCGCATCGTCAGCTGGGATTCCAGCGTGCGCATCGTTTCCAGCGCAACGCCGACGATAATCAGGATTGACGTACCGCCCAGCGAAACATTGGCCCTAGTCAGCGCCGAGAAGATAATCGGGAACACCGCGATCAGCCCTAGGAACAAAGCGCCCAACAGCGTGATCTTGGAAATGACCTTCGTCAGGAAATCCACCGTGGGCTTGCCGGGCCGGATGCCCGGGATCGCGCCGTTATTTTTACGCAGCCCGTTGGCAATCTCCAGCGGATTATACTGGACCGCCGTATAGAAGTAGTTGAACCCGATGATCAGCAGGAAGTAAAGGATGCCGTAGAAGGGATTGTCATACTTGAACAGGTTGAAGAACCCTTCCCAGAAACCGCCTTCTTTGACCTGGATATAGGTACCGATCATGTTGGGGAGCTGCATAAACGACATTGCGAAGATGATTGGCATAACGCCGGTCATATTGACTTTGATTGGAATATGGGTGTTCTGGCCGCCGTACATTTTCCGTCCAACGACCCGCTTTGCATAGGAAACCGGGACGCGCCGCTCGGCATTGGTCATAAAGACAATGAAGGCGATCATAGCAGCAAAAATCGCGACAATAGCAGGAACCAGGAAGTAATATTTCGATTCGCTGCTGCCCATCTGCCACCAGGCAACCAGCATCCGGAAAGCCGCCGGGCCCCGTGAAAGGATACCCGCGAACAGGATGATGGAAATGCCGTTGCCGATGCCCTTTTCGGTAATCTGATCGCCCAGCCAGACGACCACGCAGGTGCCGGCTACAAAAGAGGCTATAATGACAATAGCGGAGAAGATCCCCTCAAACCCAGAGCGGTACTCCAAAACGCCGGCTGTGTTGCGCAGCATGAAGTAGAAACCAACAGCCTGCACCAGCGCCAGCCCCAGCGTCGTATAACGGGTGATAGCCTGCAGCTTTTTGCGGCTCTCGCCGCCCTCTTTCGCCAGACGTTCCAGCGGCTCGATCGCAATTGTCAGCAGCTGGATAATAATCGAAGCGTTGATATAAGGGGTGATAGACATTGAGAAGATGGTCGCGTTTTCCAAAGCGCCGCCGGTCATAATATTGAGATAGCTTAAAAAGTCGGCGCCGTTGCTGACCATATCCCGCAGCGCCGTCGGGTTCAAAAAGGGGACGGTCAGCGCGGAACCAAGCCTGTAAAGTACCAAGATGATGATAGTGTAAACGATCCTTTTTTTCAGATCTTCCTGTTTGAAAACATTCTTCCAGGTTTCAAACACTTACATCACCTCGGCCTTTCCTCCTGCTGCTTCGATCTTCGCCGTAGCAGATTTGGAGAAAGCAGCCGCTTTGACGGTAAATTTCTTGGAAAGCTCGCCGTCGCCCAAAACTTTGACGCCGTCGTACTGTTTTTTCACCAGCCCAGCCGCAGTCATCGCCGCGACATCAATTACTGCGCCGTCTTCAAACCTGCTCTCCAGATCGGACAGGTTGACAATCGCATACCGGGTCGCAAAATTGAAGTTGTTGAAACCTCTCTTAGGCAGACGACGGTAGAGGGGCATCTGGCCGCCTTCAAAGCCGGGGCGCACGCCGCCGCCGGAACGGGCATTCTGGCCTTTATGGCCTTTGCCTGCAGTCTTGCCGTTGCCGGAGCCATGGCCTCTGCCAACGCGGAAATGCTCTTTGGAAGAGCCGGGGGCCGGCGCTAATTCATGCAGTTTCATGGGTATCGCACCTCCTTGATTAGTTCTCAGTAACCTCGACGAGGTGAGAAATTTTAAACACCTTGCCTTTGGTAGCGGCGTTGTCGGGCTGAACCGAGACGTCGCCGACCTTTCTCAAGCCAAGAGAAGCGGCAATGGCAATCTGGTCCTTTTTCTTTCCGGCCAGACCCTTAACGAGTTTCACATTCAGGTTTGCCATAATGACTCTCCTCCTTACCCTAAAATTTCCTGGACGGTCTTACCTCTGATTGCAGCCACGTCGCTGGCGTTGCGCAGCGCCTGCAGGCCGTTGAAGGTCGCCCGGACGACGTTGCAGGGGTTGTTGGAGCGCAGCGCCTTGGTGCGGATGTCCTTGATACCGGCAGTCTCAACCACCGCGCGGACAGGGCCGCCGGCGATAACGCCTGTGCCTTCGGGGGCGGGCTTCAAAAGCACCTTGCCTGCGCCGAAGATCCCGACCACTTCGTGGGGGATGGTGGTGCCCTTCAGGGCGATCTGGATCATATTCTTCTTGGCGTCCTCGATCCCCTTGCGGATTGCATCGGGAACTTCGCCGGACTTGCCAAGGCCGAAGCCGATTTTGCCGTTGCCATCGCCAACAACCACCAGAGCTGCGAACTTGAAGATACGGCCGCCCTTTACGGTTTTGGATACGCGGTTGATCGCTACGACTCTTTCCTGCAGCTCCTGTTCGGGCCTGCTATTTTCTACTCTAGCCAAACCAATACCTCCTCCGTTAGAACTTGAGGCCGCTCTCGCGGGCCCCGGCAGCCAATTCTGCCACTCTGCCGTGATAAATGTAACCGCCGCGGTCAAAGACCACTTCGGTAATCCCTTTTTCTGCGGCGCGCTGGGCGATCATCTGGCCGACCTTGAAAGCGCCCTGCTTGTTGCCGCCGTTGGCATCAAAACCCTTTTCCGTAGAAGATGCGGCGGCGATAGTCACGCCATGGACATCGTCAATCAGCTGGGCGTAGATGTGTTTCGCGGAGCGAAATACGTTCAGGCGAGGACGTTCAGCAGTACCGGCGATTTTACGGCGGACTCTGGCGTGCCTCTTTAAACGAGCCTTATTGCTGTCAGGCTTGTTAATCATTCTTGTCACTCCTTTTATTTCTTCTTACCAGTTTTACCTTCTTTACGTGTGATGTGCTCTTCCACGTACTTGATGCCCTTGCCCTTATAGGGTTCGGGAGGACGCTTCTCACGGACGTTCGCCGCAAACTGGCCTACCTGCTGCTTGTCAGGACCGGAGATGACAATTTTATTGGGGGCAGGAACCTCAATCGTAATGCCGGGGATTTCGCTGACAATCACCTGGTGGGAATAGCCCAGCGTCATCACCAGGTCGCTCCCCTGCTTTGCGGCACGGTAACCGACGCCGTTGACTTCCAGCTCTCTTTTAAAGCCTTCCGTAACGCCGACGACCATATTGTTGACCAGCGCCCTTGTCAGGCCGTGCAGCGCGCGGTGCGCCTTATCGTCGCTGGGGCGGGTCACGATGATCTGGCTGCCCTCCATGACGACGGTGATGTCACGGTGGATCTCTCTCTCCAGCGTTCCCTTGGGGCCCTTCACAGTAATATGGCTGCCGTCGATTTTGACCTCGACGCCGGAGGGAACATCAATAGGTTTTCTTCCGATACGGGACATTGCTGTTTACCTCCTTACCATACAAATGCAAGGACTTCGCCGCCCACTTTTGCCTTGCGTGCGGCCTTGTCGGTCATCACGCCTTTAGAAGTGGAGACAATCGCGATGCCTAAGCCCTTCATGACCCTAGGCATATCCTCGCAGTTGGAATAGATCCGCAGGCCAGGCTTGCTGACTCTGCGAAGGCCGGTAATGACCGGCGATTTATTTTCACCGTACTTCAGTGTCATACGGATCATGCCCTGTTTTCCGTCGTCAATCACCTGAAAGTTCTTGACAAAGCCCTCATCCACTAGAATCTGGGCGATTGCCTTTTTCATATTGGATGCGGGAATATCCACCGTCTCGTGCTTGGCTGAGCTCGCATTGCGGATGCGGGTCAGCATATCTGCGATGGTATCGGTGATTTGCATACCGTGAACCTCCTTTACTCAGTTTACCAGCTGGCCTTCTTCACGCCGGGGATCTGGCCTTTATAAGCCAGCTCTCTGAAGCAGATACGGCAGATGCCATATTTCCTCAGATAGGCGTGGGGACGTCCGCAGATTTTGCATCTGTTGTAGGCCCGGGTGGAAAACTTAGGCTCTCTCTGCTGTTTGATTTTCATCGAAGTTTTAGCCATTTTTAATTCTTTTCCTCCCTTTCTTTATTTGGCGAACGGAGCGCCCATCAGGCTTAAAAGCTCACGCGCTTCCTCATCGGTCTGCGCAGTGGTGATAAAGCTGATGTCCATGCCGCGGATCTTATCAATCTTATCATATTCAATTTCAGGGAAAATCAGCTGTTCCTTCAGGCCCAGGGTATAGTTGCCGCGGCCGTCGAAGGAGTTGGGGTTAACGCCCCTGAAGTCCCTTACGCGGGGCAGTGCGATATTGAAAAAGCGGTCGATGAAGTCATACATCCGGTCGGCGCGCAGGGTCACCTTAGCGCCGATGATCATGCCCTCGCGCAGCTTGAAGTTGGCGATGGATTTCTTCGCCTTGCAGGTGATGGGCTTTTGTCCGGTGATAGCCGCGAGGTCCTTTAGAACCGCGTCCATAACCTTGGCGTTTTCCCGTGCTTCGCCGCAGCCTACGTTGATGACGACCTTTTCAATCTTCGGAATCTGCATGACGCTGCTGTAGCCGAACTTTTTCATCATAGCTGGGGCTACATCAGTCCTATAATATTCTCTCAGACGAGCCATGTCTTTTTCCTCCATTTTAGAAAGTTTCACCGCAGGAAGCGTGTTTGCACTGCCGCACCTTGGCGCCGCCTTCCGTAATCTTGTGGCCCACCCGGGTGGGCTTGCCGCATTTGGGGCAGACCGGCATGACCTTGCTGGCGTAGAGGGGGGCCTCCGCCTTGACAATGCCGCCCTGCTGGCCCATGGCGCGGGGCTTCAGGTGCTTAGTGGCCAGGTTGCAGCCTTCCACGATCACTTTGCCTTCGCTGGGGCTGACTTCCAGGACTTTGCCAGTCCTGCCCTTATCCTTGCCGCTGATAATCATAACCGTATCGCCGGTTTTGACGTGCATTTTACGAGCCATATTCCGCACCTCCTTACAGTACTTCCGGAGCCAAGGAGAGGATCTTCATGTAGTCTTTCTCACGAAGCTCTCTGGCCACCGGCCCAAAAATACGGGTGCCTCTGGGGTTCTTATCTTCTTTGATCAAAACGGCGGCGTTCTCGTCAAAGCGGATATAGGTGCCGTCTTCGCGGCGCAGCCCTTTGACCGAACGGACGATGACGGCTTTTACCACGTCACCCTTTTTTACAACTCCGCCGGGTGTTGCTTTTTTAACGGAACAGACCACGACATCGCCGATGTTGGCGTACCTTCTGCCGGACCCGCCCAAAACACGGATGCACATGAGTTCCTTTGCACCGGTGTTGTCTGCGACCTTCATGCGACTCTGCATCTGAATCACAGTACGTTCCTCCTTTCAAGATCGGGGCCTGGGAATCGTTGGCCCCATGAAAGCCTCCTGCTTCAAAATAAAAGCAGAACGGGCGTCTTATTTCGCCTTCTCGATGATTTCAACGACTCTCCATCTCTTGTCCTTGGACAGGGGGCGGGTCTCCATCAGCAGAACCTTATCGCCCTCATGGCAGGCGTTGGCCTCGTCATGGGCTTTGACCTTAACGGTCCGCTTGATGATCTTTTTATAAAGGGGGTGTTTTACATTGTCATAAATGGCGACCACAACAGTCTTATCCATTTTGTCGCTGACAACGGTGCCGACCCTGGTCTTTCTCAGATTTCTTTCCACGATCTGGTCCTCCCTTCCTTATCTGGCGCCTTCTTTGGCATCCAGCTCCTGCATAACGGTCATAACGCGGGCAATGTCCTTTTTGACGGCCCGGATCCGCATTGGATTATCCAGCTGGTTGACAGCAAGCTGGAAGCGCAGGTTAAAGAGTTCAGCCTTCAGATCATTCAGTTTGTCCTGCAGCTCGACAGCCGACAGCTCTCTTACTTCTTTTGCTCTCATTCCTGCTCACCACCCATTTCTTCTTTCTTGATAAACTTGCACTTGATGGGGAGTTTATGGGCTGCAAGACGCATAGCCTCGCGTGCCAGATCCTCGCTAACGCCGGCGATCTCAAACATGACGCGGCCGGGCTTCACCACGCTGACCCAATATTCGGGCGAGCCTTTACCTTTACCCATTCGGGTTTCGGCCGGCTGCTCGGTAACGGGCTTGTCGGGGAAGATTTTGATCCAGACCTGGCCGCCGCGCTTGATATAACGGGTCATAGCAATACGGGCTGCTTCAATCTGGTTGGAGGTGATCCAGCAAGGCTCCAGCGCCTGGAGGCCGTAATCACCATAAGTTACAGTATTTCCGCGAAGGGCCTTGCCCTTCATCCGCCCTCTCTGCTGACGGCGGTACTTCACACGCTTTGGGAGAAGCATTATTTGCTGCCTCCTTCCTGTCTGGGCCTTCTGCTTCTGGGCCTATCGCTTCTATCGCCGCGATCCCTGGGGGTTCTGGCGGGTTTCTTGGTGATTTCGCCCTTCAGGACCTCGCCGGTATAGATCCAAACCTTGACGCCGATCTTGCCGTAGGTGGTGTCCGCCTCAGCAAAGCCGTAGTCGATATCGGCGCGGATGGTTTGCAGCGGGATGGTGCCCTCGTTGTAGCTTTCGCTTCTGGCGATTTCAGCGCCGCCAAGGCGTCCAGAAACGGTAGCCTTGATGCCCTTAGCGCCAAGCCGCATGGCGCGGCCGATGGACTGCTTCATCGCGCGGCGGAAAGAGATACGCCTTTCCAGCTGGGAAGCGATGCTCTCTGCCACCAGCTGGGCGGACAGGTCGGGCTGCTTCACCTCAATGATGTTGATATGAACGGTTTTGCCGATCATTTTTTCCAGCTGCCCGCGCAGCTCGTTGATTTTTGCGCCGCCCTGGCCGATAACCATACCTGGTTTGGCGCAATGGATGTGGATTCTGACTTTCTGTGCATCGCGTTCGATCTCGATGCGGGGGACGCCGGCGTCTTTCAGACCCTTTTTGATAAAATTACGGACTTTGTAATCCTCAACCAGGGTGTCGCCGAAAGCATTTCCTTCTGCAAACCAGCGGGAATCCCAATCTTTGATAACTCCTACACGGAAGCCGTGCGGATTCACTTTTTGGCCCATAGTTTACCTCCTCTTCCAGCTCTTATTCCTTTTCCTTCAGGACAAGGGTAATATGCGAAGTCCTCTTGTACACGTGGTAAGCACGGCCATGCGGACCGGGTCTGATCCGCTTCATGATGGGCCCGGGGCAGACAAAGCACTCTGCCACATAGAGGTTGTCGGTGTCCATGCTGAAGTTGTGATCCGCGTTGGCGATAGCCGATTTCAGAAGCTTTTCGAGGTCTTCACAAGCAGCTTTCGGCGTATGTTTCAAAACTGCCATAGCGGTAGCAGTATCCTTGCCTCTGATCAGGTTCAGGACGATCTGCACCTTTCTGGGAGCGATGCGAACATTTCTCAGGTAAGCTTTTGCTTCCATCTAAAAATCCTCCTTTCGGCCTTTACTTCCCGTTATTGGACGTCTTGGAACCGGCATGGCCCCGATAGGTCCTGGTGGGGGCAAATTCCCCCAGCTTATGGCCGACCATATCCTCGGTCACATAGACCGGGACGTGTTTCCTGCCGTCATGCACAGCAAAGGTGTGCCCTACAAACTCCGGGAAAATCGTGGAGGCTCTGCTCCAGGTCTTGACGACCTTCTTTTCGCCGGCGGCGTTCATGGCCTCTACTTTTTTATACAGGGCTTCCTGGACGAAAGGGCCCTTCTTAATGCTTCTTCCCATTACTCATCTGCCTCCTTTCAGCTTACTTGGCATTTCTGCGCTTCACGATAAATTTGTCGGAGCGATGATGTTTCTTCCGGGTCTTGTAGCCCAGAGTGGGTTTGCCCCAAGGAGAAACAGGACCGGGACGTCCGATAGGCGATTTGCCTTCGCCGCCGCCGTGAGGGTGGTCGCAGGGGTTCATGACAGAACCGCGGACCGTGGGCCGCCAGCCCATATGGCGTTTCCGGCCGGCTTTGCCGATGGAGACGTTTTCGTGGTCAATGTTGCTGACTTGGCCGATGGAAGCCTTGCACTGGACGGGGATGTTGCGCAGCTCGCCAGAGGGGAGCCTTACCAGCGCATAAGCGCCTTCCTTCGCCATCAGCTGGGCCATGTTGCCGGCAGAACGCACCAGCTGGGCGCCCTTACCGGGGTACAGCTCAACCGCATGGATGAAAGTACCCACAGGGATGTTCTGCATCGGCAGGCAGTTGCCGGGCTTGATGTCGGCGTCAGCGCCGTTGCGAACCTTGTCGCCTACGTTCAGGCCGTTGGGGGCCAGGATGTAGCGCTTTTCGCCGTCCTCATACTGAACCAGCGCGATGAACGCCGAACGGTTGGGGTCATACTCCAGGGTCAGGACAGTGGCGTCCATGCCCAGTTTGTCGCGCTTGAAATCGATAACGCGGTATTTGGTGCGGTTGCCGCCGCCGTGATGGCGGACGGTGATACGGCCGTAGCTGTTCCTACCGGCAGTCTTCTTCATGGGTTCGAGAAGGCTTCTCTCGGGCGCCACTTTGGACAGGCCAGAGTAGTCGGTTACGGTCATTTGGCGCCTGCCGGGGGTGGTAGGCTTATATGACTTAATCGCCATGATATTTCACTCTCCTGTTTTGGTTTCGCGGGGAACCCGGCTTCCGGCTCCCCATACCTACCCGGGATGTTTCATAATCCCGCATCCGGTCTATCCGGATGTCTGAACCGGGTGATCCTTAATTAGATCATGCCCTCGAAGAACTCGATGGTCTTGGAGCCCTCGGTCAGGGTTACAATAGCCTTTTTCCAGTCGGGGCGGTAACCCGCGGTGCGGCCCATCCTTTTGAAATGGCCCTTAACGCTCACGGTATTGACCTTCGCGACCTTGACGCTGAACAGCTCTTCAATTGCCTTAGCGATCTCAATCTTGTTCGCGTCCTTCGCAACCTTGAAGGTGTATTTCTTCTCGGCGACGCCATACATGGATTTTTCGGTAATGACAGGGGCGAGAATAATATCCTGTGCCTTCTTCATTACGCATACACCTCCTCGATTTTTGCCACCGCATCCTGCGCCACGATAAAGCTGTCGCAGTTGAGGATGTCGTAGACGTTCAGGGTGTTGACATAGGCGGTCCTGACGCCGGGGATGTTTGCAAGGCTTCTGACGACCTTCTCATCCACTGCGGGGAGAACCACCAGCGCCTTCTTTGCTGCGCCCAGCGCCTTGAGCATGGCGACCATAGCCTTGGTCTTGAACTCGCCTGTCTCAATCTTGTCCACAACGATCATGGCGTTGTCCAGGACTTTGGAAGAGAAAGCGGATTTCAGGGCCAGCCTCTTGACTTTCTTGTTCAGAGTCAAAGTATAAGAACGGGGCTTGGGGCCTAACGCCACACCACCGTGGGTCCACTGGGGCGCGCGGATAGAACCCTGTCTTGCATGGCCTGTGCCCTTCTGTCTCCAGGGCTTGCGGCCGCCGCCCTTTACCTCGGTGCGGGTGAGGGTGGACTGGGTGCCCTGGCGCTGATTGGCCAGATAGGTCACCACAGCCTGGTGCATGACCACGGGATTCGGTTTAATGCCGAAAACGGTTTCGGACAGTTCCATAGAGGAAACTTCTTTACCGGTCATATCAAATACGGAAATTTTAGGCATTCCAATTCCTCCTTCCCTTAGGCTTTCTTGCTGTCGGTGAGGACAACCACGCCGCCCTTGGGGCCGGGGATTGCGCCTTTGATAGCAATCAGATTGTTTTCAACGTCGATCTTGACGACTTCCAGGTGCTGGATAGTCACCCGTTCCGCGCCCATATGGCCAGCCATGCCCTTGCCCTTGAAGATCCTCGAAGGGTCGGAGATCGCGCCCATAGAGCCGGGCTGGCGGGCAACCGGGCCGGTACCGTGGGATGCTCTCAGCGAAGCGTTGCCGTGACGCTTGATTGCGCCGGCGTAGCCTTTGCCCTTGCTGGTGCCGCAAGCATCAATGATGTCGCCGCACTGGAAGGTGTCCGCTTTGATGATGTCGCCCACGCTGTAGCCGCTGCAGTCGTCCATCCTAAATTCGCGCAGGAATTTCTTCGCCGCCACGTCCGCCTTCTCAAAGTGCCCTTTGAGGGGCTTGACCAGCTTCTGGGGCCGGACGTCGCCGAAACCCAGCTGGATCGCGTCATAGCCGTCGTTCTGCTGGGTCTTCTTCTGGACGACCACGCAAGGGCCGGCTTCGACAACAGTGACCGGGATGACTTTGCCGTTCTCGTCAAAGATCTGGGTCATGCCGATCTTCCTGCCGATGATACCTTTTTTCATCTTTACTTTCCTCCTGTCAGGTTATTGGTTGGCGTTCCACCAACTTGACCCCCATTGGTTCCCGCGCAGCGCGGGGGAACTTGGTCTGCACAGCGTTTTTCAGAGATCAGCGGATGATCTCAATATCCACGCCGGCGGGGAGCTCAAGGCCCTGCAGCGCCTCGACGGTCTTAGCGGAAGGCCGCATCACATCGATAAGCCGCTTATGGGTCCTCATTTCAAACTGCTCGCGGCTGTCCTTGTATTTGTGCACAGCGCGCAGGATGGTCACGATCTCCTTCTGGGTGGGCAGCGGGATGGGGCCAGCTACACGGGCGCCGGTCTTTTTCGCAGCCTCCACGATTTTTGCGGCGGAAGCATCCACCAAAGAAGCGTCGTAACCCTTCAGCTTGATTCTAAGTTTTTCATTGACTGCCACTGTCATCGCCTCCTGAAAATTTTGTGGGGACAAGACATTGTATCGAACACGTTTCCGTGTGTTTCGCGGCCGGATAATAAAAAATCGGAAAACCTGCCGCCCTTTAGCGCGCAGTTTTCCGGGTCCGTCTGGAAACGATACCGCCCGCCAAATCGCAGGTAGCACTTGCCGCCTAAAAAGGCGCAGTTTGCCGGACCTCCGCCGCTGGAACCCTGTCCTGCAAGCCTGCGCTAAGCAGGACCTGCCTCCTGTTTCCGGCACAAAAAGCCAGCCCTTATAGGCCCTCTTCGGCGTTATCCTCGGTATTCAATCTTTGTCGCCCGGTTTAAAATCGGACATACTCGGCGGAAATTCCCTGCCTTCTAAGCAGCAACCTCCCGCTTCATCGCATATCTGTTGCAGTTACGCACTAACGATTATATCGCATAAAACGCGCTTTGGCAAGAGTTTTCCGGCACAAATTTATGAATATTCTGTAAATTATAGAGTTTGGTACGGGGAGTACGGGAGTACGACGCTTTCTGAAGAAAGCTTGGCAAAGACTTTTCATCGCCAGGGTCACCGAGTAAACAGCCATACACGCCTACTGCGTCGGAAAGCAGCCGTAAACGCACAAATTGGGCAGACAATTTACTTGCTTTTGCACAGTGCCTATGTTATACTGGATTCAATTATTTTAAAAAGAAGCGAGACTCATGACACTTTTCTTATCCGGCGGTGGGAGCGGCTCACAGACAACCGAAGCGGTTGCCCGCTTCGGCCGCGCCCTCTCAGGCGATAAACCCCTCCTCTACATTCCCCTTGCCATGGAGCCGGAACGCTATGGTGCGCAGCGCCGACGAACTGGCCGCGCTGGACTTTGAGGATTACGCCGGCATCTACATCGGCGGCGGCAATACCTTCAAACTGCTGCGGGATGCGTATCATCAGCCAGCGTTATGGTTACACCCATGACCTGGCCTGGTCGGTCATCAGCTTGGAGGAGCATCTTCCTTGGGGCAACTGGAAGTCCCGCTATTACAGCGATATGCTGGAATTGATTATCCGCCAGATCAAAGAAAACGATGAAAAGGTGTTTGGCTGTATCCGCCAGCTAATCAATATGCTTTAACCCAAAGGAGGCCCAACTTATGCCCCAGCGCGGCTTATCCGCCCACACGCTGAAAATCATTGCCATCATCGCTATGACCATCGACCATATTGCCTGGGCGTTTGTAGACGCCTGCTCTGCTGCTGGTATTTTAATGCACCTGGTTGGCCGGCTCACTGCGCCGATTATGTGCTTTTTTATCGCAGAAGGCTACGCCCATACCCGCAACGCCAACCGTTATGCGCTGCGGCTGCTTGTTTTCGCGCTGATTTCCTGGTTCCCGTTCATTTTCTTTGAGGCGGGCGGGCTGCCGCCTTTAGCGCTGCTGCCCCAGATGAGCATGATCTACACGCTGTTCCTTGCCCTAGCCGCTTTGATTGTCCGGAACCAGGTAAAAGAAGGCTTTATCCGGGTGCTGGTTATTATTGTCATCTGTCTGCTGTCGACGATGGGGGACTGGCCGATTTTTGGCGTGCTTTATGTACTGGCTTTCAGCTGCGGCCGAGGCAGCTTTAAAAAACAGGCTTTCTGGTTTTCCGTTGTCTCTATTCTAATGATAGCCTTTTTCTCCCTTCCCTATTTCCTCACCCTGACGCAGCCTGGCTCGGGCCTTGTATTCAGCTTCTCCTCTTTCATGGGAAGAGCGGGGATGCAGGCCGGCGTATTCCTGGCGCTGCCGCTGCTTTACTGTTATAATGGACAGAAAGGGGGCGGAAAAGGGGGTAAATGGCTTTTCTACATCTATTATCCCGCGCATCTCGTCCTGTTGGGAATTTTGCAGATGCTGCTGAAATAACAAGGAGGTCTTATGGAAATCACTATTCGCCCCATCCGGCCTGAAGACTGCCAGGCTGTTACAGAGCTTTGGAACCATGAGCTGGGCAACTGGGATGTTACCACTGAAAACCTTGCGGTCACGCTGGCCAAAATGGAAAAGGCCGGTATTTACACCACTCTTGTCGCCCTAGCCGACGGCAGGGCGGCCGGCTTTATCACCATGGTTGAAGTTATGGCCGCCGGGTTCCCAGTAGGCTATCTGAAAATCAACGGCTTAGCCGTCAAAGAAGCCTTCCAGCGCCAAGGCATCGGCGCACAGCTTCTAAAGGCGGCCGAAGCCCTCGCCGCCCAAAAAGGGATCAGCCATATTGGGCTGGCCAGCGGATTCAAACGCACCGCCGCCCATACTTTCTATGAACGTCAGGGCTACGTCAAAGGGTCCTATTATTTCAGCAAAGAGGTGTAGCCCCTCTGTGCCAGTTTTCAAGGAGGTTGTTATTTTGGTTTCCTTTACCAGCATTACGGTGCGCTATGCCGAAACCGACCAGATGGGCATCGCCCATCACTCCAATTATGCGATCTGGTATGAGCAAGCCCGTACCGAATTCATCCGCGCCCTTGGCTCTTCCTACGGCCAGATTGAAAAGGACGGCGTATGGCTGCCGCTGCTCTCGCTGCACTGCGAGTTTAAAAGCCCGGCGCTTTATGAAGACCAGCTGACCATCAAAACCGCCATCGGCCTGCTGACCCCTTCGCGAATCCAGTTCGACTATGAGGTCAAGCGCGAGGGCGTCCTGCTCGGCAAGGGTTTTACCGCCCATGCCTTCACTACCCCCGCCCTGCGGCCGATGAACCTGAAAAAACACCATCCCGCCCTCTATGCGCTGCTGCAGGGGGCCTTTGAGGAGGAAAAGCCATGATCCTTTCCGGCAAGGAAATCCTACGGCATATCGGCAAAGAAATCATCATCGACCCCTTCGACCCCAAACGCCTCAACCCCAACAGCTATAACCTTTCCCTGGCAGACGAGCTGCTGACGTATGAAACGGCTACATTGGATATGAAGCTTCAAAACCCTGTGCGGCATATCGCTATCCCCAAAGAAGGGCTGGTCTTGGAGCCAAACCGCCTTTACCTAGGGCGCACCAACGAATACACGGAAACAAAGGGCTTCGTGCCGATGCTGGAAGGCCGTTCGTCTACGGGACGGCTGGGACTATTTATCCATGTGACGGCAGGTTTCGGCGACGTGGGGTTTGCCGGATGCTGGACGCTGGAAATTTTCTGCGTCCAGCCTGTGCGCATCTATCCCAATGTGCAGATCTGCCAAATCTACTATCACGACATCCTGGGGGAATACGATCCCTATACCAGCGGCAAATACCAAGGCAGCCGCGAAATTCGCCCGAGCCTCATGTACAAGGACTTTGAGGACAGGCAGGAATGAGCGGTATCACAGAACGCTGGGAGTACAAGCGGATTTGCAGCCACCTGGATACACTGTCACCAGAGCTTTCCGGGCATATCAGACGGCTGCCCGCCTTGCCGGAGGAAACGGCGGTTGCCGCAGGCGGCTATCTGCTGGCGGGCTGCTGCGATTCCACTAACGAAATTTGGGTGGTACTCTGCCGGGAAAAAATCTGGCAGCTGCCGGGGGACTGGCTGACGGAAAAGCTGGAAAAGCTGATTAAAGCCGGCGGGATTGATCTTACCGATGATTACGAGTACGCCAACCTGTTAGCGGCGCTGGCTATTTTTGAAAAGGCGGCGAAAAAGCTGGCAGGGATGGGGCTTGCTTCGCCGAACCTGGAGGTGCGGGAATATGCGGCAGACTATCTCGCCGAACCGACGTCCTACGACAAACTGATTGCGCAGACCAAAGCGCAGCTGGAAAGCTGGCAGTAAAAAAGGGCGGCCTTAAAAGCTGCCCTTTGGTTTTAACCATACTGCCTTGTAACTTTCCGACGCAGTAGGCGGGTAAATTTGTGCAGATGACTACCCTGGCGATTAAAAGTTTTTGCCAAGCTTTTTTCAAAAAGCGTCGTACTCTTGTCCCCTTCGTACTCCCCGTATCCCCCGTCACTCCTGACGGAACTGATACTGATAAAGGTCGGCATAAATACCGTTTTTCGCCAGCAGCTCGGCGTGGGTGCCCCGCTCTTTGATACCTTCGTCGGTCAAAACGATAATCTCGTCGGCGTTTTTGATGGTAGACAGCCGGTGGGCGACAATGATGGAAGTGCGCCCTTCAGCCAGCCGCTCCAGCGCGCCCTGAATCAGCATTTCGGTGGCGTTATCCAGCGCCGAGGTTGCCTCGTCCAAAATCAGAATCGAAGGGTTCTTGAGAAAGACGCGGGCAATGGACACCCGCTGCTTCTGGCCGCCGGAGAGCTTGACGCCGCGCTCGCCGATATAGGTGTCGTATCCGTCCGGCAGAGTCATAATGTAATCGTGGATGTTGGCCTTTTTAGCAGCCTCAATAATCTGGGCTTCGCTGGCGTCCAGGTCGCCGTAAGCGATATTTTCCCGGATGGTGCCGGTGAAAAGAAAAACATCTTGGGCAACCATGCCAATATTTTTGCGCAGGCTCTCCCGGGTCAGGGTAGTGATATCTTGGCCATCGATGCTGACCGTCCCCTCAGTCACCTCGTAAAAACGCGGAATCAGATGGCAGAGGGTGGTTTTGCCGCCGCCCGACGGCCCCACAAGCGCCACGGTCCGGCCTGGCTCAATATGCAGGGTCAGATCCTGGATGACCATGTTGTCAGGGTTGTCGCCGTCGCCTTCGTAGCCAAAACTAACCTTATCAAAATCAATAGCACCCCGGACGCTGGCAAGGACTTTGGCGTTGGCTGCCTCAGGTTCCTCGTTTTCAGCCATAATCTGCTGGAAACGCTCAAAGCCAGTCATGCCGTTCTGCAGCTGCTCATAAAAAGAAATCAGCTTGTTAATGGGCTTTAGGAACATATTGATGTACAACAGGTAAGCGGCAAACTGCCCCACGTCGATCTTCCCATAAAAGAAGAACAGCCCGCCGGCCACCAGCACCACCAAATACATCACATCGGTAAAAAAGCCCATCCCGGAAAAGAAGATGCCCATGACCTTATAGGATTCGCCGCGGGCTGCCTGGAAGCGGTCGTTGTAATAGTTAAACTTTTCCGTTTCATGCTCGCCGCTGGTGTAAGAGCGGGAAACACGGATACCGGCGATGGCATTTTCTAGGTTGGCGTTGACCTCGGCGATCTCCTCCCTGGTGCGGGTGAAAGCCCTGCTCATCCGCCGGCGCAGCTTGATAGCAAAAAAAACGATAAAAGGGATCAGCGCAAAGATAATCAGCGTCAGCAAGAAATTGATCCTCGCCAGCATGACAAACGACCCTACAAGCATAACCACTGATAAGAAAAGGTCTTCCGGCCCATGGTGGGCAAGCTCAGAAATATCCATCAGGTCGTTGATGATCCGCGACATGATAGAACCGGTCTTGTGCTCGTCAAAAAAGGAGAAGGGCAGCTTTTGCAGCCGCTTAAACATATCGCGGCGCATATCCGCCTGCATCCGCACGCCGACGATATGGCCGTAGTATTGGATGAAATAGTTCAGCCCCGCTTTGAGGATGTAAATCCCCAGCAGTACCCCTGCCCAAACAAGCAGCAGGCGCAGATTCTGGTTGGGGACATAGTCGTTGATGATGTTTTCGGTGATGGTGGGATAGAAAAGGTCGCAGACCGCCACAATCAGCGCGCAGAACATATCGGCTATGAACAGCTTTTTATGAGGTTTATAGTAGCTGATAAATTTTTTCAGCATGGTATCTTCCTTTCCCTTTTTATTATGATGACGAGGTTTTGCCGCCCGGCCCTTGCTGCCCAGCGGCACTGTACTGGGAAGGCGGGACACCGAAGCGGCGCTTAAACTGCCGGGAAAAGTTGGCCAAATCGCCAAAGCCTGCCGAATAGGTGACCTCTGTCACTGAAAGCCCGGCATCCAGCAGCTTTGCCGCTTGCAGCATCCGGTGCTCAAATAGGTACTGCTGGGGTGAAAGGCCGTAAGCCGCCTTAAAGGCCCGGAAAAGCTGGCTGCGGTGGACGCCGGCAAAGTCGGCAATCTCCCCAACGGTCAGAGGGTAGGAATAGTTTTGGCGGATGTACCCGGCTGCGGCTTCCGCCGCTGGGAAATCCCGACGGGGCATTTCCGGCGGCGTAAACAGGGAAAAGAAGCGGTAGAGCTCGGCCAAAGCGGCAAAGCGGCTGCCCTCCGCCCCTAGCTCCTTCAGCATCCGCAGCACGCAGGCCCGCACCTCGTCCGGGCTTTTGAAACGCAGCACCGGTTTTTCTGCCGCGCCCAGCTGGGCGACGATTTCCGCCGCCTCGCTGCCCTGGAACCCAACCCAGCAATACTGCCAGGGATCGCCCTTATCAGCAGCGTAAAAGGTGGTTTCGCTGGGCCGAATCAGGAAAGCTTCACCGGCTTTCAGCGGATAGCGCCGGCCTCCGCTCTCAAAATATCCCTTCCCAGCCAAGATGCAGTGGACTAGGAAATGATCCCGCACTGCCGGGCCGAAGCTGTGCCCTGGTTCGCAAACCTCCAGGCCGCAGTGATGGGGATAAAGGGCGGCGCTGACCCCGAAACGCTCTGGATGTTCGGGGATGGGGAAAATCTGGGCTACTGGCATGATACGTTTACCCGCCGGCGGCGCTTCTGACTTTTTGCCAGTATTCCGCCGCCGCCCGCTCGTTTTTATTGTCGGCAGGATGGTAGTAGACCCGGCCCGCCAGAGCATCAGGCAGGTACTGCTGCGCCACCCAGCGCCCAGGGAAATCGTGGGGATAAAGGTAATGCTGGCCAGGGTTTGACGCATCTGCGCCGTCAAAATGCTTATTCTGAAGGCTGCGGGGAATGGGGCCGCTGCGGCCAGCCTGCAAATCGGCCATCGCCTCGTTGATGGCATTGTGGGCTGTGTTGGATTTTGGCGAGGTAGCTACTAAGATCACGGCGTCCGCCAGCGGCAGCCTAGCCTCCGGCAGCCCCACCTGCATGGCAATATCACAGGCAGCCTTGACAATCGGGATAATCTGGGGATAGGCAAGCCCCACATCCTCGCAGGCGCAGACCATCAGCCGCCGACAGGCCGAGATCAGATCGCCCGCCTCCATCAGCCTGGCCAAATAATGGATAGCGGCGTCGGGGTCGCTGCCCCGCATTGATTTCTGGAAGGCGGAAAGGATGTCGTAATGCTCGTCCCCATCCCGGTCATAGCGCATAGCGCTTCGCTGGGAAAGCTCCTTGGCGCGGGAAAGGGGGACAAAACGGCTGCCGTCTTCCTGTTTATCGGCAGAAAGGGTCAGCAGCTCTACCGTGTTCAGCGCCTTGCGCACATCCCCGCCGCAGGCTGCCGCCAGGTGGGGAAGCACGCCCTCTTCCAGCTGGATCCCATATCCCAGTTCCTCTGAAAGCACCGAAAAGCCGCGGGCGGCCGCCCGCTCAATTTCCGATTCCGGCACGGTCTTGAACTCGAAAACGGTAGCGCGGCTGAGGATGGCGTTGTAAATATAAAAATAGGGGTTTTCTGTGGTGGAGGCTATCAAGGTGATCCGCCCGTCCTCGATATACTCCAGCAGCGACTGCTGCTGCTTTTTGTTCAGGTATTGGATTTCGTCCAGATAAAGCACCACCCCGCCATAGCCCGACAGGGTGTCCAAGTCGCCCATCACGGCCCGGATGTCGGCCAGCGACGCTGTGGTGCCATTGAGCTTATGGAGCTTTTTGCCGGCGCTTTCAGCGATAATCCGCGCGACGGTGGTCTTGCCTACGCCGGAAGGGCCGTAAAAAATCATATTGGGAATAACGCCGCTTTGTACAATCCGTACCAACGCGCCGTTTTCCCCCAACAGATGCTGCTGCCCAACCACCTGCTCCAAAACCCTGGGGCGGAGCCTATCCGCCAGAGGAGACGCCATATTCTCCCTCCTTTTTGTTTTGTCTTTTCTATTGTACACACTTTTTGCTGAAATGTCCAGCTTTTCGCACAAATCAGCGGGATATTGGGGTACGAGTCACTTTCTGAAGAAAGCTCTGCAAAGACTTTTATTCGCTAGGGCGCCCGTCCCCCCTAAAGACCACCTGCTGCGCCGATAAATTTTACGCTTATCTTTCGCGAACGGTCACGTCAACCTCGTCGCCTTCCGACTTCCCAAGCTGCTCGCGGATGGATTTCAGCATCCCGATCATATAGCGGATACTGCCGTCGGGATTTTTAAGGCCCATATTTACGATGCTGCCTTCATAGAGGATCCCGTCAAACGTCGCACGGACCTTGACCCTGCCCCGTCCGAATTCTTTGCGGATGTCATATGGGAACTCAATATAAGCGCCGCCTCTCTGCGGGACTGCGTGGATAACGGCGGTGAATCTATAGGTTGCAGCCATTTTTCCAGCTCCTTTTTTTATTTGAATGGGTTTTGGTGTAAAACAGGCTGCGCTTGCCTTGACATTCCTTTAGCTGTCTGCTATATTTAAGACAGCCCGCCAGTTAATATTGGGTAAGGAAGCGCGCCCATATACCATTTAAGGAGGAAACATCATGACCAAACATGAACGTCTTATCCAGTCTATCCGTCAAAACGCCCCGGCAGAAGTTGTCGAAAAATTCGACTTCTGCGAATCTGAAACAGATTGGATGCGGCAAAGGCTTTCTGTAATTGCCCAGATGGATCAGCTGCTCACCGAAGAACAGCGCCTAGCCGTCATGGAAAACCAGGGGTGCTGCCTAACCGGAAAGCCGGCGGCCGCCCATCGCGCCTTTGGGCAAAAATACGCTGAAAAAAGCTTGGAAGAAAAGATTGCCCTGCTTGACGAACTGGAAACGCCCCACAAGCCCCCCTGCCGCCTGAACGAGGACGGCACCTTATCGGTTTTTTGGGGATTCAAACAGGATGGGCGTTTCGTCTGCGGCTGCGGTTCGTGCAAAAAAGCGCCGAAACAGGCGGCGATTTCCCAAACCTACTGCGGCTGCGGCGGAGGCCACGCCCGCCAGCTCCTGCAAAAATCTTTGGGGATAAAGCTGAAGCTGAAAAAAATCGTATCTTCCGCCATCGCTTCCGAAGGAGAAAAACAATGCGAGTTTCTCTATGAAGTGGAGCGGTAAAACTACTCCCGCCCCAGTTCCACAGCCTGCCGGTATTCTGACGGCGTCAGCCCGACTTTTTTCTTGAAAAGGCGGCTGAAGTACATCTGGTCCTGATAGCCCACGGCAACCGCAATCTCCCCGACAGCTAGGTCGGTCTGGGCCATCAGCTGCCGGGCCCTGTTCATCCGCAGCACAATCAGGTAATCCATCGGCGAAAGGCCGGTGCGCAGTTTGAAAAGGGTGCGGAAACGGCTGATGCTTAAATGCTCCTGCCCGGCTAACTGCTCGATAGTCAGGCTGCTGCCATAGTTTTTGTGGATATAGGAAAGGGCGTGGTAAATGCGGCTGTCGGTCTCGGAAGGGCTGCTGCCCGCCCGCTCTACCCGGCGGCTCAGCTCGACGCAGATAGCGGTGAGTTTTGCCGCTGTGGAAAGGCTAAAGCAGCTGTCGCGGACAATAAAGTCTTGAAAAAGCCCCTCAAAATCCAAGCGGATGCTGCTGCTGTTGCCCACGTCCATCAGCGTCCGGTTGGGCAGCCGGCATTCCTCCGCCAGCGCCGCCGCCTCGGAACCGGTAAAATGTACCCAATAATACTGCACCTCCCCTGGCCCGTGCATCGCGTAATGATAACGGGTGTGCGGATAATAAAGGATCGCTTGGCCAGGCTTCATCAAGCGTTTCCCCCCGTCAAGCCAGACGGCCATCTCCCCTTTGACCAGATATTGAAGGTAATAGTCCTCCCGCCCGGCTTCGGTGCGGTTTGAAAAAGGCTGGGGCAGCACGCAAAGCCCCGTACAGTTAACCACAAGGCTGCGGTCGGTACGGTTGACGTTATCCGGCCCCATGGAAAGGAAATAGGCTTGTGCTTCCTGCATAAAATCCATCCTCCTGAAATTTACTGCCTTTCATAAAATAGCAGACGGTTTGTCCATATAATAAGTTGATTTCTGTATACTCTTTCCCTTCATTTCAGTATATACTGAAATTATCAGGAATGCAACTGCTTTCTGCGGATAAAAGCGAAAAAAGCTGTAAAAATTGCCGCAAAAAATGCTGCAAATACATTTCAGGGAGGTCTATCATGAAAAAATCCATCAACGCCTGGTCTGTCGACAGCAAAACCGGATTTGAGGAGATGTTCCAGCAGATCAAGGCCGCCGGCTTTGACGGCATCGAACTGAACGTCGACGCCGAGGAAGGCAAGTCCGCCCATTCGCTGACCCTCTCCACCACCGACGAGGAGCTGGCTACCGTCAAGGCCCTATCCGAAAAGTATCAGCTGCCAGTAGTCAGCATTTCCTCCGCCCTTTGGAGCGGCCGCATGGGTTCGCCTGACGCGGAAAAGCGCGGCTTGTCCGAGAAGCTTCTCAAAAAGCAGCTCCAGTGCGCAAAGGCTTTCGGCGCTACCGGTATCTTAGTAGTCCCCGGCGGTACCTATCCCGCCATCTCGCTGGAGGACGACCGCAAAGCTTCGGCTGAAACCCTCGCTTCGATGAAGGATTTCATCGCTGAAACCGGTATCTATGTCGGCGTTGAAAACGTCTGGAACGGCTTTTTCATGTCGCCGCTGGATATGGCAAGCTTCATCGACGGGCTGGACTGCCCCTTTATCGGCGCTTACTACGACGTTGGCAACGTTGTCGCTTTCTCCTGGTCGGAACGCTGGATCGAACTGCTGGGCAGCCGCATCCATAACGTCCACGTCAAGGACTTCAAACGCAACCGCGGCATCAATTCCGGCGGCGCGTTCGTCGACCTGCTGGAAGGCGACGTTGACTGGAAGGCTGTCATCCCGGCGCTGAAAAAGGCCGGTTTTGACGGCTACCTGACTGCCGAAGTGTTCAAGGATGACGACGCGATGAGCTACACCGATTACTACAAAAAGGTCGCTGACGCCATCGGCAAGATCATTGCTGAATACTGATTTTAAAAGGCCCTTCGGGACAAGCCCATCTTCATATATGACGCGGCCTTCAGCCGCATAACAACAAGGAGGTCATTCCCATGAAAAAACTTGCTCTGATCGGATGCGGCGGCATCGGTTCCTACCACTTGAGCCATTTTGTCCAGTTTAAGGACATCGAACTGGCTGGCTTCTGTGATCTGATCATCGAGAGAGCTGAAAACTTCGTTAAAAAGGCCGGCAGCGGCAAGGCTTTCACCGACTTCGTCGAAATGTACGACGAGATCAAGCCTGATATGGTCTTTATCTGCGTGCCCCCCACCTGCCACGGCCGCATTGAATTTGAAACCATCAAACGCAACATCCCCTTCTTTGTAGAGAAGCCCCTGGCGCTGGATATGTGCATGGCCAAGGAAATGGTCCGCCAGGTCACCGAAAAGGGCCTGATCGCCGCTTCCGGCTTCCAATGCCGTTATGACGACATCAATGATGCCGCCAAAGCCTACATCAAAGACCATCAGATTCTGCACGTCGCTGCTTCCCGCGTGGGCGGCATCCCCGACGCCCCCTGGTGGAACGTAAAGGCCACTTCCGGCGGCCAGCTGGTCGAACAGACCATCCACCAGATGGATATGCTCCGCTATCTGCTGGACTCCGAGCCTGATACCGTTTATTCGGTGCCCAGCCGCGGCTATATCACCCAAGAGGAATGCCCCGGCTATTTCACCGACGACCTGACCACCACCTTGATTACCTTTAAAAACGGCACCACCTGCACGATGATGACCGGCTGCTACTCCCTCAACGGCGCTTCTTGGGATTCCAAGATGACTTTTGGTTCCAGAAGCTCCAGAATGGACTACTACCTTTGCAGCAAGGTAACCACCTACGGTGTTGCCGAAGCAGACAAGGCTGCTGAAGTAGCCGGCACCATCTCCGGCGATGGCACCCAGCGCAAGAGCGACAACGAAGTCGGTGTTACCACCAAGAGCACCATTGACTTCGGCGTCAAGTGCGACCGCACCTTCATCGACGCAGTCCTCACCGGCGACCCCTCCAAGATCCGTTCGCCCTATGCCGACGCATATAAGAGCGTGGCCTTCACCATCGCCTGCAACAAGTCGATGGAAACCGGGATGCCTGTCAAAGTGGAGTATTAATCCCATCCCCTGATACTGTTCATAAAGGCCTGGCCCAGGGATACTGCCCTGAGCCAGGCCTCGTTTTGGATTCCATTTATTTCAGATAATTGACAGTTAAAATTGCCGCGCCCAATATCAGCAGAATTACCCCAACCACCCGGTTGAGCGTTTTAGGTTCCGCTTTGTTGGCCAGCCGCGCCGCTATCAGCGCAAAAATCAGCGTAGATGCGACACAGAGTGCCAAATAACGCAGATCTGGCAGCCCGCCAATCACAAAGTGACTGGCTGAGCCAGTCAGGGCGGTAAAAGCCATGATAAAAACGCTGGTGCCTACCGCCGTTTTTAGTTCATAACCCATCACCGCCGTCAGCAGAAGCAGCATCATCATGCCGCCGCCCGCTCCAACAAAGCCGCAGATAAACCCCACCATCGATCCGCAAACAGCCGACTGAACAACCTGTTTGCGTCTGCTTACGCCGGCCATCGTCTCCCGGGTAGCCACCACCGGCTTAATGATGAACTTGATCCCTAACAGCATTGTCATAACCGTACTGAAGCTGCCCATAACGGCCGTCGGGAGAAGACTTGCCGCCCAGCTGCCCACAACTGTGAACAGCAACACGCAGAGCATCATTACAAGGCCATTGCGAACGTCAAGATTTCCGTTTTTCTTATAGGTGACAGCACTGGCGGCGCTTGCTAATACATCGCTGGCCAGCGCAATTTCTACCGCCATATAAGGGTCAACGTCTAGGAAGGTAATCAGCATCGGCGCAATCACCGCTGCCGCGCTCATACCGGCAAATCCGGTGCCAAACCCTGCGCCAAGCCCGGCCAACAGGCAGATAATCAACGAAAACATCCGATTTCCTCCGCTCTTTTTTCTCTCCATTATCCATTATAAAAACCAGCGGCAGCAGTGTCAATAAATAAAACTTGAATAACCCTTGACCCTATTCAAAATAATTCCTTATTCTTCAAATTTTTTATCCAGGGCAATTGACAAGTTTTCTTGTCATCCTTAGCGTACTACTATCAATAAAACTTGTTAAGGGCTTTTGCGAATTTTTTGCTCAGCCCCTTGTATTTTGGGGCAAAGCATACTATAATAAAAGTGCGGGCGGCGTTTGCTGCGCCGCCCAGTATTTGCGCTGTATCTGAAAACCCGGAGCGAGGCCTCCGCCCGGCGCGGAACAGCAGCAGGAGGAAAACTTTATGAAAAACTCAAAAATCCTGGGCATGACCCAGGTAGCCCTTTTGGGCGCCATCATTTTTGTCCTGGCATTCACTCCAGGGATTGGCTATATCCCTTTAGGCGTGACCAGAGCCACAATTGTCCATATCCCAGTCATTGTAGGGTCGGTGCTCCTAGGGCCGAAAAAAGGCGGGATCCTCGGGTTCCTGTTCGGCTGCACCAGCTTTATTATCAACTCCTTCGTCACCCCTACCATTACCTCATTCACCTTCACCCCCCTTTATAACGGCGGCAATATGTGGAGCCTTGTCATCTGCTTTGTTCCCCGAATCTTAGTAGGGGTGGTGCCTTATTATGTCTATACTGGGCTAAAGGCGCTGAGAAAAAAGTTCCCTTCAGCCGATTCTGGAAAAGCTGGTGCTGTTTATAATGCCTTTGCACTGGCTGCTGCCGGGCTTGCCGGCTCGCTGACCAACACCCTGCTGGTTATGAATTTGATCTATTTCTGCTTTGGCAAAAGCTACGCTGCCGCTAAAGAGATCACCGGATCGCTTTATAGCGTCATCCTGGGTGTTATCGCCGTTAATGGCATCCCGGAAGCCATTGTGGCGGCTGTGCTGACTGCGGCAATTGGCGGCGCGCTGCTGCGCTTCCTTCAGAAACGCCAGCCAACCGCTGTTTGACAAAAAACTGGGGCTACTCTATATAATGAAGGAAGATTTCGGATGATTTTAGCAATGGACGCCGGCAACTCCAACATCGTGCTGGGCTGCCTGGAAGGCGGCCGGGTGGTCTTAACCGCCCGGGCCGCCACTGACCGCCAGCGCACAGAAGACGAGTACGCTGTTTTATTCCGCAGCATCTTACAGATGAATGGCATCAACCCCAGCGCTTTGGAAGGGGGTATCCTTTCCTCGGTTGTGCCGCCGCTGAACCGTACCCTGCTGCAGGCAGGGGAACGCATCATCGGTAAACGCCCGCTGCTGGTGGAGCCGGGAATCAGAACCGGCCTGCCGCTACTGGTCGACAACCCGGCAGCGCTGGGCAGCGACCGCATTGTCGACGCTGTAGCCGCTTCGGCGCTTTATCCTAAGCCGCTGATCATTTTTGACCTGGGGACCTGCACAACCGTTTCTGTCGTAGATAAGGAAGGCGCTTTCCGGGGCGGGGTTATCTGCGCCGGCGTCCGTATCAGCCAAGAAGCCCTGGCCGCCCAGACTTCGCAGCTGCCTGCCATTAGCTTAGACCCGCCCCGGCGGGCCATCGGCCGCAATACCATCGACTGCATGAAAAGCGGAGCAATCTATGGGACGGCGGCTTTAGTGGACGGGCTGGCGGAACGTATTGAACGCGAACTGGGGGAACCGGCAACGGTAATCATGACTGGCGGTATGGGCAAGCGGATCCTGCCGGCCTGCCGCAAAAAGATCCGCTACGACGGCGACCTGCTGCTTAAAGGCTTATGGCTGATTTATCAGAAAAACCAGGAGGGGGCTGCGGTATGATCCTAGCGGTGGATATCGGCAACAGCAGCGTTATCATAGGCTACGCCGACGATAACAGCCAGCAGATTATCGGCCGGCTGGCGGCTGCCCGCCATAAAACAGAGGACGAATACGCAGTAGACCTGCTGCGGCTAATGGAACTTTCCGGCTTGCAGCCTGCGGATATCAAGGGGGCGATTGTCGCTTCGGTCGTTCCGCCTATGAGCGAAACCATCCGGACCGCCATCCGTAAAGTCACTGGTAAAAAACCGCTGCTGGTCGGACCAGGGGTCAAAACCGGCCTGAACATCCTAATCGACAACCCAGGTCAGCTGGGCAGCGGTCTGGTGGTCAACGCGGTGGCGGCAATCGAAAAATACCCCAAGCCGCTGATTGTCATTGACATGAGCACGGCAACGGTTATTTCAGTCATCGACCGAGAGGGACGCTATATCGGCGGCATGATCTGCCCAGGCGTGATGATCTCGCTGGAAGCGCTGGCAGCTGGCACGTCCCAGCTGCCGCGGATCGGGTTGGAAGCGCCGGAAAAGGTAGTTGGGCCAAATACGGTCGACGCCATCAAAAGCGGCGCGGTTTACGGCAGCGCGGCCATGATCGACGGGCTGATTGACCAGATTGAGGAAGAGCTGGGGGAAGAGGCCACCCTGGTTTCCACCGGACGGCTGTCAGGCTATGTCACCTCTTACTGCCGGCGAAAAGTCGTTTATGACGAAAGCCTATTGCTGCGCGGACTGTGGCTAATCTGGAAAAAGAACCAGCAGAAAGGGGACACAGTATGACGCCGTTTTCAGCAAAAACACTTGATTTCCTATTCTAAAATCGGCTGTATGACAGCAAAACTTGGCAGGACTAGTTGGAACGGAAAAGCTTTTATATAAGAGCCGAAAGCAAAGATTTTTCGTTGCTGTTCTCCGAAAAGCTGGCGGAAAAACTCGGCGCAGACCTAAAGCTGCTGACGCCAGTCTACCATTTTTTGCTGGTTGCAGCAGAAGCACACGCCGCCGGCTTGGCCAATTGCTGACTTCCTTTAACTTGAAAGCTGTTTCTGAAAAAGACGGCTAACTGGTTTTTAGATCAGTTAGCCGCCTTTAAAGTTTATTTTATCTGCCTATGGGGCTTATTCCCACTCTATTGAAGGAAACTGATTTATGGTCTATTCCTTCGGTTTTCGAGTGATTTCTTTCGATTTGTTCCACTTGTTCCATTATTTCCGCCTCGCTCCGCGATCTGGTAATGCCACGACAATGCCACGACAATTCCAGAGAAGGGCTTTGCAAAAGGCAAGGCTTTCACTGCGATGAAGCTGCGAGTTTCTGCCCATGGACTTTTGCCTCAATCTTGCTGACCAGATAAGCGTTGAGGTCGCCGTAAGCATTTTCAGGAAGCCTGCTCTTTTAACTCTGATCATTTCTACCCCGCGATCTCCAGCCCGGCGGGAAGCAACAGCTGATTCGGTGCAGCGCCCAAACCCAGACAGAGCTTTTCAAGGGTGAGGATCGTCGGGGAGGCTTTCCCACGGACAATTCTACCGAAATATTCGGAGCAAATGTCACAATATTCAGAGGCAAGATCACGGCTGAGGCCCTTTTCTCTGCAAATGCGGCGGAGGGAGGCAGACAGATTTGCTGAAAAAGGCAGAGCTGATGAAGGGGCAAAGCAGCAAGAAAAGTGGTAAAAAGCCTCTTTGGGGAGCAAAAACTCATCGGGCGCAGTGCTTAGTCCGCAGCAAAGCTTCTCAAAAATGCGGATAGTAGGCGACGCCCTCTCAGCCACAATATTTTCGAAATGGCGGAGGCTGACGCCGCAGTAATCGCAGACGCGTTTGTAGGTGAGGTTCTGCTCCTCGCAGATGCGCAGGATGGAGGCTGAAAGGTTTGCTGAAAACATCGAAACCACTCGCTTTCGGTCGATTTGATATTTTCAGCATAGCGGCGAAAATCTGCGAATACAAGGAACGATCCTGCACAGATTTTCCAATTCT
>JAAWDH010000002.1 GCA_022793675.1 Oscillospiraceae bacterium
CCAGCTTCGGAGAGCGGGGCCACGCTCTTCCAGAAACCCCCATAGCGTTTGTACAAGCCCTGTCGATGGGGGAAGCTGGAACTGCCTGCCCCTAACCGCGAGAGAACCGGCTAGCTTTTTCCGCAGCAGAAATCCGGCTTGCTGGATTTCCCACGCGAATTGTCCGCAGGCACAGCCTGCCCAGCTTCGGAGAGCGGGGCAACGCTCTTCCAGAATCCCCCATAGCGTTTTTACAGCCCTGTCGATGGGGGAAGGTGGTTGCTTAAAGTGGGACAGGAATCTGTTTCCGACGCAGTAGGCGTGCAAATCTGTGCTGGCAGGTGTCCGGGCGATTAAAAGTTTTTGCAGCTTAGCTCTGCTAAGCTTAGCTTTCTTTCAAAAAGCGACTCGTAGCCCCTCGTACCCTAGCCGACCATCGATTTAGCGGTTTCGATGATGTGTTCCGCGGAGAGGCCGAATCTTTTCAGCAGATCCAACGCTGGGCCAGAGGTGCCGAACTCGTCATTAACACCAATGCGCCGGACGATGCAGGGGCATTTTTCGCAAACAGCCTCCGCAACCGCGCTCCCTAGGCCGCCAATAACGCTGTGTTCCTCGACCGTAAGCAGTTTACCGGTTTCGGCCGCCGCCTTCAGTACCAGCTCCTCGTCCAGCGGCTTGATTGTGTGGATATTGACGACCCGCGCGCTGATACCCTGGGCCTCCAGCGCCCTTCCAGCCTCCAGCGCCTCGTTTACCATCAAGCCGGTGGCGATAATCGTCAGATCACGGCCATCCTGAAGGGTAATGCCCTTGCCCAGCTCGAAATGATAAGCCGCCGGGTCGTTAAACACCGGCGCCGCGAGCCTGCCGAAGCGCAGGTAAACCGGCCCGTCCTTTTGGATAGCGGCCTCGACGGCAGCCCTTGCCTCGATATCGTCGGCAGGGTTGATAATCGTCATCCCTGGGATTGTGCGCATCAGGGCGATATCCTCGCAGCACTGATGGGTTGCGCCGTCCTCGCCCACAGAGATGCCGGCATGGGTCGCGCCGATTTTTACCGACAGATGGGGGTAGCCAATCGAGTTGCGGATAATCTCATAAGCGCGCCCGGCGGCGAACATCGCAAAAGTCGAAGCGAACACGATTTTGCCGCAGGCAGCAAGCCCGGCGGCGGCGGCCATCATGTTTCCCTCGGCGATGCCGCAGTCAAAAAAGCGGTCGGGGTAAGCCTTTTTGAAAATCTCTGTTTTGGTTGCGCCAGCCAGGTCGGCGTCCATCACCACCAGCTGGGGGTACTTCTCCGCCAGCTCCTTGAGGGCATTGCCGTAGCTTTCGCGGGTTGCAACTTTTTTCATCTCAGCCATCAGACGTTTCCTTCCTTTCCGATATCCCGATCAAAGCGCCTGCAGCGCGGCCTGCAGCTCTGCCATAGCCTGTCCGTACTCCTCGGTATTCGGGCCTTTACCGTGCCAGGAGACGGCATTTTCCATAAAGGAAACGCCTTTGCCTTTGACGGAAGACTGGATAAAGACCGTGGGCCGGCCTTTGGTCCCGCGGGCCTCGGCAAAGGCGCGTTCCAGCGCGTCAAAATCGTGGCCGTCAACCTCAATCGTATGCCAGCCGAAAGCCGTGAATTTCTCGCCGATGGGATAAGGGGAGAGCACCTCGCCGACTGCCCCGTCGATCTGCAGGCCGTTGTTGTCAACAATCGCGCAGAGGTTGTCAAGCTTGTAATGGGCGGCAAACATCGCCGCTTCCCAGACCTGGCCTTCCTGAATCTCGCCGTCGCCAAGGATGGTGTAAACCCGGTAATCCGCACCGTCGATTTTGCCGGCAAGCGCCATCCCGCAGGCTGCCGAAACGCCCTGCCCCAACGAACCGGTTGACATATCTACGCCCGGCGTGCATTTCATATCCGGGTGGCCCTGCAGCATCGAGCCGATATGGCGCAGGTTTTTCAGCTCTTCCGCCGAAAAATAACCGCGCTCCGCCAGCGCCGCATAAAGCGCCGGCGCAGTATGGCCTTTTGACAGCACCAGCCGGTCGCGGGCGGGGTCGTCAGGGTTTTTCGGATCGACCTTCATCTCCCGCCAATAAAGGTAAGCAAGGTCGTCCGCAATCGACAGCGACCCGCCCGGGTGGCCAGATTTGGCGTGATAAGTGCCCTCAATCACGCCCATGCGGATTTTGCAGGCAATCCGTTTCAGTTCTGTTTTAGCAGCTTCTTCCATAATACGCTCCTTTGCGGCCGAAGGGGAACCGATAAGCCGTGCGTCCACAAGCTTACCGCTTCCCTGTGGCCATATCAATTTTTTGACGTTTTTGTTGACCGATTTAGTGTTACCGACGCAGTAGGCGTGCAAATCTGTGCCGACGGGTACCCGGGCGATTAAAAGTTTTTGCAGCTTAGCTCTGCTAAGCTTAGCTTTCTTTCAAAAAGCGCGTACTCCCGTACTCTTCGTAACCCCCGTACTCCAAGTACTCGATAAACTCAGCGACGGCGTCGCCGTCATTATCGGAAGGGGTGACGTAATCGGCGGCGGCTTTCATCTCAGGGCAGGCGTTGGCGGGGGCGGCGCAGACGGCGGCGGCTTGGGCGAGGGAAAGGTCGTTATAATAATCGCCCATCGCGGCAATCTGCGAAAGGGGGCGTTTGGTGAGGGCGGCGAGGCGTTCTAAGCCGCGGCCCTTGCCGGCCTCTTTGGGCAGCACCTCGTAAAGGGTCTGGTCGGAATGGGTCATTTCCACGCCGTCGAGGTTCAAGCTGTGCAGCCACTCAATCAGCGCGGGCATCTGGGCTTCGCCTGTGACAAACAGAATCTTAATCCAGGACCTGTCCGCCAGGGAACCGACGCCGCAGCGCTCGTGCGGGACGCGGTAGCTGCCGTTCAGATGGGCGTCGACCAGGCTGTTCCAGCCCACCGCGTAAAGGCCTTTTCCCGAAAGTATTTCCACGCCGAGGCCGGGGAACTGCGCCATGGCCCGCTCCGGCAGCCCCTTGATATGCTCCGGCAGCGTTGCCGACCAGATAGGCTCCTGCTTGACGGGGTCATAGATCATCGCGCCGTTGTAGAGGATAACGGGTTCGGTGATGTTAAGCTGTTTGATATAAGAATCGGCCGTTGGGATAGAACGGCCCGTCGCCAGCGTAAAGGCGCCCCCCAGCGCCATAAAACGCTTAACGGCCGCTTCGTTGCCTGGTGAAATTTTCTTTTTTTTATTGAGCAGCGTCCCGTCGCAGTCCACCGCCAGCAAAAGCCCCTCAAAGGGCTTAGGGCCGCGAAGCTTTTGGAGAAAAGCTGTAAAATACGGCGGAAGCGGCACGTCAAACGCCAGGCGCTCGCCGGTGACAGGGTGGGTAAAAGCGATGCTTTTGGCGTGCAGGCACTGGCCGCCCAGGGAAGAAACGCCCTTTTTGGGGCCGTAGAGAGGGTCGCCGGCGACCGGGTGGCCAACCGAGGCAAGCTGGACGCGGATTTGATGGGTGCGGCCCGTTTCCAGCCGGCAGCGCAGATGGGTAAACCCGTCGTACTGGGCGATAACCTCGTAATGGGTGACGGCCTCTTTTGCGCCGGGGGCATCCGCCGCGACCGCAGCCATGCGCTTGCGCTCCTTGGGATGGCGGGCGAGATAGCCGCGGACGGCGCCGTCCTCTTTGACCCGGCCGTGGACGACAGCCTCGTAATGGCGCTCAAAGCTGTGGGCCTTGATCTGGGCCGCCAGCCCCTGGTGGGCGGCGTCGGTCTTGGCCACAATCAGCAGCCCCGACGTGTCCTTGTCAATCCGATGGACAATCCCCGGGCGGATGACCCCGTTAATGCCCGACAGCGACCCTTTGCAGTGCCAGAGCAGCGCGTTGACCAGCGTGCCGCTGTAATTGCCCGGCGCGGGGTGCACCACCATCCCGCGGGGCTTGTTGACAACCAACAGGTGCTCGTCCTCATAGACGATGTCCAGCGGGATGTCTTCAGGCTCGAGGTCCAGCGGTTCGGGGTCGGGTTCGTCGAGCTGGATCTCGCAGCCGGGCTGGACCTTAAAGCTTTTGGCGGCCTTTTGGCCGTCCGCCAGTACCCGCCCGTCGGCAATCAGCTTCTGCAGGCCGGCGCGGGTGCGCCCCGGCAGCAGCGCGGAAAGCGCCTGGTCAAGCCGCTCACCCGCCAGCTCCTCCGGGACGGTAAACCGCAGCATCAGCTTTTCCCTCCGGCAGCTTCCGCCTTCCCTTCCCGGCTGCGGCGGAGCTCGCCGTAAATCACCCAGGCCGCCAGCGCCAGCGTCCCCAGCGTCACGCAGACGTCGGCTAGGTTGAACACCGCGAAATTGATGGCCTTGACATGGATATAATCCACCACATACCCGCGGTAAACCCGGTCAATCAGGTTGCCTGCGCCCCCGCCCAGCACCACCGCCGCCGTAAACAGCGGGAACCCGTGCTTCAGCCGGCCGCTCAAAATCACCAGCACTAGCACCAGCAGCACCGCCGCCGTCACCCAGACGAGCAGCCATTGCTGCCCCTCCATCATGCCGAAGGCCATCCCGCGGTTCTCAATATAGGTCAAATGGAAAATATTCTCAATAATCGGGATTGTCCCCACCGGCCGCAGCTGATGGACCGCCCAGAACTTCAAAAGCTGGTCGGCCGCCACCAGTACCGCGGACAGCAGCAGCGCAAGATAAGGCAGCATAAGCAAGCACCGTCCTTTCTTTATCAGTCGGCAACCGCCGCGGCGCAGCGGGCGCAGAGGGCCGGATGGTCGGCGTTATGCCCAACCGTCCCGTCAAACCGCCAGCAGCGTTCGCACTTCTCCCCGTCCGCCCGGCTGACTGTGACAAAAAGCCCTTCGGTTTCGCCGGCCATTTCGCCGGCAGCGCCCTTCTCCAGCTCCACCTGCGAGACAATGAACAGGTCGGCGAGCATCCCTGCCGCCGGGGCGAGGGCCTCATACAGGCTGTCGGAGCAGCTAAGGGTGACCTTGGCCTCCAGCGACTTGCCGATCTCCTTGGCCGTACGTTTGAGTTCAAGGGCCTTCTGCACATCGGCACGCAGGCTGACAATCGTCCCCCAAAGGGCTTCGCTGTCGGGTTTTACGCCGCTCTGGGCAGGCATATCGTTATAGAAGACACTTCTCATATCAAGGGATTTGGACGCCGGAACGTGCTGCCAGATTTCCTCCGCCGTAAAGGGCAGGATTGGCGCAGCCAGCCGCGTAAAGGCCGTCAGCGCGTCGTAGAGCACCGTCTGGGCAGCCCGCCGCAGGGTACTGCCCTTCTTTTCGCAGTAAAGGCGGTCCTTCAGCACATCGAGGTAAAAGTTGGAAAGGTCAACCGTGCAGAAATTGAGGATGGCGTGGAAGGCGACATGGAAGTCCATCGCGTCGTAGCCGGCCTTGGCCTTTTCGATGACGCTGTCCAGCCGGCCCATCGCCCAGCGATCGAACTGGGTGAGGTTTTCGGGCGCGACGCGGTCGGCGTCAGGGTCAAAATCAAAGAGGTTGCCCAGGATAAAGCGGGCGGTGTTGCGGATTTTGCGATAGGCCTCGGAGAGCTGCTTGAGGATTTCCTGGGACAGGCGGATATCGGCGTGGTAGTCCGACGACGCCACCCACAGCCTTAGGATGTCCGCACCGTAGTCCTTGATGATGTCGGCAGGGTCGATGCCGTTGCCGGTGGATTTGTGCATTGCGCGGCCCTCGCCGTCGACCACCCAGCCGTGGGTGCAGACCGCCTTATAGGGCGCAGGACGGCCCATCGCCACCGCCGTCAGCAGCGACGACTGGAACCAGCCGCGGTACTGGTCGGCCCCCTCCAGGTAGAGGTCGGCGGGCCAGCTGAGGTTTTCGCGCTGCTCTAGAACGCCCATATGGGTCGTACCGGAATCGAACCAAACGTCAAGGATATCCTGTTCTTGGGTAAATTCCTTGCAGCCGCATTCCGGGCAGGCAAAGCCTTCAGGCAGGAACTGGTCGGGGGTTTTCAGGTACCAGGCGTCCGAACCCTCTTGGCGGAACAGCTCGGAAATTGCGCTGACCGTCGTGTCGTTGATGATTTCCTTGCCGCAATCTTTGCAGTAAAGGATCGGGATCGGCACACCCCAGCGGCGCTGGCGGGAGATGCACCAGTCGGTGCGGCCCTCGACCATCGCCTTCATCCGCTCGCCGCCCCAAGCCGGTACCCATTCGACCGACTCGATGGCCTTGACCGCATCCTCCTTGATGCTGTCCACCGAGCAGAACCACTGCTCGGTCGCCCGGAACATGACCGGCTCCTTGCAGCGCCAGCAGTGGGGGTACTGGTGGACAATCTTTTCCAGCGCGAACAGGCTGCCGGACGCCTTCAAGGCATCGGCAATCGGCTTGTTGGAGTCAAGGGTCTTCAGCCCCGCAAAGGGGCCGGCTTCGGCGGTCTGGCGGCCTTCGGCGTCAACCGGCACAATGGTCTCAATGCCGTATTTCTGACAGACCGCAAAGTCTTCCGCACCGAAACCAGGCGCGGTATGGACGCATCCGGTGCCGCTTTCCAACGTCACATGGTCGCCGACAATGATAAGCGACTCACGCGGCAGGAAGGGGTGCGCCGCCTTCATATACTCCAGTTCGCTGCCCTTAAAGACCGCGACCGTTTCATAATCGCCGATGCCGCCGGCCTTCATCACGCCGGGCAGCAGATACTCAGCAACCACATAGTACTCATCGCCCGCCTTGGCCAGCGCGTAATCAAAATCCGGGCCTAAGCTGATCGCCAGGTTGCCCGGCAGCGTCCAGGTCGTCGTCGTCCAAATGACAAAATAGACCTTTGCTTTATCAACGCCCTTAGCCGCAAAAATCCCCTTGTCATCGGTAACCTGGAATTTGACATAAATCGAATCGCAGGGATCCTCGGCGTACTCGATTTCCGCCTCAGCCAGCGCCGTGCCGCAATCGGCGCACCAATAAACCGGCTTTAGGCCGCGGTAAATCAGGCCCTTTTTGGCCATCTCGCCGAAAACCTTGACCTGCTCCGCCTCAAACTCCGGCTGCAGCGTGACATAGGGATGCTCAAAATCGCCGGTGACGCCTAAGCGGATAAACTGTTCCCGCTGGTCGTTGACATAGCCCAGCGCAAACTCCCGGCAGTGCTGACGCAGCACCGGCGCCGGCACGCCGTTCTTGTCTACCCCCAGCTTTTTCAGCGCCTTCAGCTCAATCGGCAGGCCGTGGGTGTCCCACCCCGGCACATAAGGGGCGAAGAACCCATCCATCGACTTATATTTGACAACCATATCCTTCAGGATCTTGTTCAGCGCCGTCCCGGTATGGATATCGCCGTTGGCATAAGGGGGGCCGTCGTGCAGGATGTAGGACGGCTTCCCGGCGCGGCGCTCGAGCATATGGCCATAAAGGTCCATCTTCTTCCAGCGCTCCAAAATACCCGGTTCCTTTTTGGGCAGCCCCGCCCGCATATCGAAAGCGGTCTGGGGCATAGTCAGCGTCTTTTTATAATCTTGGGATTGTGGCATAACAGCATTCTCCTTTATCAATCATCTCTAAGTAATTCAAGCATTGCCCGCGCCCTCAAGCCTCACCTCGCCGAAACGCTGGGTAAAGGCGGCCTTCTGGGCGGCGTCATCGGCAGAAGCCTCTGAGCCGCCGGGGCTAACCGCCGCAGCAGAAGCCTCCGCTTCAGCAGCGGCTTCCGGCGCGTTGGCGGCAGCCTCGCTTTCAGCGGGCTGCGGGATAGGGACTGTCCTCTTTTCCGGAGCTGCCTCGGGTGCAGGGGCTTTGCCTGCGCCCTCTGCCGCCTGCTTGCCGGCGGCAGCCCCGGCGAGGGCCGCCGCATCGGCGCCCTTCCGTTCTTCCTCGGGCAGGCTGGTAATCAAGTTAAGATGGGAGCGGTAAATTGAGATCAGCGTTGACTTAAAGCTTGAGACCTCCCGCTGCATCCGGGCAAGGATACGCTTTTCCTTCTCCACCTGGCCGCGCACTGCCCCGACCGCCTCGTCGGCTTGGCGCTGGGCGTCGGCAACCATCTGGCCGGCTCGGTTCTTGGCCTCGGAAAGCAGCCGGGTCGCATGGGTTTTGGCATCATTTTTCAGCTGCTGGGCGCGGCTTTCAGCGTCCGCCACCACCTGTTCCGCATGAGCCTTCGCCTCGCCCTCAATTGCGCTTTTCATCCGCTGGGCCTCCAGGAGCGCATCCTTGAGCGAGCTTTCATCCGAGCGGTACTCGGTCACTTTATCGGCGAGTATCTTCATCTTGGCCTGCTGTTCGGCCTTATCGGCCTCCAGCGCCGCGATCTGCCGGTGCAGCTCGGCAATATACCGGTCCACCTCTTCGGTTTTATAGCCAAAAGCTGCTTTGTCAAATGTCTTAGGTTCTCTGCTCATCTTAACGTACCTCTCTCCTTTGCACCGCCAAATGCCGCGCACTGACATTTTATCTCAACCGCTGTTTCAGCACAGCGCCCTATTTTTCTATTTAAGCTTCCCCCTTCGGGGAAGTTTCAGCAAATTTCGCCGTGAGCCTCAAAAAAAGCCCCTGTCAAAGGTACTTCAAAAAAACCACCGCCAACCGCCCCTTGCGGGTAAGGCCGCCGACTTCCCCCAGCTTAAACTTGCCCTTGCCGCGGATAATCAGGATATCCCCCTCCTTGAGGGGCGCGGCTGGCTCTTTTTTCTCGATATGGTTCAGGCTCACAAGCCCCGCAGCAATAGCCGCCGCAGCCTTTTCGCGGCTGCACCCGGCGCAGAGCGCCGCCGCCGCATCCAGCCGCAGGGACTTGAGGGTGCCGTTGACCTCTTCAAACCTCGTCCCGGCCTCGAACGGCTCAAAGCCCGCGCCAACCGTGACGCCGACGCCGCCAATGGCGTCAATCTGGGTTTCGGCCACCCGGCGCAGCCGCTCTTCCAGGAAGAAGACCGCCCGCTCGGGCAGCACAATAATATCGCCGACCATTTCCCGTTTAATCTGCTGGGCCATCAGCGTCCCCAGTACGTCGCGGTGGCTGAGCGCCCGCCCGCCGGCAGGCCGCGCCGGGAAACAGGCCGTAAAGGCGGCGATAGGGAAGCTCTCCTCGCTTACCGGGATATAATCCGGGAAAACCCCCAGCATTTTTCTGGCGGCGTCAGCATAGCCGCCCCAAAAGCGGGTCTGGAAACCGCCCTTGGCGAGCTTTTGTATAAGCGGCGCAATCCACGCCTGCTGTTCCTCCGTGAGGAACGCCGAAAAGCGGGGGCAGCCCTGTTTTTCGCAGAGTGCGAATTGGTTGCGGATCCCCGCAAGGAAATATTCCTGTTCTTTATCCATTTTTCCTCAGGCGGGCTGTGCCCGCAGACTGTTCGCGTCGGAAATCCAGCAAGCCGGATTTCTGCTGCGGATGAACATGGCCGGTTCTCTCGCGGTTACGGGTAGGTGGTTCCAGGCAAAATACAAAGCGTTTTTACCCCTTATGCCCGGACAATTCACTGGATTGTCCGGAGAAATGAGAGGTTCTGTTCTGTCGTATTATGGAGCTACGCTCCATACGAGGACCCCTCGGGAGGGTCCTCGAGCTCTCCTGCCCTTTTTTTGGAAAGGGGATTTCGCCCTCTGCGGAGGGCGACCAAGGGCTCTGCCCTGGACCCGCTCAAGGGGCGCGCCCCTTGAGAATCCCAATCCTTGGCAACATCAAGAACCTGTTTCCGACGCAGTAGGCGTGCAAATCTGTGCTGACGGGTACCCTAGCGATTAAAAGTTTTTGCAGCTTAGCTTTGCTAAGCTAGGCTTTCTTTCAAAAAGCGCGTACTCCCGTACCCCCCGCGCCCCTTAATGAAGGGTAAAGCCGTTGTCGGCGAGGTCGCTTAAAAGGTCGCCCATCAGGTCGACGTTTGAGGGGGTGAGCAGGAAGGTTTTTTGGGCGATAGGCTTAACCGTGCCGTTGTTGGCGAAAGCCGCGCCGCCTAGGAAATCCAAAATGCGGCGGGCAGGCTCGTCCTGGCACTTTTCCAGGTTCAGCACAACCGTAATCTTTTTGTTCAGCTGGATGGCGATTTCCTTGACCTCCTCAAAGCTGATCGGCTGGAAGAGCATCACCTGCAGCTGGGCAGCCGCCTTGATGCTGACCACGCGGCCGCTGCGGGGCATCGAGCCGCCGGAAGCGAAGCTGCCGAAACGGTCGTCATCGTCGTAGCTCTCCTCTTCCTCTTCGTAGCCCTCGTTCTCGTCTTCCATCTGGGCGTCATACTCTTCGTCATACTGGCTTACTCTGTGAGTAATTTTGTCCAGCCATCCCATGAAACAATCCTCCTTTTGCCGGCCGGCGATTTGCGCAGCGGGCGTCCTTGGCCGGGGTTCCCAGCCTCTCCAAAGCCTGGACAGGGCCAGGCCGCTTCTTATCAGTCCCGCGGGCCAAAAAGCCCGCTGCCAATCCGTACGATCGTCGCGCCGAAGCGGACAGCCGGACGGAAATCGGCGCTCATCCCCATCGATAACCCCGAAAAATCCGCGCCAGGCAGCGCAAACGCCGAAAGCCTTTCAGAAAGCTCCCGCATCCGCCCAAACCAGAGGTCGCCGCCCCCTTTCGGGGGGATAGCCATCAAGCCCTTTATAGAAAGGTTTTCCATCTCTGCGATCTGCCGGGCGGCGTCGGCAAGCCCTTCCGGCAAAAAACCGCCTTTGGCGTCCTCCGCGCCGATGTTGACCTGTATAAAAACAGGCAGCTTTTGGCAGGCCGCGCCAGCTTGGCTGTTAAGCGCCGCCGCCAGCCGCAGCGAGTCAAGCGACTCCACACAACCTATTCTATTTATTATATCGCGAATCTTGTTTGTCTGCAAGTGGCCAATGAAATGAATTTTTTCCCACCTACAGCGATAAAACTGACTTTTCTCCCGAAACTCCTGCACCCGGCTTTCCCCAAGCAGGTCTGCGCCGGCCAAAAGGGCTTCCCTGACGCTGCTTGCCGGAACCGTTTTGGTCACCGCCATCAGCGCAACCTCTCCAGGGCCGCGCCCGGCATTTGCAGCTTCTTCGGCGATAGCAGCCTGGATCCTTTGCAGGCGGCGGGCCACCTCGCCTTTAGGCAACAGGCTTTTGGTCATAAAGGTCCATCCCTCCTACGATAATCGTGTCATAGAGCTTCAGCGCAGGGCTTTTATCCGCGCTTTCATAACCTATTGGGCAGAGGATAAAGCTGTCGTTTTCATAAACCTGCCCCACCGCGCGGAAATACATCTTGTCCATAATAACAACATAGACGCCCATCTGGCCGCTCTCGTTAAAGCGGATCGCCTCTTTGGGGACCTTAAGCCCCACGCTGCTGCCCACCAGCAGCTCGACGGCCTGCACCCTGCTCTCCAAAAGCATCGGCAGCACGGTGTCGCCGCGCATGATAACCAAGAAACGCCCGCTTTCGCTGTCGCGGCGCAGCTCCTCCACCACCGCCGACACCTGGCTGCCGCCGGGGAAACGCAGCGTCGCGCTTTTCCCTGTCCGCATCGAGAGGGTTTGCTCCTCCGGAACCGTAAAGGCGAAGCGCCATTTCTGGCTGGTCACCACCATCACCGACGAAGAATCAGGGTTATAGCCGCTGTAGCTGGCAATCATCTGGTCGGCTTCCGCAGCGGTCATCTCTGCCAGCCGCTCCATCGTACAGACATCCTCGTAACCGTCAATATGATCGACAAAATAGCCCGAAACGTCCGTATAGACCGACCCCCACTCCTCGCTGCCCAGCCCTTCCAGATAATCCAGCCGGCCCTTCAGCTCTGCGATCTGGCCGGAATAGTCGACATTGGCCCCAATGAGGATCTCCCGCCGGGCGTAGACCTCCCGCAAATCGGCCCGCATGGTGCGGATCTCCGAGAGGCTGCCGTTGTCGCGGCTGGCAATCAGCCGGGCGGCAAAGCTGCTGATGGTGCTGTTCAGGGTATCCGGGCGGATAACGTCGGTGCTTTGGCTGCTAAGCTGAGCCTTTTCAAGGCTTTGCAGCGTCTCGGAAAGGTTTTCGATCTCCCGCTGCCGCTCAGCGGCCGAATGGTCGCGGTAAACGGTCAAAAGTTTGGAAGATTTTCCCACCTTCTCGCCAACGGCGGCGTTGCAGCTGACCACGCCGTCGCGCCCAACCGGAAAGACCTTTTCCTCCCTGAAAAAGATGCCTGTCACCGCCAGGTTCTCTTCCACCGTCTGCTTATAGACCGTTTGCAGCGTGTAGCCCTCCCCCTTGAAAAAACGCGGGAGCTGCACGCCCACATAGCCGATGATGAACACCGAAAGCAGCACCGTGGCAATTTTCATCAGCCGGGTACTCAAAGGTCAGTTCTCCTCTTCGCCGCCCAGGATGTTGATTGGGCGCTGCGGCGCAATCGTTGAGATTGCGTGCTTATAGACCAGCTGCTGCTTGCCCTCGCACTCCAAGATGACGGTATAATTGTCAAATCCCCGCACAATGCCCCTAAACTGGTAGCCGTTGACCAGATAGATCGTGATACTGATCCGCTCCTTGCGGGCCTGGTTGAGGAATACGTCCTGCAGGTTCATGTTTTTCATAATGGTCCTCCTTGCTGCTTGCCGGGCTTTATCAGCCCCGTCCGCGCCCTCATAAAGGGCCTCTCTTTATTCTAACACAGAATCCCGGATTTTTCTACGGCTGTCACAGATTTTTTAAGAATTTCTGCGAAGTTTTTTTCCTCATCCAAATAGATCCACTGGATCCGAGGGTCGCGCCGGAACCAGGTCAGCTGCCTTTTGGCATAGCGGCGGGTCGCCTGCTTGAGCTTGCCGACGCAGGTTTCAAGGGTTTCCTCCCCCAACAGGTAAGGCCGCAGCTCCTTATGGCCGATTGCCTGGGCCGCCGTTTTCTGCCCGCCCCCCAGCGCCTGCCGGGCCTCCTCCAGCAGCCCCGCTTCCAGCATCCTGTCCACCCGCCTATCTATTCTATCATAAAGCAGCTGTCGATTTTTGCAGGTTAAGCCAACCAGGCAGGGAAGATAGGGAGATTTTTCCCGCCTGCTATCCGCCAGGTGCTGGGAAAAGGGGATACCGGTCGTTTTGGTCACTTCAATCGCGCGAATAATGCGGGTACGGTTATTTTCGTGCAGCAGCGCCGCCGTCTCCGGGTCAAGCGCCCGCAGCATCTCAAGCAGCGCAGCGCCCCCCTCCCGTTCGGCCAGCGCCCAAAGCTCCGCCCGCAGCGCCGGGTCCTCCCCTGAATCGCTCAGCGTGACGTTGTCCACAAGGCTATGCACATAAAGGCCCGTCCCGCCTACTAAAACGGGGACCTTCCCCCTGCCGCAGATATCGGCGACGGCGGCCTTGGCGGCTTGGAGGTACTGTGCCAGCGAAAACGGCTCTTCCGGCGGCAGGAACCCTATCAAGTGGTGGGGCACGCCGTCCATCTCCGCCGCGGTGGGCTTTGCAGAGGCAATATCCATCGTTTTATAAATCTGCATAGAGTCGGCGGAAACCACCTCCCCCCCGAAATGCTTGGCCAGCGCCGCCCCCAGCTGTGTTTTCCCCGAGGCCGTCGGCCCTACTACGCCTATCAGCGGAATCGCCATCTAATCACCTTCTTTATAAATGTAAACAGACCCTTCCCCAGCCGGCTGTGCCGGCAGACAATTCGCGTTTGCCGCCTGGCTCCGCTCGGCGGCTTGTGAGCGAAAAACATCGCGTGAGATGTCGCGGCTGGTCAGCGGTACCGACGCAGTAGGCAGTTATAGTGAGGCAGGCGAGTATCCTGGCGATTAAAAGTTTTTGCTAAGCTTTTTTTCAAAAAGCGCGTACCCCCGTACCCCTCGTACCCCTTTCAGACGTCCGGCGCGGCCCGCCGGTTAATGGAGCGCAGCTGCCGGATATCCTGGCCGACGAAACGCAGGTGGACATACTGAGTAAAAAGTCTGGACACGACCCGTTGGGTATATTTCTCTTCTAACTCACGGGCGGTCAAGTTTGTGTTGATAATTGTTGGTTTCTCGCGGCTAAGCCGCGTGTTAATCAGATTATAGATTACCGATTGGGTAAATGATGTTGGAAATTCTGTCCCCAAGTCATCTAAGATCAGCAGGTCCGCTTCCAGCAGCCCATCCAGCGTTTCGCTGCGGCTTTTCCCCTCGGCCCGCTGGAAATGTTCGTTTTCGACCACTCGCAGGAAATCCTGCGCCGAGCCGTAAACGACGCCGTAACCCTGTTCAATCACCTTAGCGGCAATGGCCAGCGACAGGTGGGTCTTCCCCAGCCCGGTCGGCCCCTGCATCAGGATGCTTTTGCTCGAAGGGGAGAATTGTTCAGCATAATTTTGGCAGAAGCCCAGCACCTGCCCCATCCACTCCTGTGGGATGATTTTTGTCTTTAGATCAGAGACAGCAGGGTAATACCGCAGTTCAAAATCGCCAAAACTGCTCAGTTTCAGCTGGGAAACCCGGTTCAGCTCTTCCAACGCCAACTGACGCATCAGGTCTTTCAGGCATTGGCAGCGCTCGTCGCCTAAATAGCCAGTGTCCTTACACTGCGTACACTGGTAGTGGTGTTCGAGGTAATCCTCGGGGTAGCCCCCTTCGCGGAGCAGGCGTTTTTCCTCTTCCTGAAGGGCCAAGTTGCTGCGGCGGATGCGTTCCACCCCTTGGGCGATGTCTTCTTTATGGGCTAAGATCAGCCGCGAGAGCTGCACCGCTGTTGTCGCCAGCCTGGCCCGCACCTGCATCACCGCCGGGAGTTTGTCTTCGATTTCATCCAAGCGCTGCTCCAGCGCAATATCCTCGGCCACCCGGCGCTGCTGCAAAATCCGCCTTGCATGAGCCAATGTTTCATTTTTCATAATATTCCCCCCTTAAAAACTTATGGAAGGCTGTCTGGTGGCAGCGTGAAGCCTTGATGTTCAAAATCGGCAACATCATAAGAAGCGCCGCGACCATTTCCAGGATTTTTAAAAGCAGCTTTGGGCGGCTGGTCGCGCTCCAGGACTTCCTCCGGCGTCGTAATATGGTTTTCATGCCAGCTTTGCAAAATCTTATTGATATAAGGGAAGCTCACCTTGCCGATTTTATCCACCGTGCGCTCGTAGGCCAGGGTGATCATCTCGATGTTGAAGCCGTAGGTGTAAAACCAGGTAGAGATGCAGCGCCGGTTATCGGCGGTAAGGCCTCGGTTTTCGATGCCGAAGGCTTTTTGCACAAGGGCTTCGTTCGTCCAGCGCTGGGTCTGGTTTTTGATATATTCTTCTGCCAGCGCATGGGTATTGATTTCCTGCTCAGCCCACCCGGCGCAGAGTTTTTGCAGGTAATTGAAGTGCAGCTTGCCGTTGGTGATGCAGAAGTCGACCGCCATCACGATCACATCCGCCGGCAGCTCCAGCTCCTCGTAAAAATAGACCAAGCCCCGCCGCTCGGTATCGGTAAGGGGGCGGCCGTAGATGCCTTCAGAGGTGTTGAGGATGAAGCGCAGCTGCTCGTTTTTCTCCACGCGGTCCGCGACCTGCGCTGGCGTAAGCCGGACAGGCAGGGCCTGCTTTGTTGGCTGAGCCTGCTTGGCCGCCTGTGCCGGAAGGGCTGGTATTTCTGTGTTTTTGGGCGCAGGCAGCGCGCCGGCGTTGACCCAATAGCTTAAAGCTTCGCGGACATCGCTTTCCGGCTGCCCCACCAGCGCCGTCAGCGCTTTGGGATCAAGGCTGTTTTTGCGCAGCACTGCCAACAGGACTTTGACGTAAGCGCCGCTGGCCGACGCCAGGTGCTGGTCGATAATTTCCGCCGGCACCACCACATAAGCCGGCAGCAGTTCTTTGGGCAAGGATAGGCCTTCTTTCTTATTGTATTTTTATGTTGAGTTTTAGCGTTTTATTGTTTCCATGTCGATGTTTGATAGGTTCTTTTTAATAGAATTTATAAGGATGGAGCGGCTGCGGCCGCTCCTGCATCAAAATCGGGTTTCGCCCCGATATGACGACCTACTTTGTTGTCACGCGACAACAAAGTAGGCAAAAAAGCGCGCCCGAGGGAAGTATCCCTCAGGGCTCCCTCAGACGATCGGAGCGTTTATGCC
>JAAWDH010000001.1 GCA_022793675.1 Oscillospiraceae bacterium
CTGACATCCAGCTAATCTCTCAGCTGGCTGCTTTTCGTTGCTTTGAATTACTCTCTGGAATTCTTTCTCAAGAAATCCGGGTCGTTTATTCGCACACTTCTTGATATTGTTTAATTTTCAAGCTCCCTGCCGCTCCCTCGGTTGCCCGGCCCAGCCCTTCCAGGCTTTTCCGTCCGCCGTGTTTGCAGCTTACTTATTCTACCACAGGTTCTCGGTTTTGTCAACCCCTTTTTCAAAAGTTTTTTAAAACTTTTTTTGAGGCCCTCCGCCGGCCGTTCCCAGCCAACAGTCCGCCAGCCGTCTCCAGCCTAACGTCCCCCTCAGAGGTTTCACTTGTCCAGTTCCCTTGGTACGGCCTTTCAGCCCGCCGCCTCCCGGTCTCCCGCGGGACAGCTTATTTAGAATACCACATCCTGCCTTCGTTGTCAACCTATTTTTTGCTCTTTTTTCCTTTTTTCCTTCTATTCGGCCCTTTGTATAGATTGTATGCGGGAATTTTGTCAGATTTTGGATGAAACAATATCACTTTGCCTATTAAGTAGGGTGCTGCGTCTGTCAAAAAATGGTTTAGCGTAAAAATAAAGCGTCCTACTTCTTATGTCCGAACAACTTACTGGGTTGTTCGGAATGGTAAAGGTTAGGTTTCTGACATACTCTTTTTGGAGAAGGAGATTTCGCCCTCTGCGGAAGGCGACCAGAACCGCTTTCTGTAGGAAAGCTTGCCCTTGAAACCCGCGATTTTTTGAAAAAGATCGGGTAAAACTTTTTTCTTGGCAATCTTATAGAAAAATGGATTTTTTGACAAACTGAGCGCCCTGCCTATTAGGTAGGGCGCTCATCCAAATATACCTTGTTTGAAAATCAATAATCCAAAACAGGATTTTCGCCAGCAAGCACCTTTTCACAGTTACGGGCGAGATAATCCACATAAGTGCTGCGGCAAAGGAAGGTCTCCTGCCCATTAAGAGACAGAATACTCCGGCGATTACCGGCGTCATAGAAGCGGACTACGTCGTCAGGCTTGCTATGATCGGCATAATGATAGGTGATGCTGGCCTGCAATTCCCCACGGTCACTTCCGTGATTATATTCTTCCGCTGGCGCAGAGAGCAGGTATTGGTAAAATTTCCGATAAATACTGGTATCCAGCTCAGTACCATTTATAGTGGCCTTCAATTCGCTGTCTATGCCACTGGCCTTTATTGTGTAGGATTTGCCGCCGACGCTGATATCGATGCCTTCAATATCATTGACATTGGGCAGCAGCACCAAGCTCGAAAATAGGTTATTGATCTCCATAGACAGCCAGGGGTTGTTGACATCAGCTACAACATACACTACAGGCGTGTCGTCCGCCATCAAGTAATGGCCGGCTGCGCCACCGATAGTCTTAGCCTCACCGCCGAAGGTCCAAGTATGCCCTTGGCCGTCCCGGCTGAAGCGGATAATCATAAAGGGTTCCTCGAAACCGTAGTCCTCCTCGCCGCTGGGATGGATTGCCGCTACATGCTCGGCAGAAAAATCAGCCAGCCGCTCGGTATAAACTGCATTTTGGTCAGCGCCTTCGGAATCTCCGCGGTAGCGGAAATCTGCCTCAAACGGGCTGACAATTTTGTAGCCGGAAGCATAATACTGGCCGTCCTCCCCCGCAGTAACTACCGGCTCAATCCGGAATACGCCTATATCGGCAAAGGGGCCGTCTTCAATTTCCAGATAGTCGATTGTAGGGGCTTCTTTGGTAACGTTGCCGTCCTCATCGGTCGGGGCGGTCCAAGGTTCAATTACCTGGGTGCTGACAAAATCCAGCATCCGTTTGTCAATGGTGTCGTATTTGCTTTTGCCGAGGGCATAGACGGTGTCGCTGCTGTCAACCTGGGCATAATAGCCTTCACTGGTAGGCAGTGCGTTGCCGATGCGCACTTCATGTTTGCTTTGGTCGGCATAGGCTACCGTCACGATAGCCTGGGGGTCTTTCAGGCCATACTTCGCGATATCCGAGGGGTTTTCTTCGATCAGCCGGGTGGCGGTCACGGAAGCAAATTGGCCGGCAATGCCGCTGTAGGCGTTGGTCAGCTGCTCAAGGCCCTCCAGCTCGTCGATGGTATAGTCCTCCCCTTCGCGGCGGATGGTGTAATCGCCCTTGGGGCCTTCAACCTGGATGCTGCGGACATCGTCTGTCGAACCTTCATAGACTTTTACAGCAGTTGTGGAAACGGCGGAACTTTCCGACGAACTGTTGCTATTATCTTCGCTCTTGGGCAAAAACAGCAGCAAAAGCAGCGCCCCGACTAGCACAAGCAGCAGAATACCGCCGATTATCAGGCTTTTTATTTTTTTGTTCATGGGTTACCTATTCCTCCTGCGGATAAAGACCACAGCGCCGATAACTAGGATCACAACCGGCAGCGCATACTGGAACAGCGCGCCGATATTGACCGCCTGCTGCTGGCTGATGCCCAGGCTCTCGGTCCCCAAGGTCTTGGAAACAATGGTGATGCCTTGCTCCTTATTGGTCAGCATATTGGTCAGATTCACCATATAGTCGGCATTATTCAGCGCCGACATATTGAGGAAGTAGCTGTCGACCATGCCGATGGAGCTGAAAGCTGCTACATAGGAGTTTTTCGGCGTCATGCCGTCATAGGTGAGCCGCTGGCCCAGGATGGCAGTGGGGTAAACGTCTTTGACGCCGTCCTCGTTGGGGTTCCAGTCGTCGCCGGCGTCGCTGGGGACGACCACAGCGCTGCTATAGGTGTTGAAAAGGATGTGGGTATAGCGGTTGCCGGAAGCGTCCCAGAGGGCGTTCAGCGGACGGGCGTTGACCATCAGCACCGGCACGTCTTCAGAGATGCCCTCCTTATAGCTTTCCTCGTCGCCGTACTTCTGCAGCAGGGCGGTGGGAGCCATATACATATTGTTCATGTCGGTTTCCATCAGGTAGCCGTCGCCGATGCCAATACCCCACTCCTCAAGGAGGGTTTCCAAGACGGGGAGCTTGGGCTGAGAAGCGTCGGCAAAATAATAGAGCATCCGTCCGAAATTGCCGTCGTTTTCCAAAAAGTCGGCCAATTTCTGGGCTTCGGCCTGGGAAAGGTCGGCCGTCGGCGCGGCAAGGATGGCAATCGAAACGTTTTCAGCGATATCTTCGGTCATCAGGTTGGTTTCGGTGACCAGGTAGCCGTTGGAACGCAGGACGCTTGTCAGGTTGCCGATATCGGTGGTGTTGGTGGAGCCATAGCCGTTCAGCACGGTGACGGTCATCGGGTTGGCGTCGGTGACAAACATCACGGCGCTGGTCATGGCCTGTTCAGCCTTGGAAGAACGGATGCTGGTGCGGCCGGTATTGGAGTTGGTTTGGGTGTTGAACAGGTCATAGGCCGTCAGCACCTGATAGCGGCCGTCGCAGTCGACGACGACGTTGCCATAGCTCAGGTCCTCTTTGGGGTAGTTGCTGACAAATTCAGGGTCGGTATAGATGTCGACGTAACGGACCTTGATATTCTGGCCGTAAAGCTCGTATTTTTTGATAACTTCGTTGGCTTGGTTATAATAGGCGTTGGTGCCGGAGAAATCCGACTCGCTGGCTAAGACGTTGATGGTGACATTCTGCTCGACGCCTTTCAAATAATCGATAGATTCGTCAGACAGTTCGAAAATCTGATTGTCAGTCAGGTCGATGTTCATTGGGAAGCGCTCGACCAGAAGGCCGACGATGACGTTGACCAGCACCACAGCCGCAACAAAGCCTACGGTCATGGCCGTTGCCAGCGACCCATGCTTGAAGCGCCGGCTATTGAAAATATTTTTTTTCATCGTTCGATGTTCCTTTCGCGGTTATCTCTGATCAGCGGCCCCAGCGCCTCTTTTCCAGCACCCGGACGGTGAGGAAATTGAAGACGACAGCGACGCTGATAAAAAACAGGATGGTGCCGATATTCAGGATACCGGTGACCAGCTCGTTATAGCGGGTCATAAAGGACAGGCCGGTCAGGATCTTGCTGATAAACGAAAGGCTAGACGGGATAATGGAGACAAAGCTGTCCATCATCAGGATAAACATCATAACCGCAAAGCTGCCCACAGCGGCAATCATCTGGTTTTCAGTCATAGAGGAGATAAAAAGGCCGATGGCGATCAAGGCCGCCCCCAGCAGCAGCGAGCCGAAAATGTTGCCGATGACGACCATCCATTCCGGCGAGGCAAACCCCGCCAAAATCAGGGAATAGACGACGGTTACCGCAAGGGCGATGGCGTACATACAGACCGCCGCTAAGAATTTGCCCAAGACAAGGCCGGTAAGGCTGACAGGGCTTGTGAGCAGCAGCTGATCGGTCTTCTGCTTTTTTTCCTCCGACATCAGCCGCATGGTCAGCAGCGGCACCACAAACAGCAGCACCGTGAACATCCCGCTAAACACATAGGAGATATCGGTGGAATTGGAATATAGGACGCTGTAGAAAAACATTCCGGAGAAGAAATAGAATACCGCCAAGAAAACGTACCCGATTGGGGAGGTGAAATAGGAGCTAAGCTCCCGTTTGAGGATGGCGAGCATTATTCTTCACCTCCATTCGCAAGACTCTCCGCGACTTCGGCCCGGACGGCGGCGTCGCCGGAGGTAAGCTTGAGGAAGATATCCTCAAGGGTCATTTCAGTGCTCTTCAGCCCTAAGAGCGGATAACTGCGTTCAGAAAGCCGGCCCCAGAGTTCCCGGCGGATATCGGCGCCCTGTTCGGACTCGAGGGAATATTCGTAGACGCCTTCCTCTTTCATACCATGGCATTCAACGCCGACCATACCAGGAATGCCTTCCAAGAGCTTTTTAACTTCCTCTTCCGGACCTTCCACCCGGGCAATGTAACGGAAGTCGCCCGACAGCGTGCGGGAAAGGTTATCGGCGGTGTCGTCGGCGACGATCTTGCCGTTATTGATCACCACCACGCGGTCGCAGACTGCCTGGACCTCAGGGAGGATATGGGAGGAAAGGATGACGGTGTGGCGTTCGCCCAGCGTCTTGATCAGCGAACGGATCTCAATAATCTGCTTGGGGTCAAGGCCAACGGTAGGCTCGTCCAGGATCAGCACGTCAGGATTGCCCAACAACGCCTGCGCAAGGCCGACGCGCTGACGGTAGCCCTTTGAAAGGTTTTTGATAATACGGTTCTGGACATTTTGGATTTTCACCCGGCGGCAGACATCGTTGATGTGTTCCTTCATTGGGATTTTGACCTTTTTCAGCTGATAGACGAATTCCAGATAGGCCTGGACGGTCATATCCAGGTACAGCGGCGGGTGCTCCGGCAGATAGCCGATTTTCCGCTTGGCTTCGATAGGGTTTTCCAGAATATCAAACCCGTCAATTTTGGCCTCCCCTGAGGTGGAGGAAATATAGCCGGTAAGGATATTCATCGTTGTGGACTTCCCTGCGCCGTTCGGGCCTAGGAAGCCTAAGATTTCACCCTGGCTGACGCTGAAGCTGACGTCGTCGACGGCATGCTTGTCGCCATAGACCTTGGTGAGGTTTTTTACCTCGATCATACAAAAAACTCCATTCCTGCGAGAATATAGTGCAAAAGTCCGGCCTAGGCTGTTTCCAGGGCGGGACGATTGGTCAAAAAGAAGCCGCAGTAAAGCCAGCCCTAAACAGGGCGCAACAAGATTTTAGCAAAATTACTGCAGCGAGTTGTAAATAAAGCCTGAAAAAATACCTGGTTTCCTGCGAATCTTGAGTTTTTTCATTTAATATCTGAAAATATTTGCGTTAGGATGCTGAAGCTGCCCTGCTTCAAACTTTTATTATAGCGCATTTCCTTTTGCTTTGCAAGATTTAGAAAAAGGTTTTCTTTGAGCCGGGAAACCGGCTTGCTGATTTCCGGCGTGATCTGTCTGCCGGCACAGCCGGCCTGCTTATTTTGCGATGAAAACCATAACGCTGCGCGGACGGATGGTAAATTGGTTGCCAACGATAGGCTTCTCTTGCTGCGCTTCTTCCCAGGTATCCACCGCCTGCTGCCAGCGCATTGACATCGGCAGGGCGGGCAGTGTCACTTCCAGCGCTTCCCAATAAGCGTTGGAACCTACATAGACCACCTGCGGCCCCCGCTCCCCGCCGGCAAACATTACGCCAATATAATGTTCATGGGGCAAGAATTCTTCCCGCCAGGGGGCGACGCCGTGAAAACTCACATCCGGAAACCCGCAGGCACCATCGCTCAGGTTGGTGCGTAAGATGCGGTAGCTTTTACGAAAACGAATCATATATTGGAAAAAGCGGAACATCCCCTGGTTCTCTTTCAGCTGCCGCCAATCCAGCCAAGAAGTAATGTTATCCTGGCAATAGGCGTTATTGTTGCCGAACTGGGTATTGCAGAATTCATCGCCGGCTAAGAACATTGGGATACCCCTGCTGCACATCAGCAAAGCAAAGGCGTTGCGCATCATCCGCCGCCGCAGGGCGATAACGCCTTTATCGGCAGTTTCCCCCTCAACGCCGCAATTCCAGCTGTTGTTGTCGTTTGCGCCGTCGGTATTGGCCCAGCCGTTTTTTTCGTTGTGCTTGCGGTTATAGGAAAAGAGGTCGTAGAGGGTAAAACCGTCGTGACAGGTGATAAAGTTGACGGAGGCGTTTTCACGCCGCTCCGGCCCATAAATATCGCGGGAACCGACCATCCGCAGCGCCGCCTGCTGGGCCATGCCTTCGTCGCCTTTCAGATAACGGCGCATATCGTCCCGATAGCGGCCGTTCCATTCTGCCCAACGGTTCCAGGCCGGGAAGGTGCCCACCTGATAGAGGCCGCCAGCATCCCAAGCCTCAGCAATCAGCTTGACATCGGCGAGAATCGGGTCGAAAGCCAGCGCTTGCAGCAGCGGCGGCTCATTCATCGGCGAACCATCCTCGTTGCGCCCTAAGATGGAGGCAAGGTCAAAACGGAAACCGTCCACCCGGTAAGCTGTCACCCAATAACGCAAGCAATCGACAATCATCTGATGGACGATAGGATGGTTGCAGTTCAGGGTATTGCCGCAGCCGCTGAAGTTATAGTATTTGCCGTCGGGAGTCAGCAGGTAATAGACGTTGTTGTCCAAACCTTTGAATGAAAAGAAGGGGCCGCGTTCGTTGCCCTCGGCGGTATGGTTAAAGACGACGTCCAGGTAGACTTCGATGCCGTGCTGGTTGAATTCTTGGATCAAGCTTTTCAGCTCGTTACCCTCGCGGTTGAATTCGTCGCTGGCAGAATAGCTAGTGTTGGGAGCAAAAAAGCTGACGGTATTGTAACCCCAGTAATTGTAGAGTTTCTGGCCGTCAAATTCCCGCTCGTCCAGCGTTTCATCAAACTCGAAAATCGGCATCAGCTCCACCGCGTTGACCCCCAGCTCCAAAAGATAGGGGAGCTTTTCCATCAGCCCGGCAAACGTCCCGGGATGCAGCACGCCGGAGGATCCGTCACGGGTAAAGCCACGGACATGGAGTTCATAAATAACCAGGTCTTCCATTGGGATCAGCGGCGAACGCAGGTCGCCCCAGTCAAAATCGTCCTTAACCACCCTGGCCCTATAATGCTGACCATAAGAGGGGCTTTCCCCCCATTTACGCTGCCCGGCAACTACCTTAGCATAAGGGTCGAGCAGATAGCGGGTAGGATCAAAAATCAGGCCCTTTTTAGGCTGATAGGGACCGTCCGCCTGATAGGCATATTCAAACTCTTCGATGTTCAGTTTAAAGACGATCATCGAATAGACGTTGCCGATCCGGTAGTGCGAAGGGAAAGGGATGACGGCAAAGGGATCCGTCTCCCCAGGCCGGAACAGCAAAAGCGTCAGCGCAGTGGCGCTGCAGGAATAAACGGTAAAGTTGACGCCGCCAGGAATAGCCGTTGCGCCGTCGATCTCATAAAAGCCGGGGCGGATGGCATAGCCGTCCACATAATCCATCGGCACTAGGTGGATTGTCCGAGGCAGGGTGACTTTCTCCACCCCCGTCCCTGGGTTCAGCGGCCCTAGGGGCTGCGGAAGAGACGCCCCCCCTTCCAGAGGTCTGTTCGGTTCCATAAAAATTTCCTCCAAATCTGAAAAGGCCCGAAAACCCGTCCCCCTGCCCATATAAAACAGGGCAAGGGCAGGCATTCCAGGTCCTTAAAAGGTAATCATTCTTTAGCCAGGTTTTTGTTTTTTACCACCAGTCCGACCAAATTGTGGCCGGCATTGATGGAGATGGCTGCGCCGGCATTGCCGATAAGCGCCGGCGGATAGCCAACCGCCTTTTCCATCTCAGCCGCAAGCTGTTTGGCATAGGCAGGGTTGCTCCCCACAATGACCGCATACTCGGTGTGGGGAATCATCGTTTTCAGGGCGAGCTTAACCATAGCCGGTACGACGGCCTTTTCTCCCCGGACCTTTTCAAGGATTTTCGACTCGCCGTCTAGGAAAGTGATAATTGGCTTCAGCCCCATCAGCTCCCCGACAAAAGCCGCCGCTGCGCTGACCCGGCCAGATTTTTTGACAAATTCCAGCGTATATGGCGTAAAGTAGACGCTGCAGCAGGAAAACCAGTTCTCCAAATAGGCAAGGATTTCCTGGGGTGGGACGCCTTTACGGGCCTTTTTAGCAGCTTCAATCACTGGATAGCCGTAGCCAAGGCAGTAAGTGCGGGAATCGACACAGTGGATCTCCATCTGGGCTTTGGCTTCAGGATGGGATTCATAGAAGCCGTCCTTGGCCAGCAGCGAGTTCTGAAAGGTACTGGAGCCTTTGGCGTTAATGCCGATGTAAATTAGGTCGGTATAGCCTTCCTGCCAAACCTCCTCGTATACCTCTTCAAACTGCATTGGGGTATATTGGGCCGTCGTCGGGATGCGTGCGGCGTTTTGCAGCACATCGTAAAACTGGACCGGCGTAAAATCTTTCCGTTCTGTATAAGCTTCGCCGTCTACCGTCAGCGCAAAGCAGAGCACCCGGATGCCGTACTGCTCTTCCGCTTCATAAGGGACGTCGCCGGCCGAATCGGTAACGATTTTGATCTTTCTCATCAGGGGTTCCTCCTATCTTAACATTTTTCCTTTTATGGCTTTTCGTGGAACTGCCCCTGCTCCTCAAGGCCGGGAAAACCCCACTGGCGCAGCGCCTCGTAAACGCCGATCGCCACAGTATTAGAGAGATTCAGGCTGCGCAGCGCCGGGCGCATCGGCACCCGCACGGCAGTTTCAAGGTTCCCCCGCAAAAGGGGCTCCGGCAGGCCGGCGTCCTCCCGCCCAAAAACCAGATAGCAGCCGTCAGGGTAACTGACATCTGTGTAGGACTGCCGCCCTTTGGTGGTGAAATAATAAAACGGGCCGCTATTTTTCTCAAAGAATTCGGGCAGGCTTTGATAATAGCTGATATCCAGCTGGCGCCAATAGTCCAGCCCCGCGCGTTTAAGCTTCTTGTCGTCAATCGTAAACCCCAGCGGCCCCACCAAATGGAGCCTTGCGCCAGTCACCGCGCAGGTGCGGGAAATGTTGCCTGTGTTCTGGGGGATTTGCGGCTCTACCAGCACAATGTTCAGCGTCATAGGCGGCCTCCCTTTCTGGGGCAGAAACCCCATTCTGTATTATTATACCAAACTTCGGACGGATAGGCTATCATTTCCCGATTTAGTTTACAGATATTTTATATTTTTCGGTTCCCCTGCCCCCGAATAAGGCGCGCTTCATGTCCTCCAGCCATCCCGGCGGGCAAAATCCCCGCCGCCGCCATATGATGGAAAGCAAAAAAATCCGCAGCCTGGAATGAAAACAGAGGCTCCGGTTCATACTAATGGCAGCACCAATCACAACGTGCTTTTACGTTTTGAGGATAGAAAGGAGCGACTTTCCGTGTCAGTCAAACGAGGAGAAATTTATTATGCCGATTTAAGCCCTGTGGTGGGTTCAGAGCAGGGCGGCGTGCGGCCGGTCCTAATCATCCAAAACGACGTGGGCAACCGCTACAGCCCCACCGTTATCGCTGCCGCCATCACCAGCCAGCGGGATAAGGCCAAGCTGCCTACCCACATCGAAGTCCCCGCCAGCAGCTGCGGGCTGCAAAAGGACTCCACCGTCCTGCTTGAACAGGTTCGCACCATCGACAAGCGGCGGCTGCGGGAACGGATGGGCGAGCTGCCGCCAGACGCGATGCACAGCATCGATTCCGCCCTCTCCATCAGCTTTGGCCTGATCGACCGGGGAAGTATTACTTAATGGAAGCGGACTGCGGAAAAAGAGGCCTTGTAAAGGGGCCTCTTTTTTGCCATTATAAGCCGGCAGGCAGGTATTGTGCTTGCCGGCTTTTTGACATTTAACCCGACTAGCAGTCTCGCTACTCGTCAATATGCACAAAGATGCCTATATATATATATATATATAGCATAAATTCTAATTTCAAAATAGCCAAAACCATCTGATAATCAGTGATGAAAGGCTTCGGGGATAGAAAAACATTCCCGGCAGGCACCGGAACCTGCGCCTTGAAAAAACCTTCCC
>JAAWDH010000011.1 GCA_022793675.1 Oscillospiraceae bacterium
CTGGGGATGAAGCTGTGGGAAAAGACTACATATTTTACCGCATCCTCCGCCCGGATAGGAAGGACAAAAGCAACGCTGGTCAGGTCAATTTTCGCTGACAGGTCAAAGCCGACGTAAACCGGCTGCCCTGTCAGGTCAAAAGGGATTTTCTCCACCCGGCAGCGCCGCCATTTGCCCATATCCATATAGCCGTTTTCCCTGGCCTGTACCCACTGGTTGAGGCACTTGGTGCGGAAAGCGGCCAGCTTCTCCGGCGTTTCCTGGGCGATTTTATAGTCCCCGCGCAGCTTTTCGACCCCTTCCGGATAGCTCATCCGGATTGGGTTGGCCTTTGCCCAGGCCCGCTCGTCGCCGGGATCGTCTTCAGCGTCAACTTCTAAAATGTCAATCAGATATTCGTCGTTTTCGATATCCTCCAGATCGGGGTTCAGTACCTTGGCGCAATAGTCATACTCCTGGGTATAGCAGGGGTAGGTCAAATCCATACCAGCCGTGGTGATAATCATCAGCAGCGGCTCTTTGGAGGCAGCGCCAAGGCCCAGGTCGTAAAACTCGGTGGTCTGGTGCTGGTGGTACTCGTCGAGCGTCAAACCCGCCGGACTGGTACCGTCGCCCTTCTGGCCGTCCTCTTTGCAGAGCGGCTTAATAAAGGAGCCGCTTTTCAGATGGACGATTTTATCGCAGGTCAGCTTAAATCTTGCCCGCAGCGGCGACCCCTTCAGCATATTTTTGCACTCGTCAACAATAATTTTCGACTGGTCGCGTTTGGTGCCGGCGGTGTAGCATTCGGCAAGCTCGCCGTTTCGGGCGGCAGTGACGCTGGCTTCATAGAGGTTGACGCCGGCCAGCATCTGGCTTTTGGCGTTTTTCCGGCCCACTTCAATAAACATCTTTTTAAAGCGCCGCTTGCCGTCCTCGCGCCGCCGCCAGCCGTAAAGCTGACAAAGCAAAAATTTCTGCCAATCCGTCAATTCTATCGGCCTGCCCGCCAGCACCCCTTTGGAATGCCTGAGCAGCCTAAACCAATCGACGATGGATTCGGCGCTTTCCTCGTCCCAGTAAAATTTTCCTTGCTCCAGCCTCTCAAAATCCCGCAGCAGCCGCTGACAGGCCCAGATATGTTTTTGCCCGGAGAGGGCTTCCCCGCTGACGCAGCGCTTTGCATAGAGAATCATTTCTTCCCGGATGCTCATCGCTGCAGCGCCCCGACAATCTCGTCCGCCCACTTCCCCGCCTCGTCCAGCGCAATCCGCAGTGCTTCCGTCCGGCTTGCCTGATAAAAATGCTTGCCCAGCACATAGCGCCTGCGGATCCGCGCGCGGTAGCCTTTGGCGAAACCGGACGGCCGGCGGATCGCGTGGCCTTTCTCGACGGCATTGGTGACAGCGCCGTAAGCATAGCCGCTGCGGTCACGGCCCTTTTTGGGACGGACAGCTGCATACCCGCCGCCGGAGCCGACCGCCGCCTCCTGCATCCCGGCAATCCTGCCGCTGCCGCCAATCTCCCCCTGCACCTTGTCCAGCAACCGCTCGGCAATCCGTCCGTGCATTTCCCGGCGGCGGGCACAGCCCACTTTTTGCGCCAAGATATTCGCCTGCCTTATAAGAACCGCCTACTGCGTCGGCTCAAATAGATACGTTGTATTCACCTGTCGCCAGTGTAAATTTCAGCGCCCGGGCGCACTGCTTATAGTCCCCCGACCAGGTAATACTCCCCGCAAGGCCGGCGGCTTCGACCGTCCCGCCGTCGGACGTGACCAGTAAGCTCAGCAATAAAATCATCGCCTTTCTTCAATTCGCAGTTGACACGTAGCTTTATACGTGTTAAAATAGAATCAGCAAGGGGGGATTTTGTGCGAAGCTATTCCTCAAAGGAAGTTATCCGCCTTCTGAAAGAAGACGGATGGTATCTGGTCAGCTGCACCGGCAGCCACCATCAATTCAAGCACCCGCAAAAACCGGGCCGGGTGACCGTCCCGCATCCCAGAAAGGATCTCCCTCTCGGAACCCTTGCAAGTATTTCAAAACAATCTGGCGTTATTTTCCCCTAATCGGAAAGGAGTTCGCTATGAAAGACCGCTATTCTTTTGTCGCCGTTTTTGAATATGCCGATGACGGCATCTCCATCTCTTTTCCCGACCTGCCTGGCTGCCTTTCCTGCGCAGACAGCGAAGAAGAAGGTGTCCGTATGGCTGAGGACGCCTTGGGGTTATATCTTTTCGGCATGGAGGAAGACGGCGAGGAAATCCCCGCACCCACTCGCATCCAAGACATCCGCCTTGAAACGAATCAGGTACCTGTGCTCATATCCGTTTATATGCCGCTGGCCAGAGCAGCCGTCAAACCAGTGACCGTCAAAAAGACGCTGACCATTCCAAACTGGCTGAACATCAAGGCCGAACAGGCTGGCATCAACTTCTCCCAGACCCTGCAGAACGCCTTAAAGCAGCAGCTGAACATCAAATAGAAGGGGAAAAGCCTATGCACAAAATAACTTATCTCGCGGTATTTGAACCGGTAAGCGACGGCTACAGCATCTATTTCCCCGACCTACCTGGCTGCACCTCTTTTGGCGATACCTTTGAAATGGCTGTCAAACAGGCCGAAGAAGCGCTGGGGTCGCACCTGTACCATCTTGAAAAGGACGGCGAGGAAATCCCCGCCCCCTCTATGAAACCGGAAATCGACCCTGAAACCGAACCAGGATGCCTGTTTTGCCCAATCACAACCTATCCAGACCTTGTCCGGAATGAACTTGACAACCGCCGTATCAAAACC
>JAAWDH010000012.1 GCA_022793675.1 Oscillospiraceae bacterium
GCGGAGCTTCAAAAGCTGGAACAGCAGCAGGAACGGTACAGGCAGGAGAAGTTCCGGGCCTACGAGGATTTTAGCGGCGGGACGCTGGCAAAGGATGCCTACCTGAGACAGCGGGCGGACATTGACAGTAAGCTCGCCTCCGCCAAAGCCGAACAGGAGGCACAGGAACAGCTTTTATCTGAACTGGAGCATCTGGCCTTTCAGGATAAGGCACAGGAGGATGATGTGTTCACTTCCTTTGCCGGGGCCACGGAACTGACGGCGGAACTGGCGCAGACATTCATCAAGGAAGTGCTGGTGTCCTCTCCCTCCGAGATCGAGATCGTCTGGAAGTTCCGGGATGTGTTTGATATGCAGGGACATGACAACTGATAAGGGTTTCTACCTCACGATAAAGCGGATGCCGGAGGCGGTCTGGGAAAGACCTATTGGCCGCCTCTGGCATCCGTAAAAAATTTGGTGTTTAGTTGACACAAGGAGATGTTTCTGGCTTAGGCAGGTCGGGCTTGCAGACGTAAATCCGATTGGCTTTGCCCAGTCCTATGCGTTCCTCAAAAATCAGTCCGGCATGAAGCAGCTGCTTGAAAACACCGGCGACAGTGCGAACAGAGCAGCTCAATGCCGCTGCCGCTTCTTCTCTAGGGTAAATCACGAAAACACCCAGGTTCGGCGTATACCATTTCTCTCCATTGCGAATGGATAAGCCAGTCCGGCGAAGCAGCAATTCATATAGGCATCTGGCCTTCAGGGAGAGTTTTTGGCAGACGGAACGGACGAATTCCGGGGTGTAAAGGCTCATAGTGTCGGTAAGTTCAAAGAAATTTTTCATTTTGAGTACCTCTTTCCTTATTTTTTCAATTTTTTGCTATTGCCAAAATGAAGAAAAAGAGGTATACTAAAAACAAGGATTTGTATTAGCATACCTCTTGCCCCTGGGTGGTTGTGAGTCGCCCAGGGGCGCTTTTTTTGTCAGCGGGTGTGCTGGCGGACGGGTTGTTCGTCTTCCTGCTTTTGGGCAGGAAAGATTTGGCCATCCTTGGGCAGATATTTCTGCATTTCTGGTAGCAGCTCGCCAAACCGGCTGCAAGCCCGTTTCAGCATCTCGGCCAGCATTTGAGAATGGCATTGCCGATGCTGTAGCTGTGGAATTTCTCCTTAAAGGCCAGCAGCTCGGCAATTTCTTCGGCGCTGTCTTCGTAGTTGGTAATGATGTCGTTTACGGTATCAGTCAGCTTTTGTTTGAGTATTTCTTGTTTCGCTGCCCATCTTTGCCTGTCAAAATCTTTTGTCATAGTTCCTCCTATCTGCGGTGGGGAGGCTGGGCGGTTTCTTCTTGCTGTGTCAAACCTTCAGCATGGAAAAAATCAGGGATTTCTTTGAAGCCAAAGCTGTCCACAAAATAAGCTGTGTTGGTGCTGTTTGTATGGAGGACAACCACGTCGGAAACGCTGAGGGAATGATCTTGATAGCCTTCTGGGCGGGAAAGGTTGAAGCGGGTGTAGATGTCCTCCAGCGTCTCTCCAGGCTGCATCGGACCGGTGTACACGGCATTGTATTGGCTGGCTTCAATAGCAAAACCCTGGCTTTGCAGGTAAGCGTAGTTCATGAAACGCATCTTTACTGCTTCATCGCTGTCTCCAAGCTGATAAATAGTCAATGTGTTTGTAGGTTCCCGCCCATCTGCAGCGGCTTCCTGAAGCTGTTCTGTTGTGATGTCGTCAAAGCCGTTCCAGATGTCTTCGAGGATCAGTTTGCCTTGACTGTCAACGATGATGGCAGCAGCTTCATCGCCGTATTCATCATGTTCCATTAGATAAAACGGCTGCCCCATCACCTCCGCCTTGCCGATGGTGTGCCAGGTCCCGAAGTGTCCGGAAACCTCCAGGCCGTCGGTGTTTTCGTCGACCAGCGGGGCAACTTTCTGCGCTTGCTGCTGGCTGTTGGCAAGGCGGATTTCCTGCCTGATCTGGCTTACAAAAATATCCAGCAGCCCTGGATGGGCTCGGTTCACAACAAACCATTCGCTGCCTTGAGGGCAGACCGGGATTGTCGCCGCCCATTCCTTGTTGCTACGGGAAATTCGACCATCGTGCATTTTTTGTTGAATCGTATTGGCAAGAACATACTGGACACGTTCGGCGCTGAATCGTTCGAGGATGCTCCTTGCACCTTCGCTGCCTAGGTGATTGTCCTGATAGTTTTCTCTGATCGCCGTCTCGATGGCGTCTCGGCAGGTGATGTTGGCTTGGCGTGAAGCTCGGTAACTGTCAAGTTCGCCGTGCTCCTTTGCATAGGCGGCGGTTTGGGTGTAAATGGGGATGCCGTAATCTTCTTTGAGCATTTTGCGATCTCCTTTCTGGCAGATACGCTGTCATTAACCTATTGACAAATCATTATTCAATAAGTATAATATAATTATGGACAGCATAAAATTTGAATGGGACGAAAACAAAAACCACACCAATCAGTTCAAGCATAAAATATCGTTTGAGGAAGCTAAAACGATATTTTTCGACCCGGAAGCCATTGTTATTGACGATCCAGAGCATTCGAAAGAGGAGGATAGATTTATCATTTTGGGCTTTAGCCAAGCGGCTAATCTTCTGGTCGTCTGTCATTGTTACAGAAACGCTGACACAACGATTCGTATCATTTCTGCAAGAAAAGCAACCAAAAACGAGGCAAAGCAATATTTTGAAATGAGGTGAGTAAATGAGAGAGGAATATGATTTTTCCCAAGGCAGAAAAAATCCCTATGTCAAACGTCCCAAAAAGCAGGTAACAATTAACCTGGATGCAGCAACTGTCGACTATTTTAAGAGCCAGGCAGAAGTTTCAGGAATCCCATATCAAACCTTAATTAACCTTTACCTTGCGGATTGTGTTGCTCAAAAAAAACAGCTTCAAACACTATGGAAATGATTTAACCCCCGCCGAGAGAATCTCTCAGCGGGGGGTTCCGTCTCTTCTATCTGGTTTTATCCGGCGAATGCTTCAAGGATTGCTGAGCGTATTGGTTCTGGCAATTCTTCCACCGGCGTCATGTGCTGGATGTCGGCGGCCTCACCTAAGACAGCATATTCTTCCGGCATTTCGCCGCAGAAAAGTGCGTAATCTTCGGTTTCGGCTACAGCATAGCCGTCAAGCCAGCCGACAAATGCGTTGTCTTTCATGGAATCACCTCTTTGCCTTGATTCTCTGGATTTCTCCCTCTTTTTCCCGCCGCTTTTTCTTCAGCACAAAGAGGATCGCAGCGATCAGCAGCCCCAGAATGAGCAGTACGCCGCCGAAAATCAACACCTTTGCCGTCGTCGACAGCTTCTTGGGCCGGGATATTTCCTCCAGCGTCCCTGTCGAAGTCGGCTCATCCGGTATCAGCTGATAAGAGGCGGTAATGACCTGCTCGGTGACTTTCGGGGTGGGAGCGGCATAAATCGCCGCCGCGTTGTAGCTGGATGCTTCCCGACGCAGAGTGACGGTACCGTCGTAGATGGCCGTGCTGCTGCTGGGAATCAGCCGCTCGCAGTAGTAGACCGCATCCCTAACCAGAACGCCGTCCAGCTCGTAGGCTTCGCTAGTCCAAGCAGAGCCGGTCAGGCGGCAGCTTTCCGGGCTTTCGTCCAGATAAGCGAGGATGTCCGCCTCAAAGCCCTGCCAGTTGGGGGCAGCGTCGTTTTTCGGCACCAGGGCGTTCCCCAGCTGGAACAATTCGGCGTCGTAGTCGTAATAACAGCTGTCGATTTTGTCTTCCACCCAAACGGGATTAGCCTGGTCGATGCGCAGCAGCGGCAGGGTCGCCTGCACCGTTTCGTCGAACAGCTCACCATAATAGGCGATGCGGTTCTGCTCCGGGGCAGCGCCGTTTAGCGTCACCTGTTTGGTCAGTCGCACTGACCGCTCAGCGCCGGGGATTTCTTCAAAGATCGCGCCGTCCAAGGTGTAGATGATGCCGTCCCGGACGATGGTCTGCGGCAGAGCTGATTCGTCCTGGCTTTCCAGGCCGGTGTAGGCTTCTTCGATAGGTTCCGGAGCCTCGCCAGGGTCAACAGGCGCGCAGGAATAGTTCAGAAGCTTGTAGTTCCTGCCGTTCTGTTCAAGGATTTCAGGCGGCGCTGTTTTGTCATCAATGCCTTGAATAAAGGTCACCTGCAGCACATTTTCCGCTTGAGAACCTGTTTTCAGGAAAGATTCGCCGGTCTGCGGCGGACTGGGAATGTCAAGGCCGGTGGTCGGCGTGTCATCTTCATCGACTTTCAGCCACTCATCGGTGGACAGGTCAATGCGGCCAATTTTGCGCCGATTGAAAATGGTATGGTCGCCGGTGATGCTGCCGTCCTCGTGAATCGTGAAGCTGTAAAGCTCCTCGTTGAGGATGTAGCCTTCAGGAGCGACAACCTCGTGGAAATAGTAGGTGCCGGGCTTGGGCATCCCGAATTTGAACTCGCCGTCTTCGTCGGATTTGCCAGAGGTAATGAGCTTGCCGTCCTTGTCCAGCACCTCGATTTCCGCGCCGGGGACGCCTTCAGCCGTGGTCGTGTCCTTCTTGGAGATGGATATTTCCCGCTGATTTTCGATGGTGTCGTCGCCGGTGATGCTGCCGTCGGTATGGACAGTGAAGCTATACCATTCTTCGTTGAGGATGTAGCCGTTGGGGGCGGCAATCTCGTGGAAGGTGTAAGTACCGGGCTTGGACATTCCGAATTTGAACTTGCCGTCAGCGTCAGATTTGCCGGAGGCAATGACCTTGCCGTCTTTGTCCAGCACCTCAATTTCCGCACTGGGGACGCCTTTGGCTGTGGTGGTATCAATTTTGGAGATAGTCATTTCCTTGGGTTTCGGATTTTCCGGCGTTTTGGGTTCTTCCGGTTCTTCGGGTTTTTCCGGCTTCTCCGGTTTGTTGACAATCGGTGCCGAAGTGTTTCCGCTGCCTGCATTGATCTTGACTTCCAGCGCATTGACATAACTGGAGGATCGGGCGAAGGTCAGGTTCTTGTTGGCCTGGAGCCGGATTTCATCCACAGTTTTTTCATCCATGGGGATGGTTTGCAGCAGGACTTCGCCACCTGCCGTCAGCAGGTTTTCGGCGCTGCTGTTGAGGGCCGCTTCCGGCGCGATGTTCAGCTCGCCGGAGACGATGCCGTCCACCTTTGCGGTCAAAGTGCCAGTATTGGACAGCTCAAAGGTGAACACCGAGCCGTCGGCGGCCAGGATCAGCAGCTGCTGGCCGGGGTTCAGGGTCACAGGAGCAGAGGGATCATCTTGCTTTGCTCCATCCAGCAAAACGCCGTTGACCGTGCCGGTCGTGACAGAAACAACCGCCATCCGCTGGTCATGAGTTAAAGCCGCTTCGGCGGCGGCCAGGCCGGAGGCGGAGCTGAAGGAAATCTTCTTATTCTGCCAAATAAGAGAATCATCCGTGCCGGTCATGCCGTCACGATGATAGCCCTGCGGGACAGACGCGCCGTCAGCCTGAATGGAATCGGCAGTCAGATTGAGGACAGCGCTTCCAATGGCAACCTTCTGAACGGCAGAAACAGAGGTGTCAATGATGATTTTGTGATTCTGTTTATCCCAGGTAATCCCTTCGGGAATAACAATGGGGGTAGGCGTTTCGGGAGTTTCTTCCCCTTCAGCAGGGGTTTCGGGTTCTTCTTCCGGGTCAAATTTGACTTCGATGCCAGGGGCCGGCGTGTAGCCGATAACGATGTTTTTCCGCCCGGAGGCCAGGTCAAACTCAAAGCCAGCCTTGATACCGTCAAGGGTTAGCAGGGTTTCCGGCGCGACATAGGGTGCTGCTGCCGACAGCTGGTAGCCAGTGTAAGCAATGACGGGGTTGTATTCGGCAGTGGTGGTCTGGCCGTCGGTTTCAGTGGTCAAATTGCCCACTTTGCCGGTCGGGATTTCCACTGCTTCGCCATCTTCCGGATCGGTGAAAACAGCGGTGTAGCCTTCATCCGTCAGCGTGACCGTTAAAGTGGAACCGTTGGAAAGCTCGATCTCGGCGACCGGCTCATAGATGCCCATTTTGACGATGATGGAGGAATAGTCCAGTTCGACGATGTTGTCCACATAGACGCCGTTGCTGACTTTTCCTTCTACCGGGGTGTCGCTCCAGAACTCCATGCCATTGACCTTATGGGTCACAGCCGGGAACTGGAAACGGGTGTCGATGCGGATTTCAGCGGACTGATAGCCGCTGTGAACGACTTGACCGGAGATGCCGGCCAGCGGATAACTGAAATGCAGCTCGTCGCTGGTGGTTTCCTCGTCCACCCGGAAGGGGAATTCTTGATCGTTCAAAATGTAGCCGTCCAGGGTCGCCAGCTCCTTGACGTAATAGTCAGCTTCAGGCAGTTTGACGGTCTGGATAGCCTTGCCTTCGCTGTCGGTGGTCAGCAGATAGAGCAGCGACCCAGCGTCGATGCTGGCCGTGTCAAACTGCAGATCTGAGCCGATGGGCGAGCCGCCGCTGATGGGTTCTTTGGCGAACACACCAAAAACCGCACCGGCCTTGGGGACAAAGGTGCCGGAGCCGTAGGCGGTTTCAAAGGACTTGCGCAGGTCAAGCTGAACGGAAAAGCTGTCGTTGGAAACAGAGGTGCTGCCCCAGACCAGCGGGACATACTGCCCTTCATAGCTGAAACTGACAGGATAAACGTCCTTGCTGGTGACGCAGCCGTTGGGCGCAGCGGCCTCACGAACCAGGTAATCGCCCAGCGGCAGCGCAGATGACGTTGCGATGCCGTCAGCGCCGGTGCGGATGGTTTCTACGACGACGCCCTGGGGGTAGCGCATAGTCTTGGCCAGCGCGTCAAAAGTCAGCTGGCCGCGCTTCAAACCGTCTTCATTCTCAATGATAACGGCGGTCATCAGGTGGCCGCTGGGCAAGCGCACCTGCCAGCTGCCGGCTTCGGTTTCGGCGTCGGAAACCAGTTCGATCACCCGCAGCTCGCCGCTTTCTGTTGTAGCAGCTTGAAGGCGGATGCGCAGGTAGTTATACTGGTCAAAAACCTTTTCAAAGTGGGGATTGTCTGGAGTCAGGCTGCTGTCATAGTCGATGGCAGCGCCGTTTTTGTAGGCGATTTCCGGCAGGTCAGCGCCTTCAGGGACTTTGATGACGGTCTTGGTGTAGCCGCCCCGGTAAATTGTTCCAATTTGGATGCCGTCGCCGGTCTTATACCAGACAGAAGGCTCCGGCAGCCGCACCGTGATGGTGGTCGTTTTGTCCTCAGTTTCTGCTTCGGAGCCGCCGGCCGGGACAACCTCGGCTTCCACATCGGACGGATTGACAAAGGTGGCCGCCGCTTCTTCATTGGCAGAATCAGCGATGTTGATAAACTCGAAATCGTCCAGCGCTAACGACCAGCCGTCGGCAGAGCTGCTGTGCTGGGTCAGCCGCATGGACAGTTTTTGGGTGTATTCGGTGAAGGTTGTGCCGTCAACGTCGGCGGGTACCCAGCGGTTCTGGTTCTGCACCATATCGCGGACATATACCATATACAGGTCAGGGTTCTCATCATTGCGCACCATATAGTGGTTATCGATGTAATACTCTGTCCAGCCTTCGGGGGCCTTGGGCTTGTTGGAAATGAGACCCTCGTTGTCCGGCTCATAAGGAATCCAACGGGTTTCGGTGACTTCCTCGCCGTCTTCATTCTCCACAGTGACTTGAATGGCTGTTTGAATTTTGCCGTCAGCCAGAGTAATCAGAAATTGCCGGGTGTCAATGGCCAGCCAATCCGCTCCTTCGGGCAGATCAGGCAGATTGGTGACGCATTCCGGGGCAAAGAGAGGCTTCAGTAGCTCCTCGTCGGTAATTTCATCGACTAGCTTCCACTGGACATTGCCGTCCTCGTCGACAACCGCTGTCATTTCGGTGTCCAGCGCGCCGGTGGAGAGCAGGTATTGGTCAAGTTCGCTACTGCGCAGCCAGTAGCCCTGCTCAGTCAGCTCCTCCGGGATTTCCGGCAGATTCGCGTAAACAAGAGTGCTGTCAAACTTAGGCACAAGATAGGCTTCGATAGCCGGGCGGATATACTGCAGCTGCTCGGCGTCCGGGGTCACAGGCTCGTTGACCAACTCCTTCAGCTCGGACTGATTCTGGTTTTCGTAAGAGGCGGTTTCGTAGTCAATTTTGCTGCTGCCGTTAAAAATAACCGGCATTTCATTCTCGTAAACTGGGATGAAATCCGGCGCGGTGATGGTTTTTTCAATGGTAAAGTCAGTGTAGTTCCAGCCGCCGGCGGCGTATTCCAGCTGGAATTCAAAAGTCCAGGTCACGTCCAGCTCATACTTCTGCTCGCCCCAGCTGTAAGGCTCTTTGCCGCTGTAGCTGAGGATGTAGCTGCTGCCGGTCTGGGCCGCGGTTTGCAGGACAGCATAGCTGTGATTGCCGCTGTCGTCGGTGCCCTCGGCGTCCTGTTTGGCCTGCTGAATGGTGTAAAGGTTGGTGCCGTCGGCCAATTCGGTGCTTTCAATCCGCACGGCCTCCGGCCACCAAGCGTGGCTGTGTTCATCCAGCTCCAGCGCGATTTTCTCGCCGTCAGGCGTGTAGGGGGTCGGATAATCCGGGCCGTCGTAAAGGGTCACGTCCTCGGCGGCCAAAATCTCGAAGGTCGCGCCGGGCAGGGGCTGCTGTTCGTAAACAGGTTCGTAAGCGGTGCCATGGGCAGTTTCAACCTCTTTGAAGCCCACTAAGCGCTCGCCGGTCTTGTAAATTTCCAGCTTGCCTTTGACGGCGTTGTCGGTCATTTTGACCGTGATCCGCTTGACCTCGCCCTTTTTCTGTTCCAGGACAGAGAAGGCGTAGTAGTTGTAGATGATGTCCTCATTTTCCAAATACTCGATTTTATTGCCGTTTTTGTCATAAACAGCAACAGTTTCACCGAAGTCTTTGCTGCCGTCAACGGTCTCGCCGACGCCGGATTCATCGTAGCTGCCGATGTAGTAGCCTTCGGGGGCGACGATTTCTTCCAGCTGGTAAAGACCGTATTCCAACTCATAAGGCAGGATAATTTTGCCGTTGAAATCGGTGTAGAAAACCCATTTGTAGCTGTCGTTGATGGAGCTGCCGTTGGGCAGATAAGTGCCGTAGTGGGGATCCTTGGTCACGTCGCCGCCGGCTGCCGCTGTGTTGGGATTGCCCATGTAGCGGATGCGGAAAGCGGTTCCGGCCATCGGGATGGTTTTGCCGGTTTCAGCGTCGACCTTTTCCACAACAACCTCATTCTTGACGATGTAATCATCAATGTCCTGGCTGAGGATTTGGCCGTTTTCGTTGACCGTGAACACATAGTCTTCCAGCACATAACCTTCGACCTCAGCGGCGGTCTCCTTCAGCCGGTAGGTGCCGTAGGGCAGGTCATAGATGACGATCTGGCCGAATTCATTGGTCAGCAGAGGGTTATTCTTATCCGCTGGGGTGCCGGAACCATCCGTGACGGTGCGGTAGGAGTTGAAAAGCGGATTGTACTTGGGGTCGCTCTGACCGATGGGGACGACGCGGACGTAGGGCTGCCCCTCGGAGCCGCCGGAAATCAGCTCCAGCGTCCATTTGGCGTTTTTCATGTAGTCTTTATCTCCCGTAGGCCGGGTAAAGGGATCAAGGTCGTCGTCTTTTTCCTTGACCAGCTGGAACATTCCTTTTTTGACCAGGTTTTCAAATTCGCCGTAGGCCGAGCCAATCTTATACTGGAAAGGCCCCCAGTGGCCTTCCTGGCCTTCCTCTTCCGGCTCAATCCAGGGGGCGTATGCGTAATAGGTGACAGTATCGGTGACGGTGCGGCCATCGCCGGGGAGGTAGCCTTCGGGGACGCCGGTTTCCTGCATGGCGACGGTAGCGCTGCCCTCGTAGGTCACGCCCTCGTCATCCAGGGTCTGAAGCACATCGGCAACCTCAGCCCAGATTTTCTCGCCCACGTCGCCATGGCCCCAGTGGTCGAACTGAATCTTGCCGGAACCGGTTTTACCCATATCGGTTTCCCAGCTGTAGCTGATAACAGCGCCTAAAGTGCCGTCGCCGCGGGGTGTGCAGTTATCGTTGTCAAAGCCAGGCTCTGTGTCCAGCTTATGGCCTTCGATGGTAATGCTGGGAAAACGAGGGATAGGGGCTGGTGGGCGTTCGGGCTTTTCTGGTTTGCCGCCGCCCGGCTCAGCAGGCTTATTGGCAAAGATTGCCCAGCCTGTGCTCATATTCAGTTGGCCTTGATAGACACGGTTTTGCAGCTTTGGGTCGGTTGCTGTGGCCAAGATAACCCCGCAGGAACTGCTGCTGGAGGTCTTGCCGACGTCTGCCGGGTCGCGGACAAACTGGACGGTATAGCTGCCGGTTTCTCCTTCCGGCAGGCTGGTTTGAATTTTGAAGGTGCTGGGGGAATCTGGGACAGCGGAAATTCTGAAATTCCCGACGGTGACGGAGTCCCCTGCCTCAAACCGCTGGGCGGCTCCGCCGTTGACAGAAATATATTGGAAGGTCGAGCCGCTTAAGGTTGTCGGGTAATCTGTGCCGATGGTATATGCCGCAGCTTTAGCGGATTCCTCGCTGGGGGCCAAGGCGTTGCTGCCCACAGTGGGCAAGTCGTCCAGCTCCTTGATGGCCTGCTCCAGCCTGGCGCGGGTTTCTGCCTTGCCTGGGAAGTGCAGCTCAATGGGCCAAACTCTGCCGCCGTTCCGAGCGCGGTTTTCGTTGACGATCTCCCAGATGTATTCCTGCACGGCGGCAAAGCTGGATTCATTCAAGTCCAAATTGGCCGCATACATCATCTTGGAGATGCTCTCTTTCTGGGAAGCAGTCATATTGGCCCAGTCCTGGTCGGCGGTTTCGCTGTCCGACGGGTTTAGGTCTGAGGTGCCGTATTTGTCGGGGTTTAAGCACCAGACCCCCTTACCGTCGCTGGTTTTCAGGGCACGCGTGCTGCCTGGACCAGACGGCGATACAAAGTTGATCACAATGCCGCTGGTCTGGAAGTCTCCATCTGCGTCAAACTGATCGCTTGCAGCAGATGCGAGACTGGTCAATGGCGTCATGATTGTTAGGATGGCAGCGGTAATCACGGCCATAGCTTTTGCAGCCAATCCTTTGAATAGCTTGCTCATGGGTTCCTCCTTAAAGAATTTGGATGAATCTATATAAACTGGGCTGCTTTTAAGGGCCGCTCAGGGATTTTTGCAAAAGAAAAAGACCTGCTGGGTTGAGTAGGTCTTTTTGTCACTTTACAATCGTCTGCCAGGCGTCAAAGAGAATTTTCAGCACAGCCTCTCGGCTTTCTGGATAGATCAGCGCCGTTGCGCCGACAAAGGAAAAGACAAAGAAGATCTCTGAGCCTTCAGTGGCTTCAAAAACTTCCGGCAGGGCCAGAAGCTCTTGGGGTTTGCAGCCGCAGACCAGGATTTTCTTTTCTTTGTCCAGATAGGACAGCCTGCCGGCTTCAGAAAAAACGCCGTAGTCGTAGACCAAGGCTTCATAGTCCTTGGCCAGCTGGTCGCGAAAGCCGGCATAAAGGTCAAGCCCTTCCATCCGGAAACAGTCCCTCTGCTTATCCTGCTGGACATTCTCCCAGAAATGAGGGTAATAGGCAAGCTGGCCGTCCCCGGTGCAGTCGATATAGCAGGCTTTCCAGCCAATCTGCTGGAAATATCGGGCGATTTGCATGGCCACGGTAGTCGTGCCGATGCGGTGGATGACTCCGGCAACGCCGATGCGCAGCTGCTGTTTGGGCTGGGGCTCCGGCTGAGGCTTTTTGACTGGGCGGCGAAAGAATGAAAAAAGCCCGCTTTTCTGCTTGGGCGGTTCCTCCGGAATCAGCAGATAGCGGACATCTTTGAGGGTTTTGCCTTTCAAACAGGCGGTGGCATCGGCGTTGACAGCGCCGGGGCTTTCGGCGGTGATGATGTTGTACATCCCGCCCTTGACCAGCTCCGAGAGCAGCTTGCTCCCCGGCTCGTAGCCGCAGGCCAGCAGAATCAGGTTGGCGGTGCTGATGGCGTAAAGGCCGGAAAGGGCGTCCAGCACTTCATCTTCCTCATTTTGCAGAAAAGAAAGGTCGACGAAAATGTGCTCATACTGGGTGGCAGCACGGTAACGTTTCGCAATTTCCCGGATATCGGTCAGGGCCAGCCAGTCGGCGTTGTCAATGTGCAGGTATTCAACCAAATAGCGTTTATCCTCGTCGGCAGCAATAGCAATCATGGGCAGGCTTCCTTTCAATGAAAAAACCCCGCCAGGTAGACCAGGGCGGGGTTTCAAAGATTGCTTACCGAGAACCTTACCTCTCAATTTCAGAATCGTCAGGCACCATAGATTCAGTTTCAGAATCATCAAGTGTTGTGGATTCTGTTTCAGAGCTATCAGGTGTTGTTGATTCAACTTCAGAGTCATCGGATACTGATCCAGTTTCAGAACTGTCGGATACTTTTGACTCAGTTTGAGAGTTTATCATTTCAACCTCTAAAGCCACTGCAGCAATCATAGTATCCTGTGCTGTTTCTGCCATAGAAGCATACTCGATGTATTCTCCGGTTTGGGCCAGTTCTATGACAGATTCAACTTCATCGAGCGGAAGGCCTGCTTCTACATAATCTGAAGCATCGTGTTCAGAAAGCCATTCAATGGAGTAAAGTTTTCCGTCCTTGTCGTTGTAGACCGCCAGTGGTCCGCAAAAAGCTTTATTGATTCGGCTTTCATCTCCAGAATACAACGCATCGATCTGTTCCAGAGTATAGCCATACTCCTGATAGTACTCTTCCGCTGAAAGCCCAAGAGTCTCAAATAGACTATCGGAAATGCAGTCGCGTGCGTAATAAGTTAACACGTCTTTTGGAATTTCAAATTCCTTAATAAAGGACAGAATAGAAATCCTATGACCAAGTGCTCTTTCTTTTGCCTCCCAAGCATTGGCAAGATCTTGACCTACACATTCATTGATCATTTTGATGTCAATACTATGAAACGAGAAGCAGTGTTCCAGACAAGCATTAGAAGGGTTACCGCCACCTATTTCTTCACCAGCTGCGAGAGAACCGTTGGATTCGTTGGTGCTGTTTTCCCCATCAGAATGGCTTTCTGTCACTGTGGTAGAGGATTCTTCTTTATAGGAGTTTGGAGTGTCAGCGGTGTTACAGGCTGAAAGAGATACAGCCATGAACAAAACCAAGATTCCCAGTACTGCTTTTTTCATTGTAAGCTCTCCTTTCATTCTGTATAGCCAAGATAGTAAGCACCATGCGGCATCTTGTTAGTCCAAGCGACATCTCCAAAAAGAGCTGCGGGATTTTGCCCTGGATTAACAACAGAACTCAAACGATTTCCGTTTTCGTCCACCATTCCTCGGACTGTACCAGTTGTTACTTTAAAAGCACTGATATCAATATGGAAATGAGGGTCTACATTGCCGGTATTGCCAGTGTTACCTAAGTAAGTGCCAGCCGATATAACCTTTTCAGGAGTTATATTTTTGTCAATTTCAGACAAATGCATAACTTGGATATAGAGAGGGTTTCCATTAGGAGCAATGACGTCAGTTTCGATAACAACAAGATTTCCCATTGTATCCGTTTTTTTAGCAGTTACTATCTCACCTTTTGCGGGACTTGTTATCCTAATTGCAACCCTTGCCCGCATATCCAAGCCGTTATGCACGTTTTTCCTTTCGTCAATAATGCGTATTTCATTGAAACGTGAAGTCACCAGAAACGGCGTATAGTTATCTGTGCTTACACCAGATACCGGTGTTAACGGCAAAGGATATAGCCAGGTTTGCCAAACTCCATTTTTGTCAAAGTAATAGCTCCTAGGCTCATAGGAAGCTATTTTGTTGGTCAGATATTTCTCACCCACAACCATCGAACCATCTGGTCGAGATGGTCCTCCGGCGTAGTCAGAGCAGGTGCTTTCACGCAGATAGTACCAATTTGAGCTTATGTAAGCCCAAGAGCGCTGCATATACCCATTGGCATCAAAATAATACCAATATCCATCAATTTTCAGCCATTCTGATGCTGCTAAGATACCAGTTGCTGGTTTCAAGTACATATAGGTGTTGCTGCTTGAAACATACAACCAACCAGTATACATATTTCCATTGGCATCAAAATAGAACCAATCTGTCGCAGCGCCGGTATCATTGCTGATGGGAAGTTCTTTCCAGCCAATCTGTAAAATGCCTGCCGCATAATAGCGGTATTTTCCATCTACTGTTACCCACTTGTTCAATACTGTTCCTGTGGCAGTCACGATCCACTTTCCATCAGACCTTTTGGATATTTGACTGCTGGTGTACGCTGGATAAGAAGCTAACGGAGAGGGAAGCAAGGCGTCCGCATCGTCAATCTCCATATCCATCATTTCTCCTGGGGAATAGGGTGCTGTCAATGAATCATCGCCGCTTGGCAAGATTGGCGGTCCTTCTCCAATGATTGTGGCATTCTTGCTTTCGTCTACAGCACTTGTTTCTGCAGGGACTGCAGAAACCATGCACAACGATAGGGAAATAGCTGTAGCAATACAAACCAGTTTTTTCCATAGACTCCGCATTTTTGATCATCCTTTCTAATGGTCGTTGTTTTATAGCATCTAAAGGGTATGTCTACACACAAGCTCAGAGAAGAAATAGTACTTTTGCGAAAGTACACTTTACATCAATAAGACCCCAGATATTTTATATACAGATACCTTTTGCAATTACATTATACAATTCTCCACTGGAAAAGTCAATAATAAATTCCAATTTTTAGGCAAAAAGTTACGTTGAAATGCTTTGGTAAGTTACTGCATTAAACTAATAAGTAATTCATCGTTTACATCCCCTCTCCAAACAGCCACGGTTCCGGGTCGACGGCGCTTTGCAGCGAACTGCCCAGCCGGATCTCAAAGTGAAGATGGTGGCCGGTGCTGTCACCGGGGTTGGGGTCAACACCAGGCTGTCCGCCCTCCTGGCCGATGATCTGGCCGGGCGTTACGGTATCGCCGACGTTGACGAAAACCCCGGACAGGTGCGCATAAAGAGTGTAAAACTCGCCGTCCTCGTCGGTTTCCTGCCGGATTTTGATGTAGTTGCCGTAGGAATTCCGAACGCCGAAGCTGGCGATGACTACCTCTCCCGGCGCGATGGCGAAGACCGGCGAATGATGGTCAGTGGCAAAGTCCAGCCCGGAGTGAAAGCCGCTGTATCTGCCGGTTCGATAGCCAAAACCGCTGCGGATTACATCGGTGGTGCAGGGGAGGGGATAGCGGCCATGCTGGCCGGCAGCGCCTCCGCCGAAAAACTGGTCAAGATAAAAGGTCAAAAAATTCGCGTAGCCGGAATCCAATTTTGCGTCCTCAACCAACAAAATTTCTTCCTCAGTAAAGCCATAGTCTGCCATTTCTTCTTCGGACAAATCGAAAAGGTTTGTCACAATGTTGATCATCAGAAAGATGAAGACGAACGGGATCAGGACGGCGATCAGAATCCGCTGCCTGCCCTCGCTGCTTTTCAGCTCCTGCGCAGCGGAGATCAGCAGCTTCAGGTTGGCCTGTTCCAACAGCGCCCTGCCGTCCTTTTCAATCTCCGGGCTAAGGTAATCTGTCAGCTGCTGGGAGCAAATCCACAGGCCGCCTTCCCGTTTGCGGCAGGTTTTGGCGATTTTAGCGAGCCTGGACAGGCTTTCCGGAACCCGCTTGTCGATGATGTAATGGGCCTCGTCGCAAACCAGAATCACGCGCTCGTTGGGATTTTCGGTCAGCAGCATATCCGCATAACCTAAAATAACATGATAGAGCGCTTTGGACAGGTTGCCTGCCGCAGATCGGACGGTCTGGGTATCGAAAACAACGAAATTTTTCGTCGGGTTGACGCTGGACGGGTGGTTCCAGATGTGTTTATCTGCGCCAACGGCGGCGCTGCGAAGCAGATAGGAAAGCTCTTTGTAAGGGTTCGGTTCGCCGTCCCGCAGGGTTTTGTCGGCCTCCTTGCTTTTCTCTTGAATGACAGCGTAAACGTCCGGCATCCGGGGAAACCCGTCGGCGGGAATGCGGCGGATGTCGGAGTCAAAGGTGATTCCCTTTTGCGCGTAAGCCGCTTCGATGCACTCCTTGAGCACAGCCACCTGAATGGTGGTCAGGTCGAGGTAAAGCCTGAAAAAGACTTCCAGATTGTTGATATGCTGTGCCAGCGGTGACAGGGCTTCGTCGGCGTCTTCCGGTTCCGGATAAATGTGAAAGGGGTTGATATGGCCGCCTGAGCCGCCAGCCACGTCAATCCAATCCCCGTCCAGATTCTCGCAAAGGTCCTTGTATTCGCCCTGCGGGTCGATGATGATGACTTTGGTGCCTAGCTCGTATTCATTCAAAAGAAGATGTTTGATGGCGGTGGATTTGCCTGCGCCGGAAAGGCCCATGCAGACCAGATTGGAGTTATTCCGGTCGCCGCCCCGCCGCCAGAAATCCACGACGATAATACCGCCAGCGCTGTCCTTGCCCACATACTGACCAGCACCATCATTGCAGCCAGCGAATGCGAAAGGGAAACCGCCCATCAGCGACGAAAGAGGAATCAGCTGCCGGGTCATGGCACAGATCAGCGGCTCCGGCTTGCTGCATGGTGAAATCATCGCAAACGCCTGTTGTTGCAAAAAAGCCAGCTTCCGCAGCTGGAACCGCCTCCCCAGAAAGCGGTTGCCTAAAGAAATCCCCCGCTTTTCCAGGTCTTCCCGGTCCCTGCCCATGGCCATCACCAGCATATCCATCACACTGACGCTTTCCCCCTCGTTGGCGATCTGCTCAATGATGTTGGTGCCGTCACGGGCCAGCTTTTCGGCTCGGACACGCTCGCCGACATCCGCGCCGGAAAAGCTGTCGGCGATGACCGTGTTGTCCCGGACCGTCCGCGAGATGTCCTTGATGATGGCCTCCACGTCGGTTTCGGGCGTGTAAATGATTTCCGTGACTGTACCGGGCTGGTTGGCCACGTCAGAAAGCCAGCCATATTCCACCTTGGCCGGGTATCGAGTAACCGCATAGACAGCGGCTTCGGTGTCGCCAAGAGTCAGGGCATTCTGGCCGAACTGCAAAGCTGTTGGCGCGATAATCCCCAGCACAGCGTCGTTTTCCGTCGAATCTGAAGGCAAGATTCCTTTTTTGCTGAATCCAAACAACATAAAACCTCCCGTTATTGATTTAAGACAGCACCGGCACGCCGGTTTCCGTCGGGTCTAAGGCGATACTGCCGTCTGCCGGATTGTAAAACATTGCACAGAGCTGCAAAACTCCTTTGTTGTCGAGGATTTCACTGTGGATGCCGGCGGCATCGAAGGCTTTTCGGGCGCTGCGGAGCAGCTCGGTCAGCTCCTCCTTTTCCGCTGCCGGACTCGTGAAGGACACATAAGCATATCTGTCCAGCACCTGGCCGGAGAGAGAAAGATTTGACAGGTACTTCATCGTTTTGGTCAGGCAGTCCCGCCGCAGCGTATCCGAAGTCGCAGCCTTGATTTCTTCCAGATAGCCAATGATCGCCTTTACATCGGTGGGTTTGGAGAGCAGCAGAATCGTGAAAGGCTTTCGCAGCGGCGAAAGCTCGGTGGTGATTCGCCGGGTCAGCTGCTCCTTTTCTGTTTCGGTCATCAGCGAAACCGAGATTGGCTGAACGCGAAGAAAACCAATGGCCTGCAAGTCTTTGGTCAACAAAAATCCGTCCCGAACGTCCTCAATATTGAGAAGCTCCTGAACGGAAGCGTCGCGCCTATTCTTTTTTGTCAAAATGATTCCTCCCAAAAGAAAAAGCAGCCTGTTTCCAGACTGCCGAAGATTTCGGACATTATTTTTCTATCGGCACAATCGAAAGCGTGTACCCAAGGGGGCTAAGCACCTTGAATAACGTATCAATTTGTGGCGTGCTTTTCATACTTTCCAATCGGGCAATGGCAGGCTGCTTTACTCCGCTAAGTTCCGCAAGGTCTCTTTGAGACAGCCCCTTAGCTTCCCTCGCTTCGACCAATTTCCTGATCAGTGCTGTTTCAAATTCGATCTGTGCTTTTTCTGCCTTACTGACCCTGCTTTCATCGTCCATGTAATCAGAAAATGTTGTGTATTCCTCACCGTTGATAGTTATGCTCATGTACCATTGCTCCTTTCCAAAAAATCTTTTAGTTTCAGCCGAGCTTGTTCAAGTTCTCGTGCAGGTGTTTTTTGGGATTTCTTGATGAAATGATGCAGAAGGACAAATTTATTATCTTTCCAATAGAAGAAAAATATACGGTTGCTTAACGGGCGAAGTTCCCAAATATTCCCTTCTATATGCTTTACGATCGGCTGTCCGATACGGGTTCCGTATTCCGACAGCGCATTCAGATACGAAAGTATTTTTATGCGCTTGATACGATCGGTTTTACTTGTTTGAGCTTTTTTAGCAAGCTCATCAAGGTATTGTTCAATTTCGGATTTGCCATTTCGGGAACGATAGAAAATGATTTCGTACATATCTGTCCTCCTTACTTCTCTATAATAACATATTTGTTATCGTGCGTCAAGACTTCCGATAGAAAAACCTTCGCTGGCCTTTGAGAAATTTCGTCATCAGCGAAAGATACTTGCTGACCGACAGCCCTCCCGGTGCGCGGAGATAGTAGAAATAGCTGAGAATCCCGGCCAGCGCTCCCACGGCAGCGGCAGCGACCAGCGCCATTTGGCTGCCAGTGCCTGACAGTGCGGCGACATATCCGACGCAGCCAGCGGCCAGGATCAGCGCGAGAATTTTCAGCAGTGACTTCCGTTCCAAATTGGGCAGCAGGCTGTATTTCTGGATTTTAGACGGCATGAAAAGGCTCATACGCTCCCTCCTAGAAGTAAAATTGAATGATGGTATAGACAGCGGCGCTGCCCACAGCTAAGGCAATAACCAGCGCCGTCAGCAGATTTTTCACTTGTCCGATGAATTTCTTAAAGCTGAAATCGTCTTTGGTCATGGCTGAAACGGCCAGATAAGCGATTTTTGCTGTGCAGCCGATGCTGAACAGCAGGGTTAAGGCGATGACCAAGCCATTGAGAATTGCCATAGCCCCCTCACTTTCTCAGCCGGGAAATGAAACTGAAAATCTGCTGGCCGCCGCCCAGCGCCTTGCCGCCGATGCCCACAGCATGTCGCGAAGGTCAGCAGTGACTTTGAAGGCATACCACAAAATGGCAATTTCCGGCAGCGCTCCAATAATATCCGCTATCGGGTCGGGAGACCCGCCGATGTTGGCGTTCGCCACCAGCGGAATCGTAGAAATTTCCATCAGGCAGATTTGCACAATAACGGTCAGGGCGGTTTGGTAAAATTTTTGCAGATAGGATTTGTAGGTACCGCTGCTGCCGTCAATCAAGGAAACACAGGCTAGCGGGATGCCAATCCGCAGCACCAACATCCGCATTTCCTGCATAAAATGCACTGGTGGTAATCACAGTGCCGTTATTGATGGTAGGCAAGCCTCGGCCGGAGCCGCTGCCGCCATTGAACCTGTAAAATCATTCGCTTGGGGTCAAACGGCGAGGGCTTGAGCATTTGGAAAACAAAATAGTAAACGTTGGAGAAGTTTTGGAACCAGCGGCCATGTTCTTCATATTCAGCCTGCACCTGCTCCGCCATCCAGTCGGGGTGATTGCCGCGAATGCCGGGCGTGGAGTTTTCGTAGCAGACCACCATGATGGCGCTGGCAATAATCGCCTTTTCGCCGTTGCCCCAGATGGGATCCTGGGTGGTTTCTTTAACGAAAAAGTCCACCACGTCCCATGCGGCAGCGATGGCTTTGGCGGTATTTTCCTCCTCCAAATGGTCGATGATCGCCTGCAGGAAGTTGTACTGCTCGCTCAGTTCCGGGTCTTTGAAGTCCAAAACGCAGACATGATAGCCCAGCCGCTTAAGCAGCGGGTAGGTGTACTGGTAAAGCTCCCCCTTGGGGTCCGACAAAAACATATCCTTTCCAGCCAGCGCATCGCCCACGATGGATTGGAGGACAATCGTCCGGGTCTTGCCGGAACGGGTAGCCCCGATCACCAGCGTGTGAACGTCGCCGCGGATGTTCCAGAGGGCTTCCTTCTTTTTGCCAGCCTTTTCGTAAGCGACAGGGATGCCTTCCGGCGGTTTCCGCAGCGGTAGCGATTTCACTGGCTCGACGGAATAGACGCCGTCCAGAGCCTGATCCATCTCGCCCAGCATCAGCAGCTCCCGCAAAAGTGGCTCTTTTAAGTCGATTTCGGCTGGTGAGAAAACCCGCTTATACTCGCTTTCGCGGAGGAATCGGGCGCTGTTGTGCTGCATCTGGCCGGCTGGGGCAGGAATGGTGATATCTGGCGTCAGGGTCAGCATTTGCGAACGGTAGCCCTTTTTGCCGCCCAGCATCATAATGACCAACAGCGTAAGAAATCCGGCCAATGTGAACAGGAAAACAATCAGGCCGTAGGGCGGGTGGGCAGCTAAGCTTGCCCAGACTGCCGTTGGCCGAAATGCCGCAGCGCTGATGGGCTGGCGGGTCAGGGCGCTGTAGTAGAGGGTGCCGCCAAAATAGCCAATCAGCAGCCCAATGATTAGGGCGTAAAGGATAATGAAGAAGGCGGCGGCTTTCTTTTTGGTGGTCAAAAGATCAGCTCCTTTTTATCAGTTATCTCGCCTTCAGTCGGTCGAGATTTTCTTCGGCGCTTTCAAAGTCAAAGCTGTCCAGCATTTCATCCTCCCGCAGCTTTCTCGCTGCGACGCATACCTTGGTTTCATAGCGGTCGTTGGCGCAGGTCTGTAGGGTCAGCAGAATGTCTTCTGCGTTCACCTCAACAGGCGAAAGGAAAAAGCTTCGGCTTTTGACTTCATCCAAATACCATTGAATTTGCTTTGGGTCGTGATCATTGATGAAATTGTAATACTCGAATACCGGACCGAAGCGAGGTTCGGTGTTGGCCTCAAAGCAAGCGAACACCACCCATTGTCCAAGGTCATGGATGGTGTCAAAGGTGACAAAAGGATGCTCTTTGTAATAGTCCAGTTCGCGATAAAAGGTCAGGTCGCGGAAGACCTGGCCATCCATGTTGTGGCCGTAAATCAGTGTGTTGACCGAAAACATCCCCTCCCGCAGCAGGCAGCGGCTGTCCATGAAGGGCAGGCCATCTTTGTCCCACTTGCCGTCAAAGCCGTGGGTCAAGTAAAAGCTGTTGTCCCGTTGCATCACTGGAAAGTCGATGCCAGTGTCAGAGATTGTGATCCAGCCGGCCAGATCATTGTTTTGCTCATGCAGCGCTGCCAATTCGGCGAGTCTGGGGTCAACCGTTTCCTCAGAAGATGCTATTTCAGAAGACGGCTCCGACGGCTGCTCCGCCGAATAATCTGGCAAAGAAGAAAAAGCGGAAACTGGCTCTGAAACCGGCTGCTCCGGGACACCACCGCAGCTGTCCAGCAGCAAGACCAGCGTCAGTAGGCACCAGCGTTTCAAGAAACCACCTCCGGGTGTCCCATTTCGTAGGCTTCCAGCAGCCGTTCCAGAGTTGGTCGGGAGATTTCTAATTCCCGGCACATTTTGGTTTTGCTGAGTTCCCGTTGCCGGTATCGTTCGTACAGCGGTCCGAAAACCTCGTCAGGGATTTGTATCTGCCGCCGGCCTTTGTATTTTCCGCAGTTTTTAGCGATAGCAATGCCTTCTTTCTGCCGTTCCAGCAATGTATCGCGCTCGAACTGACTGATGGCCCCCAGCAGGGTGAGCATTAGCTTTCCGGCGGCAGTAGCGGTCTCCAGTGCCTCTTTGTCAGAATGAAGATGAATGCCGTTTTTCTCAAACAGCTCCATCAGCGCCAACAGGTCAAAAGTCGATCTGGCCAGCCTGGAGAGGTCGTGAATGTAAATGGTATCGCCTTCGCGGACATAGGAAAGCATTTCCAGCAGTTTGGGGCGGTCGGCGTCCTTGGCCGAAGCCTTCTCAACATACCATCGGTCAATCGGATATTGGCTTAGCGCCTCACGCTGCCGAGCCTCGTTTTGCTCAGCAGTGGAGACACGAATATAAGCGACGTTTGCCATGGGCTCACTCCTTTTGTAAAAATAGGGTCTTAGAGATGGGTTTACACCTGTAAAAATATGGGCTTTTGGACTCTATTTTTACAGGTTTTCGAGGGGGTTCAGCTGTTAAAATAGGGTATACCCTATTTTGACAGGCGCTTTTTGAAGGAGACAGAAGGTTATCCTGCAAAAGAAAAAACGCAAGGCAAAACCCTGCGTTCATTCGTTAAAAATGTATTTCTCGGTCGTACATTCGGTGTAGTTTATTAATGGCGCCACATCTTTTGGAATTATATCTGTAACATAGATAATTAAACTGAAACGCAGAAACGCAGATAAAAGTTGCATTTTGGATTTGACAAACTGGGTTTTCTGTGCTATAATAAAGCCACAAAGAGCAATACCGGATAGACGGTTTCGCTCCCTAGCGTCTAATGAAATAAGCCGCTGTTTTGGAAGACGGGCGGCTTATTTCTTATTATTTATATCGTTGGCGATTGCCCAGACAGCTATAGCCACCTGAGTAAGTAACGCTGTAAAGGCGATCAGATCGCCCCATGTCACGTAATAATCCACCGCTGAACACCCCCTCTTTAGCCCTTGCGGGTTTCTGGAGAGGGAAGAAATGTCCCTCTCCGAGGTCGTAAAACCTGGGTTTGTGAGGGAGCTTGGCCGCCTACCACTATCGATATTACTCTTTGCATTTTCTATTTTATCATATCGCGCAAAGCTTGTCAAACCTTCTGCAAAAGAATTTCAAAATTCCATTTTGAAGTTCACAAACTCCCCGCCGTCGTCATCCAGCACCACCATCGCGTCATAGCTTTTTCCTGTCCGTTCAGAGTAGCAGCCGGCGAGTTTCGCCTTTCCATGCTCCAGCAGCGCCGCCACAAAAGCCTTGGTGGGCTTTTTCTTTTTGGCAATGAAAAATTTGCTGGACTTCCAGATGGCAAATTTGCAGGCCCGGTTTTCGCAGACAAACCCCTTTGGAATCTCGACAACAGCGTTTCCGCATCGAGGGCATCTGCCCACCGCCTCCCGCTGAAAGGCGGCAGTTGCCGGCGCTGAGCCATACTGCTCTACCAGCTTCCGCACCATGCCGGATATGCCGGACATAAAAGCCGGCGCATCCGCTTTGCCGTGTTCGATCTCTTTCAGCTGCTGCTCCCATTGAGCGGTGAGCAGCGGCGATTTCAGCTCATCCGGCAGCAGTCCGATCAGCATTTCGCCCTCTTTTGTGGGCAGTAGCCAGGTAGCTTTCCGCACCTTCTGCCGCTCCACAAAGCCTGATTTAATCAGTTTTTCTATGGTGGCCGCACGGGTGGCTGGCGTTCCCAGTCCTTTTCGTTCGGCGTCCTCCGGCATCTCGTCAGCGTTAGCCGTCTCCATCGCCGACAATAAAGTGTCTTCGGTAAAGTGCTTGGGCGGGGTGGTTTTGCCCTCTTTGACCGCAGCTCCCTTCAGCTTGCAGACCTGCCCCTGGCTCAAAGGCGGCAGTGTCTTTTCTTTTTTATCCAAATCGTCCGGCTCCAAATCGCTTTTGAGGGCATCCCGCAGTCGTTTTTCCAGCGCCCGCCAGCCTGGCTCCAGGATGACCTGCCCTTTGGCTGAGAATTCTTTTCCGACGCAGCTGAGACAAACGGCGGTTTCTTCGTACTCATAAGCTTTGCCGACTGCGCAGATCAGCCGTACCGAAATCAGCTGCAAAATCGCCGCTTCTTTCGGCGACAAAGCGGACAAGTCAGCAGAAACGGCGCTTTTGGTGGGGATGACAGCGTGATGGTCGCTGACTTTGCTGTCGTTGATAACCTGGCCGGCGGCGCAGGTAATTTTCGCCCCGGCCATAAAGGGCAGCGTTCCAGCAATCCCCAGCACCAGTTCCGGCAGCGTCCGAACCATATCCGAAGTCAGATAGTGGCTGTCGGTGCGGGGATAGGTGGCCAGCTTTTTCTCGTAAAGGCTTTGTAGTGTGTCCAGCGTCTGCTGAGCGGTCATCCCCAGCAGGCGGTTTGCCTCCCGCTGCAAGGTTGTGAGGTCGTAAAGCGCTGGCGGCTTCTCCGATTTTTTCTTCTTTTCCAGCGTTTTGATGGACGCCGAACCCGCCGCTGCGCAGGCTTGCTGCAAGATTTCCGCTTCCTCTTTGCTGTCCAAGCGGTCGCTGCTGGCCGTGAAGCCGTCAAACTCCAGCTGGACCATATAAAAGGGGACGGATTTGAAATCTGCGATAGCCTTTTCTCGCTGAACAATCAGAGCAAGGGTCGGCGTTACCACTCGCCCGATGTTCAGTTTGTGGCTGTATTTGACCGAAAAAAGCCTTGTGCCGTTGATGCCCACCAGCCAGTCAGCCTGCGCCCGGCAGAGGGCAGCCCGATAAAGCTGGTCATAGTCCGTTCCCGATTGAAGATGCCGAAAGCCCTGCTCAATGGCGCTGTCCTCCATTGATGAAATCCAGAGCCGCTCCACCGGTTTGCGGCAGCCGGTCTGATTGTAGACCAGACGGAAAATTAGCTCGCCTTCACGGCCTGCATCTGTCGCACACACCAAAGAGGTGACATCCTCCCTGGCCATCAGTTTCTGAAGAATCAGAAATTGTTTTTTGGTATCAGGCAGGACGCTGTAGGCCCACTGCTCCGGCAAAATCGGCAGGTCGGCCAATGTCCATTTGCTGTAGCGCTTGTCGTAGGCGCTCGCGTCGGCCAGCTCCACCAGATGCCCGATACACCAGCTGACCAAATAGCCGCTGCCCTCCAAATAACCGTCCTGCCGGCCTCCGGCTCGCAAAACCTTGGCGATGGATTTCGCAACCGAGGGCTTTTCGGCAATAACCAATTTCATAAAATCACTCCTATTCTGCAAAAAGAAAAAACGCAATCAAGCGCCGCTCTTTGAGTTTGACAAATCGGATTTTTTGTACTACAATGAAATTAAGAGGAGTATACCTGTAGAAAGTTTACTCTTCATTTTTTAGAAGAAAGGTGGCAAAAGGGCAAATGGAGCTATCGTTACATGTATTTATGCTCTGGTGGTTATCTGGTAAAAATAAGGTGTCAACTGGAAAGGATTTACTAGCTCTTATTGGTATAGATGAGAGGTTATCTAATGAAGTAGCAGCCAGCATTAGCCAAAAATGTTGCGAACTTGGAAGAAAAGGCTGGGTTCTCTCTCCTTTTTGGATGCCGCATGATGGTGAGACTTGGGTTAATACATGGTACGATAATTTGCAGAATAATAACGAAGAAATAATAGTTGAATATTTTAAAAATAATAATTTTGAATTATTAAATAATATTAGGAGATATACAAGATTTGAAGTTGAAAACCCAAGGTAGTGGATCGAAGCTGAAGAATCATTTGATAGTAAAAGATATTTTTCTTGCGCATTAGCGTTAACCGCTATTCTTGAAAGGGAAATTAGGAAATGTCCATATAAAAAATGGGAACGACAAACCACTAAATTTTTCAAAAAAAATATTTTTGATCAAATATCGGATGCTTATAAAAATAATAACAATAACCTGATTAAACAATATATAGAAATAATTTTACTAATTCCATCAATTAAAGGGTTTATCGACTCATTTTACAATGGTGGTTCGGACTTTAAAACAGGGATAGAACCCAACTACCTTGAGAGGAATTGGCTTATGCACGGAATGACCAATAGAAAAATTACGGATCAGGATTGTATTAAGTTATTCAATGTCATTTGTAGTCTGTGTTATGTTCTCCCTACACTAGGCACAAACTACCAGCAATGAATTGACGTTGATGAATGTGGTTCCTATGAATCAGTTCCGCCATAGCCGGTTTTGTACTAAAAATTTTTGTTATAAATTTTTCTTTTTCATTATCTCATCCCGTTCCACCTGGGAAAGTTCGGAAAAATCTTTTCTTGGCTTGCCGCTTCCGACCAGCTGCTCGGTTTCGCTGGTAAGGATATTGCACAGCCGCTGGAACAGCAGCATCCCCTGGCTGAGAGCGTACTCGCTGCGGCGTTCCAGCTGCTTCGCTTCGCGGACATCCAGCAGCAGCGCTTTGCAGACCTTCAGTACCTGATTGCCCAGACTGGCGAACAGCCGCCCGCTGCTTTTGCTTAACAGCTCCGCTTCGCTTTCGCCACCGAAAAAGGCAGCTTGTTCGTGAACAGCCTTCAGATATTCATCAAAAGCGCCCTGCACCTCCGGATGCAGGGCCATGATGTTTTTGACGGTATCATCGACGGCAGCTTTCAGCTCCGGCGGCAGATAGGCGTATTTATAAGCACCCTTGCGGTACTCTTTGGACAGCCTGGCGGTCAGCCGGATCAGTTCTGCCACAGCCGGTTCGGCCAGCCTCGCTGCCAGTCGGTGGTCAATGATCCGCTTCAGGCTAAGAGGTTTGGGTAACTCTTTGGCGATTTGCGCTGGGGTCATCCCTTTGAACACGTTTCCAGCACCGGTGAGAATGCGATCGTTTTCATCCAGCGCCTGCCGCTCAGCAGCGTCTTTTTTGTCGTAAACCGCCTTCAGCTCATCCCGGAACATGGCGCGGGTCAGCTTCTTGCGGATTGCATTGGAACGCTCCGGATTGATGAATCCGCAGCCAATTTTCTGCTCCCTGTCCCAGTACATCAGGTGGACATGAGGGTGGTCAGGCTCCATGTGGACGGCAGCGCACCATTCCAAGCTGGACAGTGGCAGTCCCATCTCCCGTGCAATCATCGGCATCTGGCTGGCAACAAATTTCTCCCAGGGCGGGCGTTCATCGAAACCTTTCCGGGCGGCATCCTCTCCGGTCAGGGAGATGACAGCATTAAAGATGGTGACCTTCTGCCCGGCCATATCCCGGACGTGGGCCGAAACTGCCGGCAGATTGTTCAGGTCGCCGGTGCGCCGCATCCCCTCAAGCCGGCCAAACAGCCCTGTCGAGCCAGGCCGCCCAGCCATGTATTCAACATAGCGGCTACGGTCATGAAACTCCTTTTCCTCATTTGGCACAACCCCTTCGCGGGTGGCGATATAGCGGAGCATCCCATTTACCGCAGCCGGTGTGCTTTTCAGGTTTGGCTGATAAAGCCACTGTTTGAAGACAAGAATGCTCATTCTTCAATGACTTTGGCGTTGAGGTTGTTCATGTAGTATTTGAAAAAAGCTTCCTCAACTGAGCAGCCGGCGATCCTCATCACCTGATAAATTCCTTTCAGCTCCTCATCGGTGGTCTGATGCAGAAAGGTCAGGTCATATTCTTCAGGACCGATAGGGGTAGGGGCAGCAGGCTTTTTCCCTGCGTAAATGCGGGAAATTTCTTCCATCGTTAATGTGCTCATTTTTCTTCCTCCTGTTGTAGTCCCAGCAAGTCCAATGCTCTGTCCTCGCTGATTAAAAATTCGGCGAATTCGGTGTCCTTGAGTTTCAGGTAAGCAATCGCCATCATTTTGGCGCGGCGTTTCATTTCCTCAAACTCAATCTGCATTTGCTTGGGGAGAATCCCATCTATAATATAGCATAACAGATTGAAATCCGCAACGCTTTGATAGCCGATCTTGGCGATTAGTTTTGCCAGCCGCTCAAACTGGGGCTGGCAGATAGCTGCAATTTCGTCATGGATGTTTTCGCGGATGAAGTCAATGCTGTTCCTGACCTCTTCTTTCCCAATTCCTTCATGTACCAATTGTCGGACAACATCAGATTTGCTGCAATGTCGCTGAGCGGCTAAAGTTTCCAAAGCAGCAGCATCCTGCTGAGAAATGCGAAAGGTAAATCGGCTGTTTTCCATAGCACACCTTCTTTTAAAATTTTTCTTTTTGGTCAAATAGGCGGCTGCAGCCGCCTACTTTATGCCGCTTGCGGCATAAAGGCAGGAATAGGCGTCCGACGGACGCCGGTTACAGCCCGAAGCCACAGGCTTCGGCGAGTCAGACAGAGCAAAAAAACGTCAGACAAATGTCATCAACGTTTTTGACAGCTTTGCAGCACTATTTCCTGCTTTTCAGCCCGTCTAATGTCTCGAAAAAGCTGCTGAAAAGACGGGTCGTGGCCCCTCAGTTTGGCCATTACCTCCACCGGATAATCCCGCAAAATTTCCTGGGCAGCATGGATTTTGTTTTCCCGATAGTCAATCGCTTCCAGCGTGCCATCGCGGTGTTTGACCACCGATCCGTCCCGTTCAAAAATCAGCGAAACTGTTTGAATTTCTGGGTGTTCCTCTAAATATGCCTGCACAGCCCTTTCAGGGTTGGAGTATCGGCAGAGGTAATGGGCGTTGGCAGTGGGGGCTTGGCATTGAAGCGCATGGTCGAGATAAGCGATCATGGAGACTGGATTATCGAACACCAGCAGCTGATGTACCCCTTCATTGATTCCCTTAATTTTGAAAGCAGAGGCGCTGTTTTCGGCTCCATACTCCAAAATCAGGTCAGCGGAATTTTGCGTCAATATAATGGGCAATTCCATCAGGTAACCATCGTCACGGAACACCATTGTGCTGCTGCGAAAACCCTCCTGGTCAGTCAAACCGGATGGTTCGGCCTGAAAAAGCAGGCCCCGGTTTTTCAGGAAGATGGAGAGATTTTCGGAAATTAGTCGCTTTTCCGTCAGATGCTCCATCATCCGGCTGTCGTCTTTTGCTGGCCGGGGAACGGGATGGTAAAGGGCAGCGTCATGCTTTTGGATGCAGAGGGCTTCATTGAAATCCTTGCCCTGGCTGGGCAGGGTGATGGACACCTCGTACCCTCGGTCAGCCAGCAGCTGCCCCTGGGTTTCGGCGAATTTCATGCCGGCTTCATCGGCGTCGGTGCAGAAACGGATTTTCTTGACGTTTTCGTGCTGTTCCAGAAATTTTTCAATGGGCGCTGGATTCAGGCCGCCCATAGCCAGCAGCGCGCAGTCATTTCGGCCTTCTGCCTTTTCCAGTGTAGCAAAAGACAAAGCGTCAATGGCCGCCTCAAAGATGCAGAGGGTCTCGGCATTCGACGGCCCATAGGTGAAACCAAAGGCTTTGTCAGAATTGGCAATGTCGCCGCGAAACTGGTAATTTTCCTGCATCCCCCGCTGGAAGGCGCTACGGGGGACGCCTTGCTCGTCAAAGCCGACGAACACAGCGTTGAAAAACTGAATTGTCCCATCCGGCTTGGAAATCGTTCGGGCAGTCTGATAGACACTGCCGTTGTCCAGGCATTCCCCGACGATCTCCGGGTCTAAGGCTCGCTTTCCGGTCAGATAGTCGAAAACCTCCTCGCTGCGGCTGCTTTTTTCCGGCAGGACAAATTCGGTCTGCTGCCGCTTGGGCTTGGATTTCCGCGGCATAAATTTCGCCGGCCTCTCAAGCTTTCCTCGGAGGTAGTCATCGCAGATGGTGCGGACAGCTTCGGGGGCCGACATCCCTTCATATTTAATAAGGAAGTCCACCGGGTCGCGGATGCGCAGCTCGCGGCTGTACCAGTAAGCGCCCTGGCCAGGGAAAATGACAAAGCTATCGCGTTCCTTCAGGTGCCATGTTCTTCCCGCGTGCTCCAAATGATGGCGGGACTGAACGAATTTCAAAAAGTCGACTTGGATGGCTGCTTGATATTCCTCTTTGGTGTATCTTGGCATAAAATCCTCCTTATCTTCGTCGGATTGGAGCCGGGCAAATTTCGTCTTCCAGTGTTTCTGCTGGCTGCGGCTTTTCGGAAAGCTCCAGCCCCAGCCGGGTCTGCTTTTCGATGGCCTGTTCCAGCAGTTCCGCTTTGGGAAAGGGTTTTCCCAGCTGCTCCCTTGTTTCTGCTAACGCTTTTTCTGTGTCAGCAATGCGGATTTGCAACTGTTTTTCTTCGTCTGCAAACCGGGCCGTCAGGTTTTCCAGCCGCTGGATGGTGCCGACAGCAGATTCGCTGAGGGGGAAGCGGGCCTGATGTTTACCAGTGACAATAATGTCGATGTCCTCGGACAAATCCGCCCGGTAGGCGGAAACTGTAAAGCCGTGAAAAGTGGCAATTTCCGCTGTTTTTCCGGCCTGTACTTGAAGGGCATACTGCCGCAGCGCCTCGCCGGCTTTGGCCCGGTCATCGTAGATTTTTCCATTGACCCTAACATCAAAAGGTGCGTCAATATAAGCGTTTTCCTGCTTCAAATCAGCCTGCACCCGTGCTAGCCGCTGCTGAAAATCCTGTAAGTCTTCCGGCAGCCGCTGGGTCAGTTTCCCCATTTGCAGCTGCTCCTGCTGCCAGGCTGACTGCTCCATTTTAAGCTGCTGCACCATGTTGTCCAGCTCGAACTTCTCCTTAATCCGCGGGTCGCCGCAGGTAAGCATCTTGATTTCGCCGTATTCCAGGACTGTTTCATCAATATCGTCGCAGCTTCGGGCGGCAGATTTTCCAGTCATAATTTGGGTAATGAAACGCTGCTTGTTTTCCAGAATCTGATAAAGATAGCTGTCAAAAGTGGCGTCGGTGACATAAACCAAAATGCCGACTTCTTTAAAACGGTTGCCGCGCCGCAGTCCTCGCCCGTCCCGCTGCTCCAAATCCGCCGGACGCCAGGGCGCGTCGAGGTGATGGATAGCACAAAGGCGGTCCTGGATGTTGGTGCCAGCCCCCATTTTCTGGGTAGAGCCGATTAACAGCCGCACCTCGCCGCTGCGGCAGCGGGCAAACAGCGCCGCTTTTTGCTTATCGTTTTGGGCGTCGGAAATGAAGGCGATTTCAGCTTCGTCCATGCCCTGAGCAATCAATTCTTCCTTGATGACCTCATAAAGTTCCAGTCCGAAATCGAGGAAAATCAGCTGCAAGCCCTTTTCAGCCTCCGTTTTGCGGTAATACGCCATCACCTTTTCGCAGCAGGTGTAGATTTTGGATTCGTGAAAAGGGTCTTCGCCGCCGACCAGCAGCGGCGACAGCGCCGCCTTTTTGCCCAAGGTGGTAATTTTCAGGAAATTCCATTCGCTGGGGTCAACGCCGCCGGCGCGTATTCGGTCGGCCTGCTCGCCTAGCATAGCGATGTAATTCCGTGTGAAAGCGTTGGGCGCGGTTTTGATGACCTGCCGCTTGCCGCCTTCCATTTCCGCGCGGGGAAGATGCAGGTCTTCCTGGGTTTTGATGTCCGCTGTCAGCCTGAACATCCCCATCAGCTCCGACAGATTGCCGAACTTAGCCCGGTTTTTCTGCTGAAAACCGTTACTCTCAGGCTTCAATTCATAACTCGAAATGATTGCGCCGAAAGTGGACAGCCAGTCATCAAAGTGCTTCAAGCCTGACCGCAGCAGCGTTTCCTGCTGCAAATACCGCTGGAAGACGTACATCTCGCTGATGGAGTTGGTAATGGGGGTGCCGGTCGCGAAAACGACGTCTTTGCCATCCCGAAGTTCGCTCAGATACTCGGTTTTGACCAACAGGTCGAAAGATTTGGCCGCCGGCGTGACGGTGATTCCCGCCACATTCTGAACCTTGGTCATTACGTAACAGTTTTTGTAATAGTGGGCTTCATCAATGAAAATCTGGTCAATGCCAGTCTCTTCAAAAGTGATGACCTGATCCTTTTTGCTGGTGTCGGTCATCGCCTTCAGCTGGGCTTCCAGCCGCTTTTTCTGCCGTTCCAGGTTCTTGACGGTGAAGTGATTGTCCCGGTTTTGGCGTCCCGAAAGGCCCTCAAGCGCTTCCTCTAAGCCTTCAATTTCCCGTTCGATTTTCTCTCGCAGAAAGCTTTCCGACATTGGGATTTTCTCGAACTGGCTCTGGGCAATGATAATGGCGTCATAATCTCCAGCAGCAATTTTGCCCAGAAATCGGCGGCGGTTTTCGGCCTGGAAATCCTTTTTGCTGGCCACCAAAATGTTGGCTGACGGGTAAAGTTTCAGGAAATCCGCGCCCCATTGCAGCACCAGATGGTTTGGCACGACGTAGAGGATTTTCCGAGCTGTCCCAGTCTGCCGCAGCTTCATGCCGGCGGCAATCATCTCATAGGTTTTGCCTGCGCCAACCACATGGGCCAACAGCGTGTTCCCGCCTTGCAGCACCCTGGCGACGGCGTCCTTCTGGTGCGGCAGCAGGTCAATTTCCGGCGTCATGCCTGGAAAAGTCAGGTAGCTGCCGTCGTAAGCGCGGGGCCGATAGCGGTTGAACCTTTCGTTGTATGTGGCGGTCAGCTGCTCCATCCGCCGCACGTCAGCGCCGATCCATTGCAGAAAATGCTGCTTCATCTGCTCCTGCTTGACCTGCGCTTCGGCGGTTTCCTGAACGTTGACCACCCGCCGCTTTTTGCCGTCGAGGTCTTCGACTTCATCGGTGACAATAGTGGCGGTCAGGTTGAGGGAATCCTCCATAATCCGATAGCCGTTGGCGCGTCTGGTGCCGTGAATCAAGGTGGCGTTAGGGGAATTGTCGCTGTTTTTATTGTAGATGGTCCAGCGGGAGGTGGCGTTGTCATAGACGACGGCGATGTCGCTGGGACCGTCGCCCTGACGGTAAAACGGCGTCCCCAGGTATTCGTAGAGGAACCGTTTGTAAAATTCGCGGGGAATCCAGCTGCTGCCCAGTTGAAGTTGAATCTCGGAAAAGCCCAGAGGTCGGGGCTGCACTCTTTCAAGGGCAGTCGCATTTTTGGCGAATCGGCTGTCTTCTTCGGCCTTCACTCGAGCAAAATCCAATTTATCCCGGACAATGCCGGAGAGATATTCTGCCGCTGTTTCCCACTTTCCAGTGGCAGGATTTTCGTAAATCAGCTCCTGTTCGGACAGCGCCGCAACGGGATCAATGGGAAGGTGTTCACAGAGCTGCCGGATTCGTTCCTCGTCTAATCGGTTTTCGGTGTTCAGGCAGACCGTCAGCGCATCCTCGGCGGATTGAATCTGAAACGCCTGCTGCGGACGGATAGTGGCCTTAAAGAAAAATGCGCCTTTTGTCACAGCGCCGTTTGGGGCTTTATCCTCCAGGGCTAGGACTAAAGGCGCGTCGGTGTCTTCAGCAAAGGCCTGCTGATTTGTGGATGAAGAGAGAAAACCGTATTTCTGAACAAACCGGTCGTACTGCTGCTCAAGGGCCTGTTGTTTTTCTTTCAGCAGAGCTTCAGAATAGCCGCCCTCCAGCTGCAGGCGGATGATTTCCCGCATCCCGTCCCGCAGCGACACAATGGCCTTAATCCGATTCTCTTTTACTTCGGGCAGCTGCTGCATAACAAGGTCGCCGCTTTCCCGATAATACAAAGCGCCGTTGACAACTGCATAGCTAAACCGCTTGCAGTCCTCCGGCGGCGGTAAGGTTTGCGCAATTTCTTTAAGCGTTTCAGGTTCATGTGCAGGTTCAAACCGCCCGTCAATAGAGGAAAGAGCCTGCCAAAGGTCGGCCATCAGATCGCGGCCCTTCTCCGGAAAACAGACAACTTCCTCGCCGAATTGGCCGCTCCTCCGGCCCATTTTCCCCAGAAGCATTTCGGGATGGTCAATAAAATACTGGTTCATGGGAATGTTTTCGGCGTTCAGCCCCAAGAAAATCCATTTCGGCTCAATATCTAAGGGCTGCTGCCTTTTCTGTAAAAAGAGGATGTCTGCCGTTACCTCTGTACCGCCGAATGCGTTCCGCGGCAGCCGGACAGCTCCCAGCAGTTCTGCCTCCCTGGCCAGCTTTTTCCGGACGGCGGAGTTTTGCTTGTCCAGCGTACCCATGGAGGTGATGAAGGCGACAACGCCGCCGGGGCGGGTCAGCGCCAGCGATTTTGCAAAGAAATAATCGTGAATCAGGAAATTCTGCGGATTGTACTTGGGGTCATAAACCGGAAAGTTTCCGAAAGGAACGTTGCCGACAACACGGCGTCAAAGAGGACGGTCGGCGTGAAGTCCTCGAAGCCTTGAATTCGGATGTCGGCGTCAGGGTAAAGCTGCCTGGCAATCGTCCCGGAGATGGTGTCCAGCTCAATGCCGGCCAGCCGCGGCTTCACCCCTTCCGGCACAGCGCCGAAAAAGCAGCCAGTCCCCATGGCCGGATCCAACACCCGCCCTTCCTTGAATCCCATATCCGCCAGCTTCTGCCAGATGGCGGCGATCCCCGTCTTGGTGTAGAAAGCAGTCAGGGTGGAGCTGCGGGCTAGGGCGTATTCCTCCTTGGTCAGCAACTCGGAAAGCTGTGTGTATTCTTCCCGCCAATCCTCTGCCTGCGGGTCGAACGCCTTGGGAATCCCGCCCCAGCCGCTGTATCCGGCAAGGGCTTGTTTTTCTTCTGGCGACGCGCTGCGTCCCTCGGCGGTCAGCTGTTTGGAAAGCTGAATCGCCGCGATATTTGCCTGGAATTTTGCCTTGGGGCCAGCTGCGGAATCGGTGTGCTGCGGGGTTAAAACAGCAGCTCCTCCTCCGCTGCCGTGGTCTGTTCCGGCGGGTAAAGCTGTTGAAGTTCCAGTGTCAGATCCTCGAGCGCCATCTCGTCGGCCTTGGACTGGATGTCGGTCAGCCACTGGATTTTCACCGCCGGGTTCTCCAGCACGATTCTCGGCGGATGTTCCATCAGCTTGGCTCTGTGCAGCAGCATCCAAGCTTTGGCTTGGATGCCCAGCCTTTTCAGGATGTTGTTCAGCTGGCCATCCAGCATCCAGGCTGCGGTCAGCTCCTCGTTCCAGTCCAGCAGATACTGGTAAGCCGCCGAGGTAAATTTGTCCATTGTCAGATTCGGGATGGTTGGCGTCAGCAGTGTTTTCATGTTGCTGTTCCTCCTTTTGGGCAGCCATATCGCTGCGGATTTTATTGAGAATAACGCGCGCTTTCTGCGAAACGCGAATGAGTAATTCGCTGAATTCCTGTTTGGGGAGATGCGGGACATATTTCAAGACTTCGGTGTGTGGATAGCTGAGCTGGAACCGTTCCAGCAGGATAATTACCAGCATTGTCCCCTCCAGCCAGTTAAGTTTTTCTTCAATCACCTGTCCCGCCAGCCAATGCCGCGGGGATATGGTTTTCTTTTGCTCGGCAGCAAGAAAGCTGGTGAATTCGGTGGCAGTCGGCGTCCAGATTGCTTCCTGAAAAGCCGTTTCCTCGCCGGTCGTGTCGGTCACATCAAAAAGGGCGGTAGGGATGATCCTGTCGCCTGCTGTCTTAAAAGAATGGATTGCCTGGGCAGGATTGACCTCCCGGCCAAGGCTCTGCCAGACCGATTCTTCTGCTGCAAAAGCAGCCTCCGGCCTTTGGGCGAAAATCATGATCTGATTGATGGGACTGTGCCGGTAAAGCTTGGCCGTAAACTTCAGGAAGACTAACAGTTCATCAGGCGACCGGTGCAGCCGGTCGAGCGTCTGCCGGAACAGGGTTTGTGGGTCTGGCATAAGATCCTCCTTTATTCTTCAGTCTGTGGATCCAATAAGCCTTGCTTATTTAACCATTCCTCGATGATTCGGTCAATCCGCTGGGCGATTTCCTTCGGCCCCATATCCTGGAAATATCGGCTGTAGCGGTCATAAGGAATGCTGACCCGGATGACGGTGGGTTTGGGCGGCTTTTCGGTCTTTTCCTTTGCTGCGGTACCGAAAATTTCAGGGAGCAGTTCCTCGATTAAATCTCCGGCAGCGCTGAGTTTTTTCAGGTTTTCAGCGATTTCGATGGAGATGTTCTTTTTATTTTGCAGGATAAAATCCAGCACTATCTGCTGCTCGTCTGCGGTGAGATAGGAAAGGGCGACACCAGCGCGAACAGGCAGACGATGTTCATCGGCTATATCTAAGAAGGGCTTAATCAGGTAGGTTAGGCGAATGTAACGTTGAATTTGTGCTCGACTGGTATTCATTTGAGCGGCAACCGTTTCGCTGCTTAACTTCGGCTCCAATGGAGCCGAAGTTGGATCAGCTCTCTTTCCTTGATGTTTTAATGTTTCCATCTGCATCTTGTAGGCGAACGCTAGCTCGCTGGGCAGCAGCTCCTTTCGCTGCGCAAGGTTGGTTTCCAGCATAATCAGGGTAGCCTGGTCATCGTCACATTCTTTGACGATAGCGTTGATTTTCTCTTGTCCTAGTCGCTGTACGGCCTTCACTCTGTTATGTCCAGCCAAAATTCGATAACGCTGCTCCGGCAGCTGCTGGACAATGATCGGGGTGAGCAAACCATGCTGCTGGATGCTGGCGGCCAGTTCATCCAGTGCTTCTTCGTCGTAGCTCCGAAATGGCTGGTCGCCGAAAGACTCAAGCAGTTCCAGGCTGATCAGTCTGACCTGCTCCGCCGCCAGTCCAAACATCGCGTTATATGCTTCTTCGGGCTTTGGGGTGGGAATAAATTTAGAAATGTTCAGTCCCATGCTGGCCATCAGCAGGACCTCCTTTCGATACGGCGGGCAGCGTCCATATACTCCTGCCCTAATTTTTGATTTGCAGAGATACTTTCCTGCCGGGCCGTAGACTTCCCGGCCTCAGCGGAAAAGGAAATGGGGGTTGGGAAGACAGCTTCACCGAAGCTTTGCTCCAGCGCCTGCCGCACCTCTCTGGACATGGTGGTTTGGGAACGGTACATCGTGAGCAGAAAGCCCTCCACCTCCAGTCGGGGATTATACGCCTTGGTACGTCTGACCGTTTCCATCACCTCGCCGACGGCAGTGAGAGCGAACAACTCTGCCTGTACAGGGACCAAAACGCTGTCGCTGGCAGCTAGCGCGTTTGTCACCAGCAAATCCAGCGAAGGCTTGCAGTCGATGAGGATACAGTCATAGGTTTGGAAGGGCGGCTCTTTGAGCAGCCGGGCTAAGACGCCTTGGCTGTCTGGATCGGTGCCTAAAATGGATACTGCCGACGCCAGCAGCCGGTTGGCAGGGATGTAGTCTATCCCCTCGGCGCTCACTTGGGCAAAATTCTCCGGCAGCGGCCTGCCCGATGCGGCGAAATAGATTAGGTCGTTGGCTGTCAGGTCCTGTCCAGTCTGTTCCCAGCCCAAGTAGGTGCTGAGATTGCCCGGGGATCAAGGTCAACGAGCAGAACTTTTCGGCCCAGACGATGCAGCGCTGCGCCGATGTTCATGGCGGTTGTTGTCTTGCCGACGCCGCCTTTTTGGTTTACGATGGAGATGGTTTTCATGGGGATTGCTCCTTTCTATGTTTGATTTTGTTTTGAACTGTCTTACATCTGAAATGGAGAAAGCCGAGTCCCCGAAAGGTTCGGGGACCCGGCAGATGGAGGAAGCATAATTTATGGCTTGAAGCAGTCTTTCAAATCGCTAGCGATGATGTGTTTTCTCATTTTGCTGATATGGATGTATAGTTGCATCGTAGTTGAAACCTGTTTATGCCTCATCCAAGTTTGGATATCTTTTACTTCCCATCCTTTGTCGTAAAGGATGCTGGCTGTACTATGTCGTAGGGCATGAAAGGTGATATGTCCCAAGCCAGCTTTTTTTACTGTGCGAATGAAAACGCGAGTTACATAATCTGGGCGGAATAATTCACCGTTTTTCCTTTTGAAAACATAATCGTTTTCAATATATTCTTCACCGACAAGTTGTCGATTTAGATTTTCTTCCGTTTTTAGCCCAAGCAAATAGTTTCGCACCTCTGGCAACATTTCATATGTGCCATTGCTGGCTAGAGATTTTGTGTAGTCTGTGCGGTGTATAGTCAGGCTTTTAACGACAGTATGTTTAATACGAATGGTGTTTTTTCAAAATCAATCGCATTCCATCGTAAGCCAAGTACCTCGGAACGACGCAAGCCGTAAACCAATGTTAGAAAAACAATTCCGTGAAGAGGATGATTTCTGAAAAGAGCCAAAATTTCATTTGCCTGTTCCAATGTCAAAAAAATTCGGTCTTCAATTTCCTCTCCTCTTTGAATTCGTACAGCCGAAACAGGGTTTCCATGCAGAAAACCAGCAATAACTGCTTCGTCGCAGATTTGGTGCAAAATTGACTTGTGTTTCTTCAAAGAAGCCTTTGAAAGTCCACCTGGTTGAGAATCCATGCGTCCTCCTATTTTTTTGTAGGAAAGATATTGCTGAATGTGGTATGCTGTCAACTTGGACACTTGTAATGACGGATAAAATTCAGCAAAATAGGGGACGATATGTCGTTTGACATATACGCTAATGCTTTCCCAAGTTGAAGCTCGAACTTCAACTCGTTTAGATTGCAGCCAATCAAGCGCATAAGAGTGAAAAGCAGGAGAATTTTTGTGGCCCATTGGGTCATCACATCCTTTCGTTTAGTATATTGATAATACTTCAATACAAGGCTAAATGAAAGGAATTATGAAAAGCTATGTCTATTCTTAAAGAAAAAAGTGCTATACTAAAAATTAAGCCAGAACTGCATTCAAAAAATGGGAAACGGGTAAAAACCTTCATTTTACCTTGGGGTGGTAGAGGCCGCTGGTTCAAGTCCAGTCACTCAGACCAGGTTTTAAGAAACAGACTGTATCCTGTAAAAGGGTACACTCTGTTTCTTAAAGCAATTTATCTTAGGGATCCATGGCTGCCCCTTGACATTACGTTAGCCAGGCAGAAGTAGTATTATCCTCATACGGGTTATGACGATTCATTCCACTAGGGGGTGTTGAAGCTTAATCGAGCCGTCAGTAGGCGCATTGTCCAGCTTTTAGAAGAACAGCATATGCTGCTGGGGCGTACCGCCGACGAGAAGTATATTACCGCCAATCTCCGCAGGCTCAATACCTTTACCGATATGGAAAAGGGGCATTGGGCCTATTACGATGTGATGGAAGCGGCGAACAGTCATAGCGCGGACATGACCGACACCGAGGAATGGGGCAGATAAATCCTGCCCCATTCCCACCTAAAAGCGAGGTGGTTATTTGCAAGATGAAGTCAACGGAAAAATAGTGGCCCTGTCTATCAAAGGCTCAAAGCTCACCGCTGAAATGCTGCAAAAGGCCGTGAAAGCCCTGTTAGCCAAGGGCAAGCAGCATATCAGCCAGTCACCCCACGGGAAACAGACCCTAAAGCAGCTTATGAAGCAGGGCGCAGACGTTTCCAATATCGAAATCACCGACGGCAATATTCAAAGTCTTTGAAAGTATGGCGAAGAAGTACGGCATTGATTACGCGCTGAAAAAGGACGCCACGGAACAGCCGCCCCGTTACCTTGTGTTTTTCAAGGGGCGGGACGCCGACGTGCTGACCGCAGCCTTTAAGGAGTTTTCCGCAAGGAAGCTGACACAGGAGCAAAGGCCGTCTATCCGTAAGGTGCTGGCAGCGTTCCGGGATAAGGCAAGGCAGCTTAACGCCAACCGCCAAAGGACAAAGAACAAGATGCAGGAGGAATCGCTATGAAGCCGGAGATCAAGAAGCTGCTTATCCTGAACACCCCCTATCTGCTCTTTGTCTACCTCTTTGACAAGCTGGGCGAGGTGGTGCGCCTTGCCCCCGGCGCGGACGCAA
>JAAWDH010000013.1 GCA_022793675.1 Oscillospiraceae bacterium
AAAAATGGTTTAGCGTAAAAATGAAGGATTTTACTTCTTATGCCCGAACAACTCACTGGGTTGTTCGGAGTGGTGAGGGCTAGGTTTCTGTCGTATTATGGAGCTACGCTCCATACGAAAACCCCTTGAGAGGGTTTTCGAGCTATCCTGCTCTTTTTTTGGAAAGGGATTTCGCCCTCTGAGGAGGGCGACCAGGGCGCTGCCCTGGACCCGCTCAAGGGGCGCGCCCCTTGAGAATCCCAATCCTTGGCAATCTTAGGAAAACACGGAGTTTTTCGACAAGCTAACCCACCCTTTTAGTTTCAAAAGGGCGGGCCTCAGCCTGAAAAAGTCAGAACGTGATAAAGAATTTGCCGATGAATAGGACACTCAATACAATTGTCAGCGGAGAAACATCCTTAAATTTACCAGTGCAGAGTTTCAGCACCGTGTAGGCGATCAAGCCAATGCCGATACCATTGCCAACGCCGCTGGTTACCATCATGAAGATCAGCAGCAGCGCTACAGGGACGCTCTGGCAGATGTCGCCGTAGTCGACTTCTTTTAACGAGCTCATCATCAGCACGCCGACGTAAACGAGGGCTGCCGAGGTGGCCGGCGCAGGAATCAGCGCCGCAATCGGGGCGATGAACATACAGGCAAGGAACAGCGCCGCAGTTGTCAGCGCGGTTAGACCGGTGCGGCCGCCTTCCTCAACGCCGGCAGCCGATTCGATAAAAGTAGTGACGGTCGAAGTGCCGGTGCAGGCGCCAACACAGGTAGCAACAGAGTCAGAAAGCATCGCCTTGTTCATATTGGGCACATTGCCGGACTTGTCCAGCATTTTTGCACGCTTGGCGGTGCCGTAAAGGGTACCGATTGTGTCAAACATATCCACCATGCAGAAGCTGATAATGGTCATGATAGCTGCAAAATAACCCATACTGAACAGGGTCTTGAAATTAAATTTGAAGAAGGTCTTCGAGAACATATCGCCGAAAGGAGGCAGGAAGTTGGCGGTCGCCAGTGAGGCGAAAGGGTTCTGCCCCATGATAAAGCAGCCGGCCCAATAGACCACTGAAGCGCCTAACATCCCTAAAAGCACCGAGCCTTTGACTTTTTTACGGCTCAGCACCGCAATCGCGAACAGACCGATAAACATCGTAATGACATAGAGGACCATTGTCCCATAACTGTCGCCCATGGCAGCTTTGGTGGCGCTGGGACCGTCTGTAAAAAAGCTGCCCAGCATATAGAAGGCGCTGCCTTCGCTGTTGAAAACGCCGGCGTTGGTGCCAAGGCCGATGTTGATTAACATCAAACCGATACCAGCAGGGATCCCCAGACGTACGGCGTTGGGAATGGCGTCGACGATCTTTTCGCGGATTTTGAACAGCGTCAATATTAAAAACAGTACGCCGGAGATTAAGATAATGGCCAACCCTCCGCCGAAAGCCTCGCTGTAGGTAACGCCAGCTGCTGCGGCAATGGATGCCACGACGGTGGCGAAATAGGAATTGAGGCCCATGCCGGGGGCCATCGCAAAGGGAAGGTTTGCCAGCAGCGCCATTAGGGCGGTGCCGATGGCCGCTGAGAGGACTGTGGCCATGAAAACCGCGTTCCAAAGGGATTGGCCATGCGCGCCGAACCCAGTCAGCAGATTGGGGTTCAGGGCAATGATATAGGCCATGGTCATGAAGGTAGAAAGCCCAGCCAAGATTTCGGTCCTGACGGTGGTGCCATGCTCCTTCAGCTTAAAGAATTTTTCCATAATGTTCCTCCTAGGGTTGTTGGGGTTGTCCGGGCGCAGGGAAAACGGCGAAGCTTTGCGGGCTGGCATTTCCCATCAAAATCCTGCATCTTTCCCTTCCGGTTGAACATAAGCCCATTATACGCGATTTTGAAGAAAAAAGCAATAGTCTATGGAAAAACTTTCAATTTTTTCGGTCTTTTAACTTAATCCTAGGCCCAGCCCAAACCTGCCGGCAAACCTTCTGTACTAAAACAACAAAGCCGCCGCTCCCAGAGGTTGGAGGAGCGGCGGCTCAAAGTTTCAAAAAAGGATCAGGCCTTGGCGGCGCTGATTTTCGCAGCGACCTGCGCTTTTTTTCTGGCAGCCTGGTTTTTGTGGATAATCCCCTTGGCGGCGGATTGATCAATAGTCTTGTAGGTTGCCTGCAGCAGAGCGGCGTCGGCCGTACCGGCGGCCACAGCAGCGTCAACAGCTTTCAGCGCGGCTCTCAGCTTGCCTTTGAGCATTCTGTTTTGCAGCGTTTTCGTGGAGATAACCTTCACTCTTTTTTTCGCAGATTTAATGTTAGGCATATTTGCACCTCCTCACCTTGTGCCAGCCCGGTTTTGCGGCCCGGCAAATGAATAGGCTTCACATACCCGCCAATGGCATACGCCAAGACACGATGACAGACTGTGACAGCTTATTTATTATACCATTATCTCCCGGAAATTGCAAGGGTTTTTTGCAATTTTTTTCACAGATTTTCAGAAAGTTTTCGGCGATGGAAGGGCAAAAAACGGGCATACTGGATAAAGGACAAGATATGTCAGAGAACACCTCGGGCCATATTTGAATATTTTTAGAAAAGGAGGGGTTTCGATGAACCCTGCATCCCCGCGGACTGATCTGGCAGCCGAATGGGCTGGCCCGCTGCCCAGTTCCCAGGCGGAAAGCGTTTCCGGACTTTCCTACACCCAGCGCCAGCGCCATGGCGTCCCAGTCGGCATGGTGGAGATTGGAAGCAGCGAGGCGGCCAAACGCCTTGGGCGTCCCAAAGGGCGGTACATCACGTTGGAGCCGGCGGCTTTTTCCTCGCCGGTGCGGGATCTGGAGGCGGAAGCGATGGCGCTGGCGGAGGAACTCAGAGCGTTGCTGCCCAAAGAAGGGCCGGTGCTGGTGGTAGGGCTGGGGAATAGGGACATCACGCCGGATGCGTTGGGGCCAGCGGTCACGGAAGGGGTTTTTGTAACCCGGCACCTTCAGGGGCTTTCAGAGTTACAGCTTGGCAGGCTGCGGAATGTGAGTGCGATTGCGCCAGGGGTATTGGGGCAGACCGGCATCGAATCAGCGGAGCTGGCAGCCGCCGCGGCTGCGGCGGTGAAGCCGTCGGCGATGGTGGTGGTAGACGCGCTGGCGGCGGCAGAGCCAGCGCGGCTGGGGAAAACGGTGCAGCTTTCTGATACAGGGATTATCCCAGGGTCAGGGGTAGCCAACCATCGGACAGGGCTTTGCCAAGAAACCCTGGGAATGCCAGTGATAGCGGCAGGGATCCCCACAGTAACAGAGCTGGCGCTTGAGAGCGGGACTGCCCTTGTTACCCCGCGGGAGATCGACAGCATTATCCGTGCGGCGGCGCAGCTGCTGGCGCTGGGTATCAACTTGGCGCTGCAGCAGGACATCTCGCCGGAAGAAATGCGTTCCTTGATGAGCGACTAGGGGGGAAAAGAAACGTGCAATAAAAAAGACGAGGGAAGCTTTCGCTTCCCCCGCCGGGATATGGTTCAGCCAGAGAGGGGCCTCCCTGACAAAACCAGCTGAGAGGGGGCCGGCATGAAGCCGGGAAAGGCCAGGAGGCAGGATGCATAGCAGGAACCCTAGCCTTCCAGCTCTATTATACGATATTTTTTCGGTTTTGCCCACACTCCAAACGGGTGAATTTGCCAAATGGCGATGCGTTTTCGGATTTTTTCCAACTTGTTCAAAAAACACCTGATATTTTAGAAAAATTAGGTAGTGACAAAACGCCTATTATCAGGTATAATAAAAATAATGGGAGAATATTTGGATGCCTGCCTTTTGGCGGCTGCGGAGGTATGAGACAGATGGATTTGAATAGGCGAAATCTGCAGAAGCTGGCGCTGCTTGTCGCTTTTGGCATTCTGCTGAATTTTTCATTGCAGCATTTTTCGCTTGTCCAGGGCGCTTTCGGTTGGATTTTCGGGATCCTTGGCCCGTTTATCCTGGGGAGCGCCATTGCTTTTATATTGAATGTCCCAATGCGGTTCCTGGAGCGGATAATTTTTTCCCGGCTTGATCCGGAAAGGCAAGCTGGCAAAATGAAAAAGAAACCTTCTGCAGCCGGGACAGCCCTTTGGCGGATGAAGCGTCCGCTGAGCCTTGTGCTGACGCTGGTATTGGTGCTGGGTGTAATATTTGTGGTAATATTCATGATTGTGCCGGAGCTTGGGAACACCATCGGCGTTTTGCAGAAAGTATTGCCTGGATTTTATCAGGATGTCCAGCAGTGGATCGTCACCCTTTCGGAACAGTATCCAGAGGCTGCCAGCTACCTTTTGAGTTTGCAGATAGACTGGCAGCAGCTGGTGCAGTCGGTATTTGACTTTATCCGCAACAGCGGCATCTTCTCCTCGGCTTTCGGCGCGGCGTCGTCGATTGTCAACGGGCTGGTAAGCTTTTTCGTAGGATTTGTTTTCGCCATCTATTTATTGGTACAGAAAGAGAAGCTGGCGCAGCAGTTAAAAAAGCTGCTTTATGCGTTCCTGCCAGAAAAGCGGGTCGACCGGGTTGTTGAAGTTGCTGCCCTTTCAAGCGATACGTTCTCCCGGTTCCTTTCCGGACAGTGTCTGGAAGCGATGATCCTAGGCCTGATGTTCTTCATTACAATGACCATCCTTCAATTCCCTTATGCGCTGCTGATAGGGCTTTTGGTGGCTTTTACGGCCCTGATCCCGATTTTCGGAGCTTTTCTAGGGTGCGCAGTAGGGGCCTTCCTGATTTTAATGGTTAATCCGATGCAGGCGCTGTGGTTCATTTTACTATTTCTGATACTACAGCAAGTTGAAGGCAACCTTATCTATCCGAAGGTGGTGGGCGGTTCTATTGGCCTGCCTTCAATTTGGGTGCTGGCGGCTGTAACGGTCGGCGGCAGCATGATGGGAATTGCTGGGATGCTGATTTTTATTCCGCTTTGTTCGGTGGTGTATACCTTGCTGCGGGAGACGGTCTACCGCCGGCTGAAAGAAAAAGGCAAAACGGTCGGTTGTGCCGGCTGACAATTCGTGGCGGCGTGTCGCCGCAGACAATTCGCGTTTGCCGCCTGGCTCTGCTCGGCGGCTTGTAAGCGAAAAACGTGGCGTGAGATGTCGCGGCTGGCAGCTGTGTCCGACGCAGTAGAACTTGATAGATGTGCATATGCCTACCCGGGCGACTAAAAGTTTTTGCCAAGCTTTTTTCAAAAAGCGGGGGAGACAGAGATGAAAAAAATTTTGCGTTTTATTTTCAGCCGAATGGTGATTGTCGCCATTTCGCTGATGATTCAGATGGCGTTGCTGTTGGCGATGCTGGTCTGGTTTGAAAACTACTTTTCCTATTTTTATATTGTGTCAGTGCTGCTCAGCGTTATTGTCGTGGTGGCGCTGGTGGGAAGCAAAAGCGACCCAGGCTATAAAATCGCCTGGATTATCCCGGTTATGCTGGTGCCGGTGTTTGGCGGAATTTTTTACCTGATGTTCGGCGGCGTGCGCCTTTCTAAACGGGTGCAGAAAAAAATGGCCTCCATTGGGGCGAGGCAGGCGGCGGTGCTGCCTGACAGCAGCGCGCTGATTGGGAAAATCGCGGAAACGAATGCTTCGGCTGCCGTACAGAGCCGTTATATCCAAGACAACGCTTATAGCCCAGTGTACCAGGGCACCAGCGTGGAGTACCTGCCGCTGGGCGAGGCCAAATTCAAACGGCTGTTGGAAGAGCTGGAAAAAGCGGAACATTACATTTTCCTAGAATATTTTATCCTGCAAAACGGCGTGATGTGGGACACGGTATTGGAAATATTGAAGAAGAAGGCGGCAGCGGGGCTGGATGTGCGGGTCATCTATGACGATATGGGCTGCATTATGACGCTTCCTACCGGCTACGACCGATACTTGGAAAGTTTTGGCATTAAAGCGTGCGTCTTCAACCCCTTTATCCCAGTGCTTTCCTCCCGGCTCAACAACCGCGACCACCGCAAAATCTGCGTGGTTGATGGGCATACAGGTTTTACTGGCGGTATAAATTTAGCTGATGAATACATCAATGTCTATCCCAAACACGGCCATTGGAAGGATACCGCTATCTTATTGAAGGGGGAGGCCGTCTGGAACTTGACTGTGATGTTCCTAACCATGTGGGACTATGTCCGAGGGGAGCAGGAGGATTACGAACAGTATAAGCCGGGCGCTTGGCAGCAGGAACCGGTTCCTGACGATGGCTATGTCCAGCCCTTTTCAGACAGCCCGCTCGACGACGAACCGGTAGGGGAAAACGTCTACATGAACCTGATAAGCCGGGCGGAACATTATATCTACATTACCACGCCCTATCTGATTATTTCTGATGAGATGGTCAACGCGTTGTGCAGCGCTGCTAAGGGCGGCGTCGATGTGCGGATTATCACCCCGCATATTGCTGACAAATGGTATGTCCACGTCGTAACCAGAGCCTATTACCAATCCTTGGTGGAGGCAGGCGTCAAAATCAGCGAATATACCCCAGGCTTTATCCACGCCAAATCGTTTGTTGTCGACGACCGTTATGGCGTGGTGGGGACAATTAACCTCGATTATCGCAGCCTTTACCTGCACTTTGAATGCGCAACTTGGATGTATGGGTGCAGCTGTATCAAGGATATCAAGGAAGACTTTCTGAAAACAGAGGCCCTTTCCGGGCAGGTATCGCCGGAAAGCTGCCGCCAGGTGCGCTGGCCGCAGAGGATTGTCCGTTCGCTGCTGCGTCTTTTTGCACCGCTGATGTGAATATATATGATGCTGCGCGGCTGGGAAAGAATGGGTGACAGCTGGGTAATTTTGCGGCAACATTCCTAGATGTTTTTCTAAGATTAACGAAGTATTCACGAAATTTCATAAAAGCCCCTTGCTTTTTGGCTGGGAGTTGTGCTATACTATAACCAGAGGGGAGAAGGGCTCCCCAGGCTGTTCTGCGACATGGCCCGTCGCAGGGACGTACCGGAAACCAGCGGCTTTGTTTCAATTTTGACGGGGGTGCGTTTTGGCATGAATATTCTGCATTTTATTACGCTGAAGCAGGAAGTGGCTTACCTTTATTCCGATTTTACGATGCGTCAGGCGCTGGAAAAGATGGAGTACCACCAATATTCCGCCATCCCGATTATCGACCGCCAGGGCTATTATGTAGGGACGTTGACCGAAGGGGACCTGCTGTGGGAGGTCAAAAACCACCATGGCCTCGACCTTCGCAAGGCTGAAAGCGTGCCTTTGTCGGAAATCCCCAGGCGTACCCATAACCTGGCCGTGCGGATCAATACTAGCATTGAAGAACTGATGGGACGGGCTATGAACCAAAATTTTGTCCCAGTGGTGGACGATCGCGGCGTCTTCATCGGCATTATCAAGCGCCGGGATATTATCAGCTATTGCTATGACCAGGCTTTCGGCGGCGACTGCTTGGGAACGGTCCTGCCCATTGAACGTACAGGGTCTTTTTAGCCTTGCGCCAGATTTGAAAGGGGCTGCTATGCTTTGTACGCGACGGCAAACTTATATACGGTTGCCGCTTCTTACTAGATACGTCGTTCGGAAGAGCGGGCTGATCAGCGCCGGCGCTTTTATGAGCGGCAGATGCTGTTTTATGCGGCGCGCAACAGGAAATGGAGGGGGAACCTATGCCCGAAGCTGCCCAGAAAGCGCCAGCCCGTTACCCATACCTCGATCTATTGAAATGTATAGCTGTCTTTTCAGTCTGCGCCTACCATTTTTCTTGGGTGGGCGAGATTGGTTTTGCACCGGTTTTGCCATTTTCTGTTTGGCTGAAACGGGCGCTTTTTAGCTTGAACACCGTCTGCGTGCCGCTGTTTTTTATGGTGAACGGCGCTTTGCTGTTTAGCCGCCCGCTGGACCTTCGCCGGCATTTCCGCAAAAGCGCTGTCTTGTTGGGCCAGTATTTCGCTTGGCGGCTGATTACAGTGGCGGCGCTTTGCCTGATTAAAAGGCTTCCCCGCGAGGAGCTTGGCTTCAGCCGGCTGATCAATGCCGTTTTCTTTTTCGATAACCTGAAGGGCATCCGTTATACCCATCTCTGGTTTATCCCCGTGCTGTTACAGCTATACCTGCTGTTCCCTTTCTTAAAACTCTGCTTTGACCGGCTGGACAAGTTGGATAACCGTCTGATGCTTGGCGTGCTGCTGGGTGTTTTGGGGGCGGTTTGCTTTGCAGCGGACGATATTGCGTCTGTCTGCGGCGTTGCTGGGCGGTTTCACCGCCTGCACCCGCGGAACCTGAACCAGCTGAACCCCTTCCAAGGGATGCTGGGCATTATGCTTTGCTATTTTTTGGTCGGCGGGCTGCTGCATCGGAACCTTGGGCGCTGTAAGCCTATCCCGTCCTGGCAGCCTATGGCGGGGCTGGCTGCCGGTATGGTGTTGTTAACGGCTAAATGGTGGGCGGAGTCGTTGGCCCATGAAAAGCCTTGGGACAGCGTTTTTGGCGGCTATGGGTCGCTGCCGGGGGCGTTGATGGCGGTTTCGGTGTTCCTGTTGGCGGCAAAGCTGCCGGAAGATTTTCCCGCAAGGCATAGAAATGCCGCCCGGTTTATCCGGCTGTTGGGGGAGAATACGCTGGGGATCTATTACCTCCATTGGCTCGTTGGGGAGTGGCTGCTGCCCATGGCATGGAAAATTTTTCCTCATACCGGCCTTCTGCCCAATACCGCTAAAGCGGCGATGCTGTTGGCGGTAAGTTTGCCGCTTTGCCTGTTGGGCAAAAAGATCCCGCTTGTCCGCAGGCTATTCTGACGCGGCCGCCGGAAAAAATTTTTGGCCGGCCCGCAAAAAAATGCTGCAAGCCCCTTGTATTTTTCAGTGAAAAATGGTATACTAAACACACTCCCCATGCTGTCCGCTGGGGCGATAACTGAAAGGAAGGTGTTTATGATGAAATTGCCTGAAATTTCCGCCAACATTGACCTGACCAATGAAGAGGCGAAGTCCGTCGCGGCCTTCTCTGTTCTGATCAGCTTTATTGCAGCGCTGGTCGCTGTTTTGACGTTCTGGCGTCTGGTGTGGAATATGCTGCGTTTCTTTAAAGAAGCCCGCAAAGCCATCCCAGTATTCCGCGAAGCAGCCGAGATTTACATCGATGAGCATGACAGCTGCATCTGTTTTAACGACGAGGACGAGGACGAAGAGGACGACTGAAGCTGAAAAAGCCCCTGCTTTCCGATAGGAGGCGGGGGCTTTTCATATTTGCTGTACCTTTTGCATATATTCTGGCATAACCACAACATGGAGAAGGTGCGGCAATTGAACGATAACGCGTGGGACAGAAGCGTCCGTTTGGCAGAGTATATCATCGAGCGGCATTCCACAGTGCGGGCTACCGCCAAGAAATTCGGTATCAGCAAAAGTACGGTGCATAAGGATCTGACCGAGCGCCTCAAGCGCGTCAACCCCCAGCTCTACCAGGAGGTGCGCAAGATTTTAGACATCAACAAACAGGAACGGCACATCCGCGGGGGCCTTGCTACCCGCCGGAAATACCGCGCCCAGCAGAAGCGTGCAACCTGAACCCTGTCAGCCTTTGAAAGGGGTCAGGTCGGCACGGATGAAATAGCCCTGGTCGTGGCTGCAGACCGGGCAGGCTTTCGGGGCGTCGGTGCCATAATGGAGGTGGCCGCAGTTCAGGCAGATCCAGCCGCTTTGGGCGTCGCTGTGATGGAGCTTGCCCGCGCGGAGCAGGTCCTCAAAGCGTTGGAAGCGGGCGGCGTGGATCTGTTCAACCTTGGCAATGGCTTTGAATACCTCGGCAACGCGCGCAAAACCTTCTTTTTCGGCGGTTTTGGCGAAGGCAGGGTAGACGTCGTCCGCTTCCTCGGTTTCGTTGTGTACCGCCTCTTTCAGCTGGACCAGCAGGTCTTCGGAAGTCTGTACCGGATAACCGCCGGCAATTTCAATGCTGTCGCCAGAGCATTCTTTTAAAAGGCCCCAGAAGACTTCGGCGTGGGCGCGTTCCTGGTCGGCGGTGAAAGTGAAGGTCTGGGCGAGCAGCTGCTGTTTCTGTTTTTGGGCGGCGGCAGCGGCAAAGGTATAGCGGTTGCGGGCCTGGGATTCGCCGGCGAAGGCGCGCATCAGGTTTTTGCAGGTTTCGCTGTGGGCAAAATTTTCCATGGAAAAGCTCTCCTTTCTATGCTTGTGAGAGAAGGATGCCCGTCAGGCGGCGGATTATACGTTTTTCTTTTCAGGCAAAAAAACGGCGGCGGGGAATAAAGCCCCGTCTTCAGGGGATGATAAGAGGGCCGCAGGGAAGCAAAGGCTTCAGGCGGCAACCTTCAAAGCTGAAAGGAATGGATAACCATGGATCTGAATTATGCAAACCACGCGATCCGCTGCAATGTTGAGAATTGCGCCAACCACTGCTGCTGCGGTGATTACTGCTCGCTGAACAACATCACCGTCGGCACCCATGAGGCCAACCCGACCATGGATCAATGCACCGACTGCCAGTCTTTCAGAAAGAAATAATGAAAAGGCAGCTTTAGCGCTGCACCCCCTTTGACGTTTGAACAAAAGCCTCGTTCCGGCGTATTTCCGGGACGGGGTTTTTGTTTTGCAAGCAGCGAAAAAGTTGCTAAAAAATGCGCCTCGGCTTCAACCTCGCTGACCCGCATCTTTAAAAGCTATAAAATGGAAAAAACCAGTCCCAGGATGGCAAGCATCTACTTCTCAATCCTCTGCTGTTACTGGGAAATCAACCGCTATGGCCTCCCAGCACCAGTGGATTACACCAGTGATGAAGATTTCTGGTTCAACCTTCCCGCCAACTTTGACCTGTTGGAATGCTGTATGCGGATGTACCGCTGGACTGGTGACAGGCAGTGGCTGGACGATCCCGACCTGCAGCGCTTTTACCATTTGACCATGCACGAGTATATTGCCCGCTGGGACAAAAACGGCGACGGCATCCCCGAACGTGCTGTGGCCGGGAGTGTCCGCGGCATCCCTTCCTATGGACGAGTCGGGGCATTCCGACGCGCTGATGATGAACGACCTGCTGGGGACGCAGGCGGTTGCCTGCGACGCCTACGCTTTCTTCCTGCGGGAAACTGGCACAGCCGATAAGGCCCCCCATTTTGAGGCGGAAGCCGCCCGTATCCGGCAGCTGCTGGACACCGTTTGGTGGGACGAGGCCGAAGGCCGCTACTATGAGATTTTCCAGCCTGACGGCAGCCACGCCGAGCTGTCTATTGATGGCGTGCCGCATAAAGCAGAAACGACTATCGATCATTTTGTGCGCCAGTACAGCTTTGTCGACGTTGTTGTCGCTGACGGCCAGGCCGTCTGTGTCTCGAAAACGGAATAGCAGCTAAAAACCCCCTTCCGGAGCATTTTCCGGAAGGGGAATGCCATTTTTTACTGAAAATATCAGGTTTTATTCCCTTTCACCGTTTCCGGCTCCAGGTGTACCTGCTGAACAGTGTCAGGATGGGGAAAATTTCCAACCGCCCCAGCAGCATATCCGCCGTTAGGATCGCTTTGGAGAAATCACTGAAGCCGCTGTAGTTGGCGGTCGGCCCTACCGCGCCAAAACCTGGGCCGATGTTGTTAAAACAGGCCAGTACTGCTGAAAAGTTGGTTTCTATTGGGTATCCGTCCAACGAAATCAGCACAAAACTTACCATAATAATAACACAGTAAGCCGCCAGATAGGCGTTGGTATTTTTGATAACGTTTTCGTCAGTGGCGTGGCTGTTGACCCGTACCACTTGGACGCTTCGAGGGCGCAGTGTCCGGCGGATGTTGCGCAGCAGCTCTTTAATCAGCAGCAAAAGCCGCGCCATCTTCAGTCCGCCGCCGGTGCTGCCGGCGCAGGCCCCTAGGATCATCAGCACCAGCAGGATGGATTTGGAAAAAGAGGGCCACAGGTCAAAATCCGCAGTGCAGAAGCCGGTGGTGGTCATGATGCTGCTGACTTGGAAGGCTGCGTGGCGCAAACTTTCTAAGATACGGCCGCCGTACAAAGGAAGGATATTGACCGTAATCAGCACCGTCGCGCCGCCGAACACCCCAATGTAAAGCCGCAGCTCTTCATCGGCCAGTACCTCGGAAAATTTCCGCAGCAGCAACAGGTAGAAGACGCTGAAATTGATCCCAAACAGGGCCATGAAAATGGTGACGACATTTTGGATGTAGGGGCTGCAGCTGGCTAGGCTGTCGTTTTTGATGCCGAAACCGCCCGTCCCCGCCGTGCCGAAAGCGGTGCAGAGGCTGTCAAAAAGCGGCATCCCGCCTGCCAGCAGGAAAAGTACGCACAGCACCGTCAGCAGAAAATAGAGCAAATACAGCACTTTGGCTGTCTGGCCCATCCGCGGGGTCAGCTTGCTGACGCTGGGGCCGGGGCTTTCCGCCCGCATCAGGTTGAGGTTGAAGCCGGCCTGCTGGCTGCCGGGGATAACGGCCAGGATGAAGACCAGCATCCCCATCCCGCCCAGCCAGTGGCTGAAGCTGCGCCAGTATAAGAGCGCCCGTCCCAGCCCCTCTACGTCAGTAAGGATAGAAGCGCCGGTAGTCGTAAAGCCCGACACCATCTCAAAAAGGGCGTCGATAAACCTGGGGATCGCGCCGCTGAGCCTAAAAGGCAGGCATCCCAGCACTGACATCACGATCCAGGACAGCGCCACCGTGACCATCCCCTCCCGGGTGTAGGAAGGTTCCGGGGCGTTGTTGCGGCAGATAACCCGCAAAAGGACGCCTAAGGAAAGCAGGAGCCCCATCGTAACCAAAAAGCTGATAATAACAGGCCTTTCCCGGTCCGCTAAGGCAAGGCCCAAAGAAGGCAGCATGAAAAGCGCCTCCAGCGCCAGCAGCGCCCCAATAAGCCGGCCGGCTAATTTGATATTCATCGTATTTTCTGCGCCTCCGATTTAGATAAAAATATCGTTGAGCCGGTTGAAAGGCCGCTCGCTGGTGGTGACGACGATAATGGTGTCGCCGGCGGTAAAGGAACTGTCGCCGTCGGGGATGATGGTGCGGCCGTTGTGGGTGATACAGGAAATCAGCACGTTTTCCCGCAGCCTGACGTTTTTCAAAGGGGTATCCCGATAGCGGCAGCTGGTATGGACCAAAAACTCCAGCGCCTCGGCTTTGCCGTTGACAATCCGGTGGAGGGTCAGCACGCCGCTGCCCGCCGTATTGTGCATCGCCCGCACATAGCGGACGATATCGGTCGTACACAGTTCCTTAGGGCTGACGATGCTGCCGATCCCCATATCTGAAAAGACTCCCGTATATTCCAGCCGATTGATTTTAGTGACTACTTTAGAAACGCCGGCGTGGTTGGCGTACATGGAGATAACCAGATTTTCCTCATCCATGCCAGTCAAAGTGACCACCGCGTCGATACTTTCAAGCCCTTCGTCGAGCAGTACCTGCTGCAGCGAGCCGTCGGCCTCAACCACCGAGACGTCGGGGAAAAGCTCCGCCAGCTGGATGCAGCGCCCAGGGTTCTTCTCAATGATTTTGACGCGGACATCGATGTTTATCAGCATTGCCGCTAAATACTGGGCGATATGCCCGCCCCCGACCAGCATTACGCAGCGGATCTTATGGGTGACAATACCCAAGTTTTCCACTAGCGTCGCCAGGATCGACGCCTGGGCCGTGACATAGATATGGTCCCCTTCTTTAAGGACAAAATCGCCCCGCGGGATGAAGACGTCGTCTTTCCTTTCGACGGCGCAAACCAGCACCTTGACTCTCGCCAGCGCAGGCAGCTGGTGCAGCGGAATGCCGCAGAGCGGGGAGCCTGGCATGACCTTTAATTCGACAATCTCTACCTTGCCTTTGGCAAAGCTATCCCGTTTTAAAAAGCTAGGTAGCTGCAGCAGGTGGAAAATCTCCCTCGCTACCGCCAGCTCGGGGTTGATGGTCATCGAAAGCCCCAGTTCCTCCCGCATCTGCACCAACTGGTCGGTGTATTCGGGGTTTTGGATGCGAGCGATGGTATGGACATGGCTCATCTTCTGGGCCGTTAGGCAGCAAAGGAGGTTTATCTCGTCAGCGCTGGTGGCCGCGATCAGCAGATCGGCGCTGCCTACCCCTGCCTGGTGCAGGGTGGCCATCGAAGCGCCGTTGCCGTTGACGACCATTACGTCGAAGCTTTCGGCGCTCTGTTCCAGCGCGCGCGGGTTGTTGTCAATAACAACAATGTCGTGCCCCTCATGGGACAGTTGGCGGGTGAGGGCAAGTCCGACCTTGCCGTCGCCCACAATAATGATTTTCATGATAATTGCCCAGGCGATATAAGCCGGGCAGGAAGGCTTGTCCCTGTGCCCGGGTATCGGTTCCTTTCCTGAATGATCGCTTTCCTGAAAAAGCAGGGAAAGCTAACTCCGATTATAGCACAAATTAACGGAAATGGGGAGTCCCCAGAAAAAATTTTTCAATTCCGTCAAACTTTGTAGACCTGCACAATTTCCCGTCGGTTTGCCGACAGAAAAATGTCGCCCCTCTTTTACAGCCCCAGCCTGTACGGACCATCGGGACAGTGTGACAAATTTTTTCTTGGAAAAGCCTAAAAATCGGCTTTCTGACCCTTGACAATTTTTCTTTTGTCGTGTAAAATGAATAGCTAATCAACAACTATTTTAACACCCGGATCCGCCGCTGGCGGAGAAAGAACAGGAGCGTGTGAATATGGCGTTTATTTTTGAAGAACCGTCCCGTACTTTTGGTGAGTACCTTCTGGTGCCCGGATATTCCTCTGCTGAATGTATCCCCCAGAACGTCAGCCTGCGGACGCCGGTGGTGCGTTTCCGCAAAGGCGAAACCTCTCCTATTATGATGAATATTCCCCTGGTTTCCGCTATCATGCAGTCGGTATCCGATGACAGAATGGCCATCGCGCTGGCAAAAGAGGGCGGGATTTCTTTTATCTACGGCTCCCAGAGCATTGAGGACGAGGCCGCGATGGTCGCCAGGGTCAAAAGCTACAAGGCGGGCTTTATCACCAGCGACTCCAACATCCGCCCCGACCAGACCCTGCGGGACGTGCTGGCGCTGAAGGAGAAGACCGGCCATTCTACCGTAGCCGTCACCGAGGACGGCTCCCCCAACGGCAAGCTTTTGGGCATTGTCACCAGCCGCGACTATCGAGTGAGCCGGATGTCGCCGGATGCGCTGGTGTCGGAATTCATGACCCCCTTTGACAAGCTGATCACCGCCCCTGAAACCACTAGCCTCAAGGCCGCTAACGATATTATCTGGGATCACAAACTCAATTCCCTGCCTTTGGTGGACGAAAAAGGGCACCTGAAATATATGGTCTTCCGCAAAGACTACGACTCCCACAAAGAGAATACCTTGGAGCTGCTGGACGCCGACAAGCGCTATGTGGTGGGTGCAGGCATCAACACTCGTGACTATGCCGAGCGCATCCCGGCGCTGGTGGAGGCAGGCGCAGACGTGCTGTGCATCGATTCCTCGGAAGGCTTTACCGAGTGGCAGCGCCGCACCCTCAGTTTTGTCCGCGAAAAGTACGGCGAAACCGTCAAAATCGGTGCAGGCAATGTCGTTGACGCCGAAGGTTTTCGTTTCCTCGCTGATGCCGGCGCGGACTTTGTTAAGGTGGGCATCGGCGGCGGCTCCATCTGCATCACCCGCGAGCAGAAGGGCATCGGCCGCGGCCAGGCGACAGCGTTAATTGATGTCTGCAAAGCGCGCGATGAGTACTACGCCGAAACTGGGATCTATGTGCCTGTCTGTTCGGACGGCGGCCTGGTCCACGACTACCATATGACCTTAGCCTTAGCTATGGGCGCAGATTTCCTGATGATGGGCCGTTATTTTGCTCGTTTTGACGAAAGCCCTACCAATAAAGTAATTATCAACGGCAACTATATGAAGGAATACTGGGGCGAAGGCAGCAACCGCGCCCGCAACTGGCAGCGCTATGATATGGGCGGCGCTGAAAAGCTCTCTTTCGAGGAAGGCGTCGATTCCTACGTCCCTTACGCCGGCAGCCTGCGTGACAACGTCCGCCAATCGCTGGCTAAGGTTCGTTCGACGATGTGCAACTGCGGCGTGCTGACCATCCCCGACCTGCAGAAAAACGCTAAGCTGACCCTAATTTCCTCTACCTCTATTGTCGAAGGCGGCGCGCACGACGTTGTCCTGCGCGATACCAAGTCCAGCCGGTAAGCAAGCTCACTTTATGACTCGCATTTGCCCGCAAGGGCAGGTGCGGGTCATTGTTGATAAGCGCCGCTGGGACGCCCCGTATCAATTTAATCAATGTTAGGCAGGTGTGTGATATGTTCAGTGTCCTGATCCTTGCTGCCGGCTCCTCATCGCGGATGGGCGGCGGCAATAAGCAGCTGGCGCTGTTGGCCGGCGAGCCGGTGCTGCGCCGCAGCGTCCAGGCCTTCCTGGGCCTGCCCGAAGCAGCCGAAGTGGTGGTGGTCTGCCGCCCGCAGGATGAAGCGGCCTACAGCGCCGCCCTTGCCGGCCTTACCGGGTACCGGCTGCTTCCGGTGGGCGGGCAGACCCGCCAGCAGTCGGTAGCGGGGGCTTTGCCCTACCTTTCGCCGGAAACCAGGTACCTTGCTATTCACGATGGGGCAAGGCCGCTGGTCCGCCGGGCGGATATCCTCGCCGTTTTCCATGCAGCCCAAGAAACCGGCAGCGCGCTGCTAGGCGTATTCGCCAGGGACACCATTAAAATCGTACAGGACGGCAGGGTGGCGTCAACCCCCGCCCGCAGCAGCCTTTTTATTGCCCAAACCCCCCAGGCCTTCAAAAAATCCGATTATCTCGCCGCCATGGCCGAAGCAAAAGCGCAAGGGCTTGACTTTACCGACGATGCCCAGCTTTTTGAACTGACCGGGCGTCCGGTGACGGTGGTGGAAGGCCGCCCTGACAACCTAAAAATCACAACGCCGGAAGACCTTCAGTTGGCTGAAGGTTCGCTGGCCGGACAGGAGGTTTTCTGATGTTCCGGATTGGACAAGGGTACGACGTACATAGGCTTGCAGAAGGCCGGAAGCTCATCCTAGGCGGAACCGAAATCCCTTATACGGAAGGGCTTTTAGGGCATTCTGACGCCGACGTGCTGTCCCATGCCATTATGGACGCGCTGTTAGGGGCGCTGGCTATGGGGGATATCGGCAAGCATTTCCCCGATAACAACCCCACCTATGCCGGGGCAGACAGCATCGCCTTGCTGCGGCAGGTGGGGGAAATGGTCGTTAAAGCCGGCTGGCAGCCCGCCAATATCGACAGTACCATCGCCGCCCAAGCCCCGAAACTTGCGCCGTATATCCCCGAAATGCGGCGGCGGATTGCGGACGCCCTAAGAATCTCACTTAACCAGGTCAGCGTCAAAGCTACCACCGAAGAAGGCCTCGGCATCACCGGCCAAGGGGAAGGGATGACCGCGTCGGCCATTGTCCTGCTGCAAAAAATGCCTGAATAACCCCATCGGTACGACCTACCAACGCAGTAGGATACACCCTATGAGGCAGCCAAACCCCCTGGCGAGCAAAAAGTTTTGCCAGGCTTTTTCAAAAGCCGCGTACCCCCTCGTATCTCTGCCGCTGGATTTTATCTCCAGCGGCTTTTGCTTTGCCCAGCGACAACATTCCCATCTGCATTTCATATATTGATGGGGGAGGGAAGGCTCTCCCGCCGGGGAACCGGCATCTGACGCGGAAAGAGGGGAACAACCTTGGCCAGGTACTTGGTAATGGTCAAATCAATGACCTATGCCTATAAAGCCCAGAGGGTCCTTCAGCAGAACTGGATCAAAAGCACGATTATCCGTACGCCGGAACGGTTTGCCCAGAACGGCTGCGGCTACAGCCTGCTGCTGCGGGAACCGCCAGGAAAAGCGGTTTCGGTTTTGGAAAACGCTGGGATAGCCGTATTGCGTACAGCAGAACTATAAACCATAAAACTTTTTAAAAGGACGTCCGTTTCCTTTTAGAGGAAGCGGGCGCTCCGAAAAGGAGGGTATTTTTTGATTTATTTTGACAACGCCGCGACGACTTTCCCCAAACCGCCGGCCGTGGTGCAGGCAGCCAACGACGCTTTGCGCTTTTATGGCGGCAACCCAGGGCGCAGCGGCCATCGGATGTCGATGGCCGTATCAGAAAAAGTGTATGACGTCCGGCGGAAGGCAGGCGCTTTTTTCGGCGCAGAACCGGAAAACGTAATCTTTACGCTTAACTGTACCCACGCGCTGAATATCGCCCTGCAGGGGGTGATGGCGGAAGGCGGGCACATCATCGCTTCCTGCCTGGACCATAACGCCGTGCTCCGCCCGCTGGAAGCGATGGCCCAGAAAGGCCAAATCAGCTATTCAGTAGCCGATGTTATCGAAAGCGACCCAGAAAAAACCTTGGACAATTTCGCCTGCCTGATCTGCCCCGACACCAAAGCTATTGTCTGCACCCATGCCTCCAATGTCACCGGGACGCTGCTGCCAGTGGAGAAACTCGGGCAGCTTTGCCGGGAGCGGGGCCTGCTCTTTATCCTCGACGCCGCCCAGACGGCGGGGACGCTGCCGGTGAAGCTGTCGATGGGGCCGGATATTATCTGTACCGCCGGCCACAAAGGGCTGTTAGCCGCCCCAGGGACCGGGCTGCTGGTGCTTCGGCCGGGGCTTGCGCTGCCGCCGCTGATGCAGGGCGGGACAGGGAGCAATTCCCTGGAGCTGCTCCAGCCCGATTTTGCCCCTGACCGCTATGAACCAGGTACCTTGAACACAGTAGGAGTGCTGAGCCTAGGCGCAGGGCTTTTAGAGATCAGCAGGCGGGGCGTCCCCCGTATCTACCATCACGAGATGGCGCTCTGTACCCGAGTGTATGAAGAACTTTCGCGGATGCCTGGGGTATCGCTGCTGGCCCAAAGCTTCAAATTGGGAGAAAAAGCCCCTATCGTCAGCTTTAACCTAAACAAACTGGACTCCAACACCGTCGCTTCCCGCCTCAGCGAACAGGGCTTCGCGCTGCGGGGCGGGTTTCACTGCGCGGCGCTGGCCCACCCCTATCTCGGCACCCAGCAGCAGGGGGCGGTGCGTTTTTCCCCAGGGGTTTTCAACACCCCGCGTGAAGTGGAGATGTTTTTGTCGACAGTCAGGAAAATCGCCCAAGGCCAGTAAGCCTTCGGGGCCTCTGTGAAAAAAAGTTGCGTAAATTCCCTGATTGAGGTTGAAATTATTCTGATTTATGGTAGAATAGAAAGGGAAACAAAAAATATGGGCTGCGGGCGTCCATCTTGGCCGCTCGCCCGTCCGAGGTTAAACCGGACAGGCTGCCCTTTGGATAGAATGCCATAATATCAAGGCAGGGCGGATGCCCGGAAAGGCGGGGGAGTCATCATGCAGGTGATCGAACAGCTGTGGGTCAACGTTTGTCAATTCTTTATCAGGATCTGGAACGAAATGCACCTGGCGGTCAGCGACTATCAGATTTTAGTGGACACGCTGGATATCGCGCTGATCGCTTTTGTCATCTACCAGGGGATCCGGATCGTCCGGGAGACCCGCGCGGGGCAGCTGGTCAAGGGGATTATGCTGATGGGCGGCATCTACCTCGTGGTAACGATGCTGAAAATGCGCACGACGCTGTGGCTGCTCAACCGGGTGTTCGAGATGGGCATCCTGGCGGTCGTTATCGTTTTCCAGCCAGAGCTTCGCAGCGCATTGGAGCGGGTGGGCCGTTCTAAAGTCGTGTCGGGGCGCTTGACGCCTTGGGGGCATGGCGAGTCGACGCTGAGGCGCTCTGCGGTCTGGAGCCAGCCTATCGAAGTTATCTGCGAATCGGTGCAGCGGCTGTCCATTACCGCCACCGGCGCACTGATTGTCATTGAGCGGGAGGTCAAGCTTGGGGACCAGATTCGTACTGGCGTCATCGTCGACGCCATCCCCAGCCCAGAGCTCTTCGGCAACATTTTTTTCAAAAACTCCCCGCTCCATGATGGGGCGATGATTATGCGGGACGGCAAGGTCTACGCCGCCGCCTGCTTCCTCCCCAAACCTAAACAGGAAGAGGACATCGACAAGCACTTAGGTTCCCGTCACCGCGCCGCTATCGGCATCAGCGAGGTTTCCGACTCGCTGACCGTGATTGTCAGTGAAGAGACAGGCGGCGTCTCTATTGCTGTCAACGGCCGGCTGATCCGCAACCTTTCTATTGAAAAGCTGCGTACGACGCTGGAGTATTACCTGATCCCTCAGGTCAAGGAGGACGCCCGGGAGCGAAAACCCGGCCTTTTCAAGCGGCGGGATCCAGGCGAAAAGAAGTGAGAACGGCGGAAAGGGGGAACGGCTGCGATGAAGAAAGCCAAAAGCGGACAGCCTGAACAGGCCCAAAAGAGGATCGAACTGGGCAGGCTTTTTTACAACAATAAATTCGTACTCATATTGTCCATATTTCTCTCGGTAATCTTGTGGTTTGCCATCTATTTGGACCAAAAGCCCAACTCCAACTGGCTGATCAACGGCATCCCTGTATCAGTCAACTATGAAAACTCCATCGCCCAGGACCTAGGGCTGGAAATTGTCGGGGAAGTCCCCATTACGGTAGACGTCACCGTCAACGGCAAGCGCTACAAGATCGTCAACCTGGATGAAAGCAATTTCCGGGCGCAGGTCTCGCTGTCGTCGGTAACACGGGCGGGGGAATATACCCTGCCTATCCAGGTCATCCGCAACGAGAGCGACCCGGAATACAGCATCGTTTCCTGGACGCCGTCGGAAGTGACGCTGAAATTTGACAAGATTGTCAGCAAACAGTTCCCAGTTGAGGTACAGGCCCCAGGCCTCACGGCCGGCGACGGCTATCTGATGGAAACACCTTATGCCGACGTCGATTATATCACCATCAAAGGGCCGCAGAACGACATCAACCAAATTGACCGGGTAGTTGTGGAGATCCCCACCGTGCGGGAACTGACCGAGAGCCTGTCTACAACCGGAACCGCGGCCTTCCTCAACCGCGACGGCGAACCAGTGGAGAGCAGCGACCTTGAATGTGAAAACGATACCGTTTCGATCACCATCCCCATCTACCGCACCCGGCTGCTGCCGCTGAAGGTGGAGTTTGTCAATATCCCCAAAGGCTTCCCGATTGACCAGCTGAAATATACCCTTTCCCGCAGCAGCGTGTTGGTTGCTTCCCCAAGCGAGACCATCGAGAATATGGACAGCATCACCATCGGCCCAATCGATTTCCGTTCGATTGACATCGGCAGCGAAATCCGGCTGGACGTAGTGCTCAATGCTGGCTTCCGCAACGTCGAAAACGTCAGCGAAGTCACCGTGACCTTCCCCTCGTATGGATTATCCTCCCGCACGATGGAGCTGCAGAACTTTGTGCTGGAAAATCTGCCGGCAGGCTATGATGTCCAGGTGCTTTCCGGGCGGCTTTCGGATGTGCGGATTGTTGGCGACAGCAGCCTTTTGGCGTCGCTGACGACGGAGGACCTGGTCGGTACGATTGACCTGTCCCAATACAGCATCAGCAAGGGGCAGTATAACGTCAACGTCAAAATTTATGTGCAGGGCCGGATACTGGCTTGGGCTGTGGGCGAGTACACCGTGGATATCGACGCGGCCGTTAGGGACCCTGCCTCCTGATAAAGGAAGAAAAGAGAAAGGAAAACGCCTGAGCGCGTCATCTAAAATTTTATGCTGGAAGTTTGTCTATTAGGCAGCGGCGGGATGATGCCGCTGCCGGAGCGGTGGCTAACCTCGCTGATGGTGCGCTGCGGCGGGAAAAGTTTGCTTGTCGACTGCGGCGAGGGCACCCAGATTGCCATCCGTGAAAAGGGATGGAGCACCAAAGCCATTGACCTTATCTGTGTTACCCATTACCACGCCGACCATATCAGCGGCCTGCCGGGGCTTTTGCTGACGATGGGCAACGCCGAGCGCACCGAGCCGCTGCGGATGGTCGGCCCGCCGGGCCTTGCCCGTACTGTCAAGGCACTGCGGGTGATTGCGCCGGAGCTGCCGTTTGAGATCCTTTGTGAAGAAATCCCCGACCCTGAAACCGTGTTGTTTTACCTTGGCGAGCTGGAAGTGCGGGCTTTTGCGGCGGCGCACAGCGTTCCCTGCCTGGGCTATAGCTTTTCCCTGCCGCGGGCCGGGAAGTTCTTACCAGAGAAAGCCGCCGCGCTGGGAATTGAAAAACCCCTTTGGGGGCGGCTGCAGCGCGGCGAAACAGTGGGGGCGTTTACTCCGGACATGGTGCTGGGGCCGCCCCGCCAGGGCTTAAAGCTTTGCTATTGCACCGACACCCGTCCTACCCGCCGCATCGTTGAGGCGGCAAAGGGTGCCGACCTGTTTGTCTGCGAGGGTATGTACGGCGAGACGGACAAGCAGGATAAAGCCTTGCAATATAAGCACACCACCTTTGCTGAGGCGGCGATGATGGCGCGCGACGCCGGCGTCAAACGCCTTTGGCTTACCCACTATAGCCCGTCGCTCACAAACCCTGCCGATTATCTCGACAGTATCCGTGGGACTTTCCCGGACGCCGAAGCTGGCAGCGACGGCAAAACCGAGATGCTGCGTTTCCCAGAGGAATAGGCAAAGGAGAATCGCTATGATTGTCTATTTTCCCAGCTGCAATTTCACCAAAGCCTCCCCCGAGGCTTCTGAAAAAATAAAATCCTACTTAAAAAGACGTTTCGGCGCGCGGGTTGCCGGTTGCTGCCGGCCGGGGCACAAAACCCTGACCGCCGGGGATACCGCTGTGACCATCTGCCAGAGCTGTTCGGCGATCTGCCGGGAAAACTGTTCAGATGTTGAAGAACTGAGCGTTTTCGAGCTGTTAGACGGTGACGAGCGCTTCCCTTGGCCCGATCTTTCAGGCGAAGTGCTGGCGCTGCAGGATTGTTGGCGGGCGCGGAATAAGCCGCAGCTTCATGCCGCAGTGCGCAGCATTCTCGTCAAAATGAACGCGCAGGTTTTCGAGCTGCCGGAGAACCGGGAACGGTCAAAGTTTTGCGGAACCTTCCGCTATAACCCGATGCGTCCTGGCAATCTCGCGATTGCACCAGGCTATTTTGGACGGCAGATGGAAGGTTATCTTGAGCTGCACAGTGCCGAAGAACAGCAGGCGCTGATGGAAGTCCACTGCCAAAGCTATCCAGCGGGGCGTATGGTCTGTTACTGCAACTCCTGCCTGCGCGGTATCCAGCAGGGCGGCGGCGATGGCGTTCACCTGATGGAACTCATGACATCGAATATGTGATAAATGCAGGCTGAAGCTGCGTCGGTTCGCGTTTGGCGCTTCGTATTTCGGCGCCTTGTTCCTGCGGAATATCGGGCAGGGCGTCGCGGCTGGGCAGATTGTACTTCGTCGTGCGCTTCGTTAGCAGCAAACATGGGGCTGTGAGAAATATGGATGAAAAAGCGACTGTTATTTGTGATGAATGTGGGAGCGAATTTTTGAAAGGCTCTTCAAACATGATGGCGCTTTGCCCAGAGTGCGCCCACTATCTTTACGGCTATCCGAACTGCTGCCACCGTTTTGAGAACGGGCGCTGCGTTTATTGCCATTGGAACGGCAGCGAAAGTGCTTACATCAAATCGCTGAAGCAGTGGCTCGCGGGGAGTGAAGACAATGGAGTGTGAACGGGTTTGCAGCCAGAATCGGCAGCGGGTCAACGCTTTTATCCAAGAGCATTGGCACTCTGAAACGATGATTCTCCGCGGCAGGGAGATCGATATGACAAAAACAGAGGGCTTTTGTTTTTGTGAGGATGGGCAGATTGTCGGGCTGGTTACCTATATTATATATGATGACGTTCTGGAAATTACCTCGCTGGACAGCCTGCACGAGCGTCGGGGGATAGGGAGCCGGCTTTTGGAATTGGTACGGCAGGAAGCAAAGGTTCGGAAAGCCAAAAAAATCGTCTTGATCACCACCAACGACAACATCAACGCCATTCGTTTTTACCAGAAAAGGGGTTTTGACATGGCGGGCTTTTTCCGGAATGCTCTGGACGTTTCAAGAAGGCTGAAGCCGGAAATCCCGCTGATTGGCGAAAATTCTATTCCTTTGCGTCACGAAATCGAGTTTGAAATGCTGGTATAAATTTCCGGGGGGAGGTTTTTGCATGATCCTAGTGAATAACATCAAAACCCCCCTGGGGACGCCGGAGGAAGCGGCGGTGGAGCTGGTGCTTAAAGGGCTGAGGATTGGGCGCGGCGAGGTCAAAGAGGCTTACGTTTCCAAAAGCTCGCTGGACGCCCGCCATCCGCCGAAAATTTTTATCGTCAGCAGCGTGGCGGTGCGGCTTTTTTCCGGCGAGGAAGCGGCTGCGGCGCGCTGCAAAGACGCCGTTTATAAGCCTGACGCCAGCTTTTCTGTGCAGCATGGCAGTGAAAGGCTGCCGGGGCCTGTTGTCATTGCCGGCTATGGCCCGGCGGGGATGTTTGCCGCCGATTTGCTGGCCCGCGAAGGCTATCGGCCGTTTGTGCTGGAGCGGGGATATCCCGTTGAGGAGCGCGTCAAAGCGGTGGAACGCTTTTGGCGGGAGGGGACGCTCGATCCTGCCTGCAACGTCCAGTTCGGCGAAGGCGGGGCTGGAACCTTTTCGGACGGAAAGTTGACGACCCGTATCAACGACCCGCTGTGCGGCTATGTGCTGGAGCGCTTTGCCGCACATGGCGCGCCGGCGGAGGCGCTGCGCCGGGCCAAGCCCCATATCGGCACCGACCTGCTGCGCGGGATGGTGGCGTCGATGCGCCGGGAGCTGCTGCAACATGGCGGCGAGGTGAAATTTTCCACCCGCCTTTCGGGGCTGTCTGTCAAAAATGGCCGGCTGACGAGTGTGACGACCGACAATGGGCCGCTTCCAGCTGGACAGCTGGTGCTAGCCATTGGCCACAGCGCCCGCGATACCTTCCAGATGCTGGCAAAACTGGGCCTTGCGATGGAACCAAAACCCTTTTCGGTTGGGGTGCGGATTGAGCACCTTCAGGCTGACATTGACCGCGGCCTTTACGGCGGTATGGCCGGCCATCCGGCGCTGCCGCCAGGGGAGTATCAGCTTTCGCTGCGGCAGGGGGACCGGGCGGTCTATACCTTCTGTATGTGCCCCGGCGGCTTTGTGGTGCCGGCATCCTCGGCGGAGGGAGAGGTGGTCACCAACGGGATGAGCGAGTACCGCCGCGACCAAGCAAACGCCAATGCGGCGCTGGCGGTTTCGGTGGACAGCCGCGACTTTGGCGGTGGCGTACTGGACGGCATGGTGTTCCAACAGCGCTTGGAACGCGAAGCCTTTGCGATGTCTGGCGGAGGCTACCAAGGCTGTGGGGCGGATGTCGGCAGCTTCCTTGCCGGCAAGCCTGGCCTTTCAATTGGCCGGGTTGTCCCTTCGTACAGCTTAGGCGTGGCAGCTGCGGATTTTGACGCGCTGTTCCCGCGGGAAATCACCAGGATGCTGCGGACGGGCCTTCGGGCCTTTGATCGCCGCCTTCCAGGGTTTGCCGGCGAAGACGCTATCCTTACCGGCGTTGAAACCCGTACCTCCAGCCCAGTGCGGATTTTGCGCGGCGACGGGCTGGAAGCGCTGGGGGTAAAGGGGCTTTATCCTTGCGGCGAGGGGGCCGGATATGCCGGCGGCATTATGAGCGCCGCTGTGGACGGGGTGCGGGCGGCGCTGCGGATTATCGCGCAGTACGCGCCGCCAGGCTGATGCCCCGCAGAGAGGAGAGAGTATTTTGCATGAGTTTGTTCCCGGCAAGATCCTTTGCCGGCAGTTTTTCCTGAAGGCGGTAGAGCCGATTTTAAGCCGGCATTTTCCTGACCTTGCCTACAGCGCGGGGCTTTTAGGATATGGCTCGGATGTATTGGGCTATGACGACAGCACCTCCACCGACCATATGTGGGGGCCGCGCTGCTATATTTTCCTGCGCGGCGAGGACGTCCATCTTGCGCCGCAGATTTTTGAGGCCCTTTGCCAGGAATTGCCCGTATCCTTTATGGGCTATTCGGTGAATTTTTCCGAACCAGACCCTAACGACCACAACGTCCGCCATGCCGAGCCTGTCGAGCATGGGCCGGTCAGCCCGCTTTGCTGGATCCAGACCTTTGAATCCTTCTTTGAAAGTTACTTAGGCTTCCCAATGCAGCAAGAGCCGGATTTTGCCGACTGGCTGAGCTTTTCGGAGCATCGGCTGCTGGGGCTGACGGCTGGCGAACTGTTCCGCGACGAGCTGGGGATCGGCAAAATCCTAGACAAATACCGCTTCTATCCCGAGGAAGTGCGGATTTGGCTGATGGCCTCCCAATGGGCGCTGATTGCCGAGGAACAGGCCTTCCCGGGCCGCTGTGCGATGACCGGCGACAGCATGGGCAGCCGCCTTGCGATTTCGCGGATTGCGGCGCGGCTGATGCGCATCGCTTTCCTCTGCGCTCGGCAATATGCCCCCTACAGCAAATGGTTCGGCACCGCTTTTTCAAATCTCCCGCTGCCAGGCGGGCTGCGGGAGTCGCTCTCTGACGTGATGACCGCTAGGCGTTTCCCGATCCGGGAGGAAGCGCTGATCCAGGCCCAGCTGCTGACGGCTGAGATGCAGAACGAAGCGGTTTTCGGGGCTAATCTGACCCAAGACCTTTACTTCAACCGCCCAATCCTTGTAGTCTGGCCGGAGCAGATGGCGGACGGCCTGCTTTCCCAGATTCAGGACGGCGCGTTGAAAAGCCTGCCGCTATGCGGGACGCTGTCGGAAGTGGAAAATCTGACGGTGCTGTGGGATGAGCCGAAAAACCGCCCGCTGCTGGCGGAGCTTTACCGCCGGCTTGCCCAGCAAAGTTAGGGGATAGGATGGGAAAAAGGGTTCTTTGCTTGTTGCTGGCACTGCTTTTACTGTTTGGGCTGCCGGGCTGCGGCCGGGTGCGCAGCGACTTTTATTACGACCTGGGGACAGCGCCGGTGAACCTCGACCCTCAGTCGGCGTCGGATTACGCTTCCCGGCTGGTCATCGCCAATCTTTTTGAGGGGCTTTTGCAGGTTGGGGAGGGCGGCGGCATCCTTCCTGCCGCCGCCGAGCGTTATATGGTTTCTGATGACGGGTTGACTTACCGTTTTTTTCTGCGGGAGGACGGGGCCTGGGAGAACGGCGACCCGGTGACGGCAGCAGACTTCGTCTGGGCTTTCCAGCGGCTGTTTAATGCGGATACCAATGCACCGTTGGCGAGCAGCTTTTTCTGTATCGAAAACGCAGAAGCTGTGCTGGGCGGCGGGCTGCCGCCCTCCAGCTTAGGGGTTGCCGCCGAGGGGGAGCGCACGCTGGTGATCCGCCTTTCCGCCTACAACGCCCGTTTCCTCTACCTGCTGACCACTGCCCCGGCGATGCCCTGTAACCGGGCTTTTTTCACAGGCACACGGGGCAAATACGGCCTTTCAGACAAGGTGGTCATGGGCAACGGCCCCTTCTGCCTATCGCTTTGGGATCCAGACCAGCTCCGCCTGAAGCGCAGCGAAAGCTATTCCGGCGAGATTCCGGCGCAGTCGGTGCGGCTGAACATCCTTGATAAGATGGACAGCCCTGGCACAGTGCAGGAACGTTTTCTGGAGGGGCGGACATCAGCGGCGGCGCTGGATTCGCTGGGCAGCCTGGCCGAGGAAATGACCTGGGACAGCAGCGAAAACACCGTCTGGGGCATTTCCTTTAACACTGCGAGGGAGCCTTTTTCCGAGCCAGCTTTCCGAAAGGCGCTGCTTTACGCGCTGGATTTCAGCGCCGGCGAAGGGGCGCTGCCGGCGGGGGCGGCGCAGGCTGGGGCGATCATCCCGCAGAACATCCTGCTTGGCGGCGAGAGCTACCGTGCTGCGGCAGGAAAGCATTTGATGCCGCGCCGGGATGCTGCGGCAGCCTGGGACTACTATCAGCAGGGGCTTGCGGCGCTGGGCCGCACGAAACTTTCCGGCCTGACTATCATCCTGCCGGACACCGGCGGGCACGACGTTTTTTTTGGCTACCTTGCCCAGGGCTGGCAGCGGGACCTGGGGCTTTACCTGACGGTAGAGGCCCTTCCGGCGGCGGCCTACCAGCGCCGGCTTCGGGAGGGCAGCTTCGACCTGGCGCTTTGCGCGCTGACCAGCAGCTATAACAGCCCCCACGGCCTTCTTGAGCAGTTTGAACAGGGCAACGGCGGCAACTTTTGGGGTTTTGCCGACGAAACCTTTGACGGGATGCTCGCGGCAGCGGAGCTGACCGCCGACAGCAAAACGGCTCTTTCGCAGTATTTGCAGGCGGAGAAGCTGCTGATTGACGAAGCGGTGTTTCTGCCCCTTTATTACCAGTCGGAGTATTTCGTGATGGGGGAAGGGGTCAGCGGTATTGTTTATGATTTTGACAGCAAGATTGTCCGTTTCCAGTACGCCCGCAGGGCTAAATAGCAAGACCGCCCGGCAGGTTTTTCCTGTCGGGCGGTTTTTAATGGAAAAACAGAAAGGTTACTTTTCGCGGCGCAGCTTGCGGACGAATCCGGCAATGCCGGCCAGCGAAGCGGTCAGGGACGCCGCCAAAGGCAGGCTGCCTGCGTCGCCGGTCTTGGGTACATCGGCCAGCGGCACTTCTTCTTCCTCGACTTCAGTTTCAGCGGGCGCTTCGTCCAGCGGAGGCTGCACGTCGGGGACTTCGACCTCGGGAACCTCGGGGGTCACTTCAGGCGTTTCGACCAGCGGAACGTCCGGTTCTGTGATTTCCGTGGTAGGCGGGGTTGTAGGCCGCGGGCGGGGGATATATCCGCCGCCGCTGGTGGGAGGGGTAGGTTCTTCGGGGTCGGGGGTTGTCTGGATTTCTTCCCAGACAGCCGTGTAAACGGCGTCGCCTGTTACAGTTTCGGCGATTTCCTTGTCCCAGCCCTTAAAGGTGAAGCCTTCGCGGGCGGGGGTACCGTCAAATTTGGGCGTTTCCGCACCGTCTTCGACCTCGAAAGCCTGGTCGGCAAAAATTTCGCTGTCTGCGACGCCGTCGGTATAGGCGACGGTGAAGTAGCGGCCGTGGGCGGCCTTCAGGGCCAAGTTCCCGGTCAGCGTTTCCTCAATGGAAACCTTTTCAAAGAAGGGAACGCCGTCTTCTTCATTTGCCGCACCCCAGCGGTTGGTTGTCCCTTCGCCGTTAAGGCCGTCGACATACCAGCCGGTGATAGCCTTGCCGTCAGCGGTCAAAACAGCGTCGGCAGCGGAGATTAAGGTAAGGGTTGCCTGAGCGTTTGCATAGATATCATCGCCCTGTTTAGTAGCACCATTGTTGTGTAGCGCTGCACCATCTTGTAATGTCAGCGCAGAAGCATCATTCATAACAGCGCCGCCAAATGTCGCAGTATTGCCAGTGATTTCACCGTCGTTGATTGCTACATCGGCTTGCTTGATATACATAGCGCCGCCAGATTTTTCACTGGTATTTTCAACGATTTCACAATCATTGATTGCAACGTCGGCTTGTTCGATATACATAGTACCATTTTTAGAGGTGGTGTTTTTGGCGATTTTTGTATTGCTGATATCCATATGATCGATTTGCTTCAAATAGACAGCGTTGCCTTCATTTTCCGTTAAGATGCTGCCTTCAATCTTGGAATCGCCCAAAAATGAACCAAAAATAGCGCTTCCCCAAGGGGCTTCATTTTTTTCAAATGTGACGTTTTCCACATTCAGGATACCCTTGGCATTGGTCGCAGAAATACCAGCAATATAAATAGCCCCGCCGCCAGGATTCGATGCACTATTACCAATAAAGCTGCCGTCTGTAACGGTTAACTCACTTTCGCTGGCAGAAATAGCGCCACCAAAAGGAGCACTATTATTTATAAAGGTGCTGTTGGCAATTACAGATTTGCTGTTGTGGATAACAATCGCCCCACCGCTATGGGTAGCATTATTTCCGGAAAATTCAGATTTCTCAATTTGAATTTTACCTATGGTTTCAAATTTAAGAACGCCGCCATTTTTTGCAGTATTATTCAGGAAATGGCAATTTGTTACTTGGCATACTGCTTCACGGTTGCTGTCAATTTGAAGAACGCCTCCGCCAATTGTGGCTACACATCCTTCAAAGGTTACATCATTTAAAGTCACAGAGGCCTGTGTGTAGATAGCAGCGCCAGTACCACCACTGCAGTTTTGGATTGTACCATTTTCGATAGTCAGGTTACCTTTTACTCGATATAAAAGGAAACGATGACTTTCTTGTCCATCAACAATGTGGCCATTTAGGTCAAGAGTTAGCTCTTCAATCGTTGAAGGGATTGTATAACCATTTTCAAGGGTGAGATCCTGTTGCAGCGTGATAGTATCGCCAGTCTTTGCATTAGCAAGCGCGTCAGCAAAGGTTTCATATTGTGTGTCGCTGATTGTTGCCACAGGGTTTTCGACGGTTTCTACAATAGGAGGTTGTTCAGGATTTTCTGTGTCGCCGTTGGCTGGAAGGATACCGTCTTCACCCTTGGGGTCGTCTCCATCTTCGGGTTTAGGTTCGCCCTCGCCTTTGGGTTCGGTATCATCTCCATCTTCGGCTTCGCCCTCGCCTTTGGGTTCGGTGTCATCTCCATCTTCGGGTTCGCCCTCGCCTTTGGGGTCGGTGTCATCTCCATCTTCGGGTTCGCCCTCGCCTTTGGGTTCGGTATCATCTCCATCTTCGGGGTCGCCTTCACCTTCGGGTTCAACACCGTCTTCATCCTCGCCGTCAGCGTCGCCTTCGCCTGCGGTTTCGCCACCGCCAGGTTCAGTTGTCCCGGAAGTCGATGTGTCAGCCGCATAGGCCGACTGTACCAGCGCAGGCGTCTGGCTGAGGCCAAGGCAGAGCGCGGCCACCAGGATAGCGGTCATTGTACGTTTTGCGTCTTTTTTGTTTTTCATGATTATTTGCCCTTTCTTTGCAAAAATTTTACGGAAGCAAAGTTTCCGGCGGCTGGGCTGGCATGGCGTCTTGACGCTTTAGCCCCTATCAGCTTTGCGCCCCGCCCTTTCAGACGGTTTGCCGATTTTCCGCAGCCGGGCTAACTTGGCGTCCGCAAGCGTGCGGCAGCTTTAGTTCCCATAGCTTTGCCGTCCCACCGTTTCCGATGGTTTGCCTATGTGTTTGTTGCCGGATTTTCCGGCGCGGATGAATATGCCTGCCAGTATTCCTCCCTTCTATCCTGGCAAGATCTAAGAGTTGCCGAAAGGTACACCTTTCGGTAAGATGATTTTTGTTGGAAATTTTCCTAAAAATAGCTTGCAATAAATGTTAAATCATGGTATTATTATATATGTAAATTGATGACGGACTGAATTACCGAAAGGTGTACTTTTTAGCAAGATTCATATTATTTTTCTCTGTCAGCCCGTAGGATGTAAAAATACCGCGCCAGCCTGTCCTTTTTGCGGAAATCTGAGAAAAAATTCAAATATCTATTTACAAATGACAGCGGGTGTGGTATACTATAAAAGCTGCCGCATTATGGTCTTGTGGAGTAAGCCCCATTGCTGGGGAGTTCACCCGCCCTTGGCTATGCTGCCGGCGAATATCAAAAAAGAGGTGCATGACCCATGATGAGAAAAGAAGAGAAGACCCAGATTATCGACGAAAACCGCCTGCACGAAGGCGACACTGGTTCCCCTGAAGTGCAGATTGCGATTCTGACCCGGCGGATCAACGACCTGACCGAGCATCTGAAGGCCAATAAGAACGACCATCACAGCCGTCACGGCCTGTTCAAGATGATCGGCCGCCGCCGCAGCCTGCTCAACTACCTGATGAAAAACGATGTCGAGCGCTATCGCGCCGTTATCGCCAAGCTGGGCATCCGCAAGTAAGTTTTTTTGACCGCGACGGGGCAGATGGGCAACCATCTGCCTTGTGGTCTATGATTCGGCCAACGCCGGCAGTGCCGGCTGTTGGGTGTTATTCCAAGGAAGCGACGGGCAGGTGTTAGCATTAAATCGTACGCCTACAGCAGGGCGCAGGATTTATTGCTAAACCTCTGCCGTTTCCGCGACAGGAGGTCTATTATGGCAAAAGAAAAAATGGTGTTCAAATCAACCTTCGCCGGCAGGGAACTGGTTATCGAAACCGGCCATACCAGCGAACTGACAAACGGTTCTTGTTGGGTGCGCTGCGGCGAAACTGTAGTAATGGCCAACGTTACCGCGTCGGCCAAGCCCCGCGAAGGGGTGGATTTCTTCCCTCTTTCGGTGGATTATGAGGAAAAGCTTTATGCTGTCGGCAAAATCCCCGGTTCGTTCTTGAAGCGTGAAGGCCGCCCGACTGAAAAGGCGACGCTGACCTCGCGGATGATCGACCGGCCGATCCGCCCGATGTTCCCGAAGGATATGCGCAACGACGTGTCGGTGGTGGTAACCGTCCTTTCCTCCGACCTGGACAACGCCCCTGAAATTCTCGGCTTTTTAGCTGCTTCCATCGCTATTTCCATTTCCGACATCCCCTTTAACGGCACCATCGCTGCGATGAGCGTCGGCCTGGTGGACGGAGAGATTATCCTTTACCCCAATACCGCTCAGCGCGCCGTCTCCGACTTGGAACTGACCGTTGCCGGTTCGTCGGACAAGATCGTTATGATTGAGGCTGGCGCTAACGAGGTCCCCAACGATATGATGCTGAAGGCGATTGCCGCGGGCCACGACGAAATCAAAAAGCTGGTTTCCTTTATTGAGGAAATCAAAGCCGCAATCGGCAAGCCTAAATTTGCCTTCGAGTCCAAAGAAGTCCCCCATGACCTTTTGGATGCTGTCTTGGGCGAGTTCGGCGACGCCTTTAAGCAGGCACTGGATACCAACGACAAGAATATTCGCGAGGAACGGCTTTTGCCTATCAAGGACGCCATCCACGAGAAATATGACCCTCAATATGCCGAGACAGATCCCACTTTGCTGGACGAAGCCATTTATAAGGCCCAGAAAGTCATTGTCCGCCGCTGGCTCTTGGATGAGCAAAAGCGCGTAGACGGCCGCGGCATGGATGAAATCCGCCCACTGGCTGCTGAAGTCGGGCTGCTGCCCCGCGTCCACGGTTCCGGCCTCTTTACCCGCGGGCAGACCCAGGTGCTGAGCGTGGCTACCCTTGGCCCTGTCAGCGATGCCCAAATGCTCGACGGCATTGACGAGGACGAAGAAAAGCGTTATATGCATCATTATAATTTCCCCAGCTATTCTGTGGGCGAAACCAGGCCCTCCCGCGGCCCTGGCCGGCGTGAGATTGGCCACGGCGCGCTGGCGGAGAAGGCGCTTGTGCCGGTGCTGCCCAGCGTCGACGAGTTCCCCTACGCCATCCGCGTAGTTTCGGAAGTGCTTTCCTCCAACGGCTCCACCTCCCAGGGTTCTATCTGCGGTTCGACATTGGCGCTGATGGATGCCGGCGTGCCGCTGAAAGCGCCGGTTGCTGGTATTTCCTGCGGCTTGATTACTGAGGGCGACCGCTGGATGACAATGGTCGATATCCAGGGCTTGGAGGATTTCTACGGCGATATGGACTTCAAGGTCGGCGGCACCAAAAAGGGTATTACCGCCATTCAGGTCGATATTAAAATCGACGGCCTGACGATGGATATTATTGCCGAGGCTTTCGCTAAAACCGAAAAGGCCCGCAACTATATCCTTGACGAAATCATGCTCAAAGCCATCCCTGCTCCTAGGGAACAGGTTTCGAGATACGCCCCTAAACAGCGTTCCACCATCATCCCAGTGGACAAAATCCGCGAAGTAATCGGTTCCGGCGGTAAGGTGATCCAGAAAATATCCGCCGAGTGCGAGGTAAAGATTGATATCACCGACGACGGCAAGGTGTTCATCCTGGGCATTGACCAGGAGAATGTTGACCGGGCTATGTATATCGTCGAAACCATCGCCAAGGACCCCGAAGTGGGCGCTATCTACAAGGGCAAGGTCACCCGCCTGATGAACTTTGGCGCATTTGTTGAGATTGCGCCCGGCAAAGAAGGCCTTGTGCATATCTCCAAGCTGGAGAATTACCGGGTCGAAAAGGTCGAGGACGTTGTCCAGCCCGGCGACGAAGTATATGTCAAGGTCACTGAAATTGATGACCAGGGCCGCATCAACCTTTCCCGCAAGGATGCGATGAACGACCTAGCCAAAAAGTCAAAGAAATAACGGCAATCGGGAAGGATGCAGAAACGCATCCTTCTTTTGCTCACTGGAGAATACAGGGCTGCTGGCCAAAGGCCCATCTGCTTTTCACAAAGGCTGGAAAAACACGCTCAAGGAGGTTTCTATGACATTCAAGGACAAGACAGCGGTGCTTTTCGATCTTGACGGCACCATCATCGAATCCGCCCCCGGCATCCTCGCTTCAGCCCAATATGCGCTGGAAAAGCTTGGCTATGAAATGGACGAAGGGGCGCTGCGGGCCTTTATTGGGCCGCCGCTGGAAAAATGTTTCAGCGAAGTCTGCGGCCTGCCTGAGGAAGAAGTCAATCAGGCAATCACCCTCTACCGAGAAAAATATTTTGCCGGCGAACAATATAACTGCCTCGTTTACCCTGGGATCGGCGAACTGCTGGCGAGGCTTTGGGCGGCGGGCCGCAAAGTGCTGCTGGCCACTTCCAAAGGCGAAGGGACAGCTCGGGAAATCCTTGCCCATTTCGGCCTTGACCGCTATTTTTCAACCATTGCTGGGCGTACGCCCGAGCGCGAAAGCAAGGCCGAAATCATCCAGTACGCCCTAGATTCGGCCGGGGTCAGTGTCGATGAAGCGGTGATGGTCGGCGACCGCAAGTTTGACGTAGAAGCTGCCAAAGCGATTCACCTTCCCTGTATTGGCGTGCTTTACGGCTATGGCAGCAGGGAGGAGCTGGAAGCTGCGGGCGCTGCCGCGCTGGCTGAAACCGGGACGCTGGCTGGGCTGCTGGGGCTGGCGCAGCCAACGGCTGTCTATCTTGTCCGCCACTGCCAGCCGGACGTTTCCGTCCATGAAGACCCGATCCGCCCGCTGACCCCGAAAGGGAAAGCGGACGCGCTGAAGGTGACCGCGCGTCTCTGGGACGAGGGTATTGACACCATCTATTCCAGCGGCTATCTTCGTGCTGTGGACACCATCCGCGATTTTGCCGACAAGAAGGGGTTAGCCATGCAGGACGACCCTGATTTCCGCGAGCGCGAGATGGGCGGCGTCTGGCTGCCGATGGAGGAATGGCTGGCGGCTAATCAGCGTCAATGGGCAGACTTTGACTATTCGCCCTGCGGGGAGACACTGCGGCAGGTTGAATCGCGCATCCGTCCAGCCCTTGACCGTCTTTTGGCCAAACACGTCGGCGGACGGGTTGCCGTCGCAGGCCACGGCACCGCCTTTTCGGTGCTGCTCCACAGCTTTGACGAAAACTTTGGCCATGATGCTGCCGACGCTATCAACAAACGCAACCCTTGGATCGTGCAGCTGCTTTTCCAGGATGGCGTTTTTGCCAGCTATAAAGAGCTGCTGTGAAGGAGGAGCTATGACGAATAACCAGCTGGAAACCACCGTTTATCTCGTCCGCCACTGCCAGCCCGACGACAGCGTCTATGAAGACCCAATCCGCCCGCTGACCCCAAAGGGGAAAGCGGATGTGGCGCTGGTGACCAAGTTCCTCTGGGACAAAGGTATTAGCGCCGTTTATGCCAGCCCCTATCAGCGGACGATGGACACCATCCGTGATTTTGCTGAAAAAAAGGGCCTGCCGATTATTGAAGACCCTGCTTTCCGGGAACGTGAGGGCGGCGAGGTACGCCGGCAAATTTCCCTAGAGGAATGGCGCGTCCGAAAAGCCCGCCAGTGGGAAGATTTTGATTACAATATGGGCGATCCGAGCGCCGAGACGCTTCGGCAGGTCGAGTCCCGCATCCGTCCGGCGTTTGACCGGGCGCTGGCGGCTAACCCCGGCGGACGGATTGCCATTGCTGGGCATGGGACAGCCTTTTCGGTGCTGCTCCACAGCCTTGACGTTGGTTTCGGCTATCCGCAGATGATGGAAATTACGGTGCGCAACCCTTGGATTATGCGGCTGGTGCTGCAAGGCAGCGCCCTCATTGAGCGGACGGAACTGCTCTGACAAACAAAAAGGAGAACGACATGAAAATTGATGCGGTGCTTTTTGATATGGACGGCTTGATGCTGGATACCGAGCGGCTGACCATGAAAGCTTTTGACTGGGCGGGGGAGCAGTTGGGCTATCAGCCTATGGGCTATATGGTGCTGAAGACGCTGGGGATGAGCGGCGCGAGCTGTATCAAAATTTTTGCCGACGAGTTCCCTGACGGCCCCGACTTTGATGAAGTGCGGCTGAAAAGCAAGGAATTTTTTGGCCAATATGTAAAAGAAAACGGCGTGCCGGTTAAGCCCGGCCTTTTCGAGCTGCTTGAATGGCTGAAAGCGAAAGGTTATAAAATGGCTGTCGGCACCTCAACGAGGGAGTCGAGCGCCCGGCCGGAGTTGGAATCGGCGGGGATACTGCCTTATTTTGACGAAATGGTCTGCGGCGATATGGTCGCGGCAGGGAAACCTGCCCCAGATATTTTCCTTGAGGCTGCCAAAAGGCTTGGCGTCCCGCCAGAGCGCTGCCTGGTGCTGGAAGATTCTCCTAACGGCATCCGCGCCGCCTATGCCGCTGGGATGCAGCCGGTGGTGATCCCCGACCTGCAAGAGCCGGATGAAGAAATCTTAGGGAAGGCCATCCGGCGGCTTCAAAGCCTTTATGAAGTGCCAGCGCTGTTAACCGAGCTGGCGGAAACCGATGCTTAATCCTGCCAAAAAGGAAAGGTTTGCCCAGTGAAAGCTGGACAAACCTCAGCTTGTCGAAAAAATTCATGTTTTCCTAGGGTTGCCAAGGAAAAAAAGTTTTACTCGATTTTTTTCAAAAAATCGCGGGTCCAGGGCAGAGCCCTTGGTCGCCCTCCGCAGAGGGCGAAATTCTCCTGCCCTTTTTGCGTTCAAGGCTCGACTGTTATCAGCTCTTTCAGCGCTTCAAATTTTTTCTCGCCAATCCCGCTGACATTCATCAGTTCTTCCAGCACCAGGAAACCGTCGTTTTCCTCCCGGTAGGCGATGATTTTCTTGGCGGTTGCCTCGCCGACGCCCGGCAGCGTGCAAAGTTCTTCCAGCGTCGCCTTATTCAAATCGACAACAACGTCCCCGCTCGCTGCCGGAACGGTATCCTCTGAAACCGCCGTCGATTCCGGCGGCAGCGTCATCGTCAGCAGAGCCAAGCCCTCGTCCTTGGGTTTTGTGAAACTGAAATAGCCCGCCATAAACAGAAGCGAAGCCGCCGCTGTTCCACATAGGATGGCAACAATCCGTTTTTCGGTCATGATAGCTCCTTAGGCGGAAGGGGTGTCTGGGCAATGAAGCGGGGCGGCTGGAATTCGTAGAGCCAAAGGGACTCAAGCCGCCCTTCCAAAGGGACAAAAGCTTTCTGCAAAAGGGCAAGCGCGTCCTTTGTCTGCTCCGGTTCGTCAATCAGCAGCGTCGCATGGGGCGTCCAATACGGCGCATTGGAAAACTGTTCCCGCAGCGCCAGCAGGGGAAGGCTGATATCCGGCGCCGCAAACAGCACTTTGCCGCCGCCGAAAAATCCGATGTGGCTGAAAGCAATAGGGATAGGTTCGCTTTTTATTGCGGGCAGCTTTTGTCGGAGCATTCCTTCTTCCCCACAGGGAAAATCCGCCAAGGTAAGATGGGGGAAAATGTTGGTCTGCTGGCCCTGAAAACCGGCTTCGGTGAGCAGGCGCTGCCAATCAGCCAGCTGGTTTTCGGTTTTTGGGTCAAAGCCTGCTAATAGGTAAAGCCGTTTTTCAGCCATAACGTCCTCCTGCCGTATTTACGAGATGGTGCTGGAGCGGGTGTACTCGCGGGTCTTTAGACATTCTGTACCTCTAATCAATGTCGATTTTCTTGCTGGCCACAGCGTTTAAGCTCATATCCGCAACGTTGCCGTTTAACAGCTCGTAATATCCCTGCGCGCCGATCATCGCTGCATTATCGCCGCAAAGCGCCAGCGGCGGGCAGAAAAAGCGTATGCCGCGGCGCCTGCAGTCCTCTTCCAGACGGGCCCGCAGCCCGGAATTGGCTGATACGCCGCCTGCCAATACCAGCTTATCATGGGGGCAGGCGTCCAGCGCCAGTGAAAGCTTTTCAGAAATGATGTCGCAGACCGTTTGCTGGAAAGCCGCCGCCAGATCGTTCTTATCAATTTCCTCGCCGCGCTGGCTGGCTGTATGGATTGTGTTGATGACTGCGGTCTTCAGCCCGGAAAAGCTGAAATCCAGCGGGCTGCCCTCCACACGGGGGCGTGGCAGCCGGAAAGCTTTGGGGTTGCCCAATCGGGAGGCTTTGTCAATATAAACCCCGCCGGGGTAGGGGAAGCCCATCGCCCGCGCCGCCTTGTCAAAAGCCTCGCCGGCAGCGTCATCGCGGGTACGGCCCAGCACCTTAAAGCGGGTGTAGTCCTGTACTTCGACAATATGGCTGTGCCCGCCCGAAACAATCATACAGAGGAAAGGCGGCTGAAGTTCCGGATGGGCGATATAATTCGCCGCCACGTGCCCCCGCAGATGGTGTACTGGGACAAGCGGCTTATTTGCCGCCATCGCCAGCCCTTTAGCATAGCCGACCCCTACCAGCAGCGCCCCGATCAGCCCCGGCGCATAGGTCACCGCTACCGCGTCCACCGCATCCAGCGTGAGCGCCGCTTTGTGAAGCGCCGCCTCGGTGACCCAGCAGATATTCTCGCAATGCCGCCGGGAGGCGATTTCTGGCACAACGCCGCCGTACTTTTTGTGCTCCTCCACCTGGGAGGAGATGACCGACGACAGCACTTCGCGGCCGTCCCGCACCACGGCGGCCGCTGTTTCGTCGCAGGAACTTTCGATAGCTAGGACCGTTTTGCTCATGATACCCCTCCCATAAGCGGCAGGTCGAGCATCAGGCTGGGGTCAGCCCGCATGACAAAACCCGGCTCGGTGGGATGCTGGTAAAAATTGGCCCGCTCGCCGACGGCCGTAAATCCGAACCGCTTATAGAGCCGCTGGGCGTTGAGGTTGGATTTGCGCACCTCTAAAAAGACCTGGCGAAGCCCTTCGCGGCGGCAGAACTCCATCAGCCTTGTCATCATCGCGGTGCCCACGCCGATGCGCCGGTATTCCGGCAGCACGCAGACCCGGTGGATGTTCAGCTCGTCGAGCACATAGGTCGTGTTCAGATAGCCGCAGATCCGCCCGTTTTCAAGCGCAGAGAGGAAAAAGCAGCGGTCTTCGCGGATGGTGTCCCGCAGGGAACGCTGGCTCCAGGGGTCGGCAAAGCAGCGCTCTTCCAAAAGGCGGAGCTGTGGGACGTCGGTTTCTGTTGATTGTCTGATCTCCATGATCCAAGTTTCCTTTCCTCATCAAAAAGAGCGCTCATAAAGCAGGCATTCGTAGACGCGGTCCGCCTTTTCGCGGATCAGGTCGGGGCTGCTGCCGATGTACTCGCCGTAGACTTTCATAATAAAGCAGTCCAGCATCCGGCAGTCGCCGAAGCTGCGGCATTGGGGGGAGCTGGCGTAGAAGTGGTAATAGCTGTAGCTGCTTTGAAAGTCCCGGCGTTGGAAAAAGGTGCAGGCTGGCGCGTCGTCCTTTCTGACCCAGGCCTCTAAGTGGCTGATGCCCTCTTCGCGCAGCAGGTCGCAGGCATATTTGAGCAGGTGGGTCGCCACCTGCTCGCCGCGGTATTCCGGTAGTACGGCCAGCGTCCGGATGACGCCGCCGGGGGTCTCCCGTCGGTAGCAGATGCCGCGGATAGGCAGGTCGTATTCCACGTCCATCAGCCCGACAATCCGGCCGTTATAGTCGGCCACGACCTGCACCGCCGGGTTTTGATAGGAGGGCTTGCTGGTCAGGACATCGTCGTACCAGGTGGTGTCCAGCATCGACAGCACCCGGCAGCGCACCCAGTCCCGTTCGTCGTCCCGCCGGTATTTGCGTATTGTGATCATAAACGGCGAAAACCCTCCTTACCCTTTGGCGATATACCAATTTTTTCCGTCATGCACATCAGCTTCCAGCCGCACTGAAAAGCTGACGGCGTTTTCCATCTCGGTTTTGACGATTTCGCGGACCTTGTCCAGCTCGTCGAGGGCCGTTTCCACCAGCAGCTCGTCGTGGACCTGCAAAATCAGCTTGGAACGCAGTCCTTCTTCCTTCAGCCGCCGGTACACCCGGATCATCGCCAGCTTGATTACGTCGGCAGCGGTGCCCTGGATGGGCATATTCATCGCCACCCGCTCGGAAAACCCCCGCAGCGCCGGCTTTTTGCTGTTGATGTCGGGAAGGTAGCGGGGCCGGTGGAACAACGTCTCCACATACCCTTTTTCGCGCGCCTGGGAGACTGATGATTTCATATATTTGTCAACGCCGCTGTAGGTGCGCAGGTAGTCTTCGATATATTGTTTGGCTTCGGCGACGCTTGTGTGGATATCCTGAGAGAGGGAATAGGCGGAAATGCCGTAGACAATGCCGAAGTTAATGGCCTTGGCGCTGCTGCGCATCTGGGGCGGCACCATCTCAAAGGGGATATTGAACACTTGGGAGGCCGTCATCCGGTGGATGTCTGCGCCGTCTTGGAAGCCCTTGATCATATTTTGGTCGCCGGAAATATGGGCAAGGATCCGCAGTTCGATTTGGGAGTAGTCGGCGTCCACAAGGACGAAGCCTTCTTTGGCGACAAAAAATTTGCGCATTTCCGCGCCCAACGGCGTGCGCACAGGGATGTTTTGGACATTGGGGTCGGCGGAGCTGATGCGCCCAGTGCGGGTTTCGGTCTGGTTGAAGGTGGAATGGACGCGGCGGTCGGGCTGGACGCACTTCTGCAGCCCGACGACGTAGGTGCTTGAGAGCTTGGAAAGCTGACGATATACAAGGATTTTTTCGATGATCGGGTGCATCCCCCGCAGGCTTTCCAGCACCTCGGCGTCGGTGGAATAGCCTGTTTTGGTTTTTCCGCGCGGCGGCAGCCCCAAATCCTTGAACAGCACGTCGGCCAGCTGTTTGGTGGAGTTGATGTTGAACTCGCCGCCGGCCAGCTCGATGATTTCCTTTTTCAGCGTTTCAATCTGCCCGTCCAGCAGCTGCCCGAAGGCTTTGATGCCGGCTTCGTCGACCATGAAGCCTTCCGCTTCCATCGAGGCCAGCACTTCGCAGAGGGGGATTTCGATTTCGCGGTAGACAAAATCCATCTGCCGTTCCTGCAAAATGGCATCGACGGCCTGCCCTAGGCGCAGCAGCGACGCTGCATCGAAAAATTCCGCTTCGCCATCAAACGCCAGCGTAGGGAGGTAGCTCTCCCGCATTTCCGCGAGGGCGTAGCTTTTTTCCGAGCTGCTTAACAGGTAAGCTGCAAGCTTTAGGTCGTCCATCGGCTTTTCAAAAGCCTCGCCGCGACGGAAAGCCAAGTGGTAGACCGGTTTGGCGTCAAAGGTCAGCAGCGGCTTTTTGCTGTGCAGGATCAGTTTCTGGAAAGCCTCGTCAGCTTTTTTCTCAAAAATAGACAGTTCGTTTTCGCCGGTAAGCGCCATCAGCCGCAGTGTGACTTCGGCCTGCCCCAAAAGCTGCTGCTGGTCGCTCTCCCGCTCTTCCAGCAGAAAGGCTGTCCGCGGCAGCGCGGCCAGGGCGGCTTCCGCCTTGTCCAGCGGCGGGTCGCGCAGCACCGTAAGCGGGATGCGTTCGCTTGCAGGGGGTTCGGGCGCGGCGGTTTCTGCTTCTGGCAGCACAAAGCTGCCCATCACGGATTGCAGCTCGTATTTTTTGAGGAAAGCCCGCAGCTCTGGCGCAGGTTTTTTCAGCTGCATATCGGCAAGAGCCGCTGGCAGCGGCGCGTCCCGTCTGATTTCCCCCAGCGTACGGCTGAGCAGCGCTTCGTCTTTGTGGTCAGCAATCAGCTTTTTGATCCGCGGGGTGGCGTTAATGCTGTCCAGCTGGTCGAGGATCTGCTGCAAGCTGCCGTTTTCGCGGATCAGCGCCAGCGCCGTCTTTTCGCCAATGCCCTTAACGCCGGGAATGTTGTCGGAGCTGTCGCCCATCAGGGATTTTACTTCAATCAGCTGCAGCGGTTCGACGCCGTACTGTTCCTTGACGGCTTCCGGTGTAAAAAGGATATCGCCTTTGTTGGTGGCAAGGTTGACCCACACCCGTTCGCTGACCAGCTGCAGCGCGTCGCGGTCGCCGGTGGCGATAATGCAGGTGTGCCCTTCTTTTTCGGCAATGCCGGCGAGCGTCCCCAAAATATCGTCGGCCTCAAAGCCCTCGATGCCAATGACCGTTCCGCCGGCCAGTGTTACGAACTCCCGCCCCAGCGGCATCTGCACCCGGAGCTCGTCCGACATCGCCGAGCGGGTGCCCTTATAGTCGGTGTAGAGTTTGTGGCGGAAGGTTGGGGCGTGAAGGTCGTAGGCCGCCGCGACTACGTCGGGTTTAAAGCTGTTTAGGAGTTTGATATAGGTTTTGGAAAAGCCAAACAAAGCGTTCGTCAGCACCCCTTCCTTGGTGGATAGGGTACGGATGGCGTAAAACGACCGGTTCATCAGCGAATTATAATCAATCGCAAGGATCTTCATCAGAATTTCCTCCTTGAGTACGGGAGTACGGGGGCACGAGAGTACGGGTCGCTTTCTGAAGAAAGCTCCGCAAAGACTTTTCATCGCCCGGGCAGCTGTTCATGCTGATATAAGCGCCTACTGCGTCGATGGGTTCGGGGTTAGTTCATCTTGACAATATTGTCGGTTTCTTTTATAATGGAATTCATGGACGGGCCTATAAAAGTACAGTTTATAGTATACCACAGCTGGGCGGAAAAGACAAGCTGGGACTGGGCAATATCGGGACAATTCCCAGAAAAAGCGCTGCCGCCGGAAATTTTTTCACAAAGAAGGAAGGATGCCGCAGATGAAACCTTTTGATAAAAGCACAATGCTTTTGGAAATGTACCATGACAGCTATTTCCCAAACCTGTTGGTGGATAGGGTGAAGGCCGAGATGGAACAGGTCGTGGAGCTGCTTGAAAGCGGTGAGCGAAGCGAGGAAAAAATCCAGACTGCGCTGGATAAGATGACTGTTCGTATCAATGCGCTGGAAAAAGCCTTTGAAGCGGAAGACAGCGAGTTGGAGACGGTGGCCCGTGATAGTATTGCTGTCACAATAAGGGATATTCTTGGTTGGTTTGGGATCGATATTGACGCTGAAACTGCCCTGCGGGAGCGGGACTGGTGAGGGTCCCGGGAATGCTGCGGATCGGCCCGGTGGCGATTGTCCGTACGGCGGCGTTGGCGCCGATGGCTTCAGTGGCGGACAGGGCTTATCGGGAGATCTGCAAGGAGTTTGGGGCGGCCTATGTAGTGGGGGAGCTGGCGTCGGCGAAAGCGCTGACTTTTTCTGACCGCAAAACGGAAGAGCTTTTAAAGCCGTCGGAAATGGAACGCCCAATGGCGGCGCAGCTTTTTGGGAGCGACCCGGACGATATGGCCAAAGGCGCGCTGTCGGCGCTTCGGTTTTCACCGGATATTTTGGATATTAACATGGGCTGCCCAGTGCCCAAGGTGGTTTCGACGGGAGCCGGCGCGGCGCTGATGAAAACGCCGGATTTGGCGGCGCGGATTGTTGAGGCTGTCTGTAAAGCAGCCAAAAGTGTGCCAGTGACGGTGAAATTCCGGGCGGGCTGGGATGAAAACCAAATTAACGCCGTCCCTTTTGCCAAGCGGATGGAGGAAGCAGGCGCCGCCGCCCTGACCATTCATGGCCGCACCCGTCAGCAGATGTACAAGCCCTCGGCGGACTGGGGGATTATCCGTGAAGTCAAGGAGGCTGTTTCGGTGCCGGTTATCGGCAACGGTGATATTGTCACGGCGGCAGATGCGCTGCGGATGTACGAAGAGACCGGCGTTGACTTGGTGATGGTCGGGCGCGGCAGCTACGGCAACCCCTTCCTATTTAGGGAGATTTGCGCTTTGCTTAGCGGCGGACCTCTGCCGCCGCCCCCGACGGCAGAGGAAAGGCTTGACGTTATGCGCCGCCATGCGGCCCTTGCCGTCCAGTATAAAGGCGAGTATATCGCAATGCGCGAATGCCGGCGTACAGCGGCATTTTATCTGAAGGGGATGCGCGGCGCGCCCAAGCTCCGTCAGCTCTGCAGTACCCTTGAAACCCTTACCGACCTCGACCGCGTCGTGGAATATGCGTTGGGGTATGGGGATACGGGGGAGTACGGACGGCAGGCCGGGCCTGCCGGGGGTTAGTACGCGCTTTCTGAAGAAAGCTTAGCAAAGACTTTTAATCGCAGGGCAGCTGTCAGCACCCGGCCAGCCTCCTACGGCGTCGGGTATGTGAGCAAAGCAATTTTTCGGCAGGCGCCGAAGGTGCCAAAACAATCAGGGAGGGGTACCTGCCGTAGGAACAGGTGGTTGGGGAAATGGGGAAAATAGGTATTCTTACGGACATTCACAACAACCTAGCGGCTTTGGAGACGATCCTTGCCTATTTTCAGCAGGAAAGCTGCCAGGAAATTTTCTGCTGCGGGGACTTGATTGGTATCGGCCCATGGCCAGAGGAAACAGTCGCACTGCTGCGTGATTTGCCAGGTTTTATAGCTGTAGCGGGCAACCACGACGGATACCTGACAAAGGGGTTGCGGTTCCCTTGGCCAGGCGGCATGGCGGACGGGGAAGCTGCCCATCATTTTTGGGAGCACGGGCTGCTGTCGCCAGAGAGCAAGGCCTACCTAAAAAGCTTGCCGCAAAGCCTTTTGCTGGAACGGGAAGGGGTGGCAATCTGTCTCTGCCATTATCCGCAAAGGGGCGGGGGATACGGGCCTTTGCGGCAGGACCGCACGGAAGAACAGTGCCGGGCGTTGTTTGCAGAAATGCCGGCGGCAGACATATATTTTTATGGCCACGACCATGCGCCCCATCAGGCGGGGCGCTACATCAACCCTGGTTCGGCGGGCTGCCCGCACAGCGGCAGAGGCGAAACCCACTGCGGTGTTTTGACAGTATGGGCTGGAGAAGCTGACTATAGGCAGGTATTGCTGCCTTATGATTTGTTAAAGGTGATAGGAAAAATTGAGCGGCTCCGTTACAGTGATTACGCAATGATTGAGAAAGTGTTTTACGGCGTTTCGGTGTAAGCGGCTGATTGTGAGCCATGGAAAAAGCCAGGCACAGGGCCTTCCCATCCAAATCGGAGGGAACGCCCCGCGCCTGGTTTCTCTCATTTCTTCCCCTTTGGGATGCCTATGGTGCTTCCCGGGAATATGCGGTTATTTCTCTTTAACAGCTGTCACGTCAGCTACGGTTTCTTTAGCGGCGGCAATCAGACTTGTGAGGTTTTGCAGCTCGCTGGGGATAATCAGCTTGGTGGCGCGGCCGTCGGCAACTTTTTGCAGCGCTTCAAGGCTCTTAAGGGTCAGCACCTTTTCGCTGGGGTTGGCGTCGGAGAGGACGCGCAGGCTGTCTGCCAGGGCCTTCTGGACCATCATGATAGCCTCAGCTTCACCTTCAGCTTCGCGGATCTGCTTTTCTTTTTCAGCTTCGGCGCGCAGGATGGCGGCTTCCTTGTCGGCCTGGGCGCGGAGGATCTGGGATTCCTTTTCGCCTTCGGCGATCAGGATCTGGCTCTTTTTGCGGCCTTCTGCCTGTAGGATAGCCTCACGGCGTTCGCGCTCGGCCTTCATCTGCTTCTCCATCGAATCCTGGATATCCCTAGGCGGCATGATGTTTTTCAGCTCCACGCGGGTGACTTTAATGCCCCACTTGTCGGTGGCTTCGTCAAGCATCGCCGTGATCTGGGAATTGATGGTATCGCGGGAAGTGAGGGTTGCTTCAAGGTCCATATCGCCGATAATGTTTCTCAGGGTGGTAGCGGTCAGGTTCTCGATTGCCGAGATCGGACGGTCAATACCGTAGGTGAACAGCTTGGGGTCGCTGACCAGGTAAAAGACAATAGTGTCGATCTGCATCGTAACATTGTCCTTCGTGATGACCGGCTGGGGCGGGAAATCGACGACGTTTTCTTTTAAAGAGACACGTTTGGCAACCCTGTCTAAGAAGGGCACCAGGAAATGCGGGCCGGTCTGCCAGGTGGCGTGATAAGAACCAAGGCGTTCGATAACGTAGACCTGCGCCTGGGCGACGATTTTGATGTTGGCAATCAAAAACAGCAGGATGACCAGCAGAATGCCTAGCCCGACAAACAGCGCTGGGGTGTTGCCTGCGGCCAATGCCGCGGAAATCAGATTATTCATTACAATACCTCCAATGTATCATTTATGCCGATTCGGTTACCGTCTCCAGCGAACGTACCAGCAGCGTCACGCCTTCGATCTTTTCTACGATCACCCGTGCGCCGGTGGGGATATTGGCTTCCGAAACAGCCTTTGCCGACCAGTCCAGCCCGTTAACGCAGACCCGGCCAGGGGACAGCCCTTCGATGGGCTGGCGGACGATGCCCTCCATGCCGATTACGCTGTCGGCGTTGGTAGCCTCCGGTTTTTTGCCGATGAAGGACAGCCGCTTCGCCAGCGGGCGGCTCACTGCCAGCAGGATAAGCGATACCAGTACGAACACCGTGCATTGCAGCGAAAAACTGCCGCCGGCGACCGAGACGATAAAGGCTGCTACAGCGCCGACCGTCATCCAGATGGAGACCAGCGCAACCGTTACGGCTTCAGCCACTAGTGCAACGGCGAAAACTACGGCCCAGAAGATATACTGCCACATAAAGTTTCCTCCTTTCCTGAAAGGGCTTTGCTTTCATGGTCTTATCCTACCACATCTGCGCCAAAAAGGCAATACAGTTTGCAAAACCTAAGCCAAAAACGACAAAATCTAAGGTCGGAAAGGGGAAATAAAGGCTTGACAAAAATATATTGACAAATAATACCGGGTTCTGTGTGGCACTGTTTAGCGGTCTGAGGGCGGCAAAATTAAAATCACTTCAAGAAGTTATTGATAGAAAATAGAGAATATAGTAAAATATAATTGTAATAAATGAATTCTTTTAAGAGTGTTTGCCACAATAAACCGGTTCAGCATGGGCTTTGCGGCAAGAAAGGATGATAGGATGCGTCGTTCTGATTTAAGTCATTGTAATCTTTTTTTACTAAAATATACTGCTGCTACCCTTTTTTTTTGAGTTGCTCTCTAGCTGTTCGAGGATTAAAGATTTGGTATCTATCTTTTGTGGGGACGTTGGTTTGCTTTTTTATCGGCAAAATCTGGGAAAAACGTATTTCGCCATTGTCGGAAAAGGCAGCTCTGCTCCATAAACAGGTGACACGGTTTAGCGTCTTTTTAGTGCTGCTTCAAATGGCGGGTTGTATTGTGGCTTTTTTTGGTACACTGGTATATGAAGTGGAACGAAAAATTCCTTCTGCTTGTTGGACGTGGCAATCTTGTACGACACTGAGCCTTTGGATAACCTTGACAGTTTCTGGTTTTGTAGGAGCAGTATTGATTTCTCAAATCGAAAAGCTGATTATGTTAATGGCTTTGGAAAAAGTTTCTGAATCCTCATAAAGCCCGCCGTTTTTCGGCGGGTTTTGCATTTATCCTATCCTATTTTCAGAAAATACTGGCTTTCTAATGGAAAGTATGGTAAAATGAAACTAGAAAGCAATCTCTTTTCGGAAAGAAGGTGCTAAATATGAAAATTATTGGCATTGCCGGCGGGACAGGCAGCGGCAAGACGACGCTGACAAGACGCCTTTTGGAGCTGTTCAGTAATCGGGTGAGTATGGTCAATTATGACAATTACTATAAACGCCATGATGAATTAACTTACGAGGAGCGCTGCAAGCTGAATTTTGACCATCCGGACGCCTTTGACCTGCCGCTGATGGAGGCGCATTTGAAGGCGTTGAAGGCGGGGCGGGGCATTCGCTGCCCGGTTTACGATTTTACAGCCCACAACCGCAGTAACGAAACGGTGGAGATCCCAGCAGCGCCGGTGGTTATCGTCGAGGGGATTTTGATTCTTGCTGAGCCGGCGCTGCGGAAGCTGATGGATATCAAAGTGTTTGTCGATACCGATGCTGATGTGCGGATTCTTAGGCGGATCAGCCGGGATGTTACCGAGCGTGGAAGATCTTTAGAAGATGTGATCGGCCAATACCTATCGACTGTGCGGCCGATGCATCAGCAATTTGTTGAGCCGAGCCGTCGTTATGCCGACCTGATTGTCCCGGAAGGCGGGGAGAACCAAGTGGCGCTGGAGGTGCTGGCGGCGCGGATTGAAGCGTATCTGGAAGATGCTGACATGAAATAATAGGAGGTTTTTGCCATGGAAATCAGGGATTTTCTGAAACAGGCGGCAGCGGTGCGTCCGTCGCCTCGGCAGCTTGCCTGGTTTGACACTGAATTTTACGCTTTTGTACATTTTTCCCCCAATACCTATACTGGTTTAGAGTGGGGCACTGGTAAGGAAGACCCAGCTATTTTCAATCCGACGAAATTTGACCCTGACCAATGGGTTGCAGCTGTCAAATCGGCTGGGATGCGGGGATTGGTGCTGACAGCTAAACATCACGACGGCTTCTGCCTTTGGCCCTCAAAATATACCGAGCATTCGGTGAAAAATAGCCCTTGGCAGGGCGGCAAAGGGGATATTGTCAAAGAGGTGGCCGAGGCTTGCCGCCGGGGCGGCCTCAAATTTGGGTTTTATCTATCGCCTTGGGACCGCAACTGCCCGCTCTATGGCAGCGACGCCTACAACGATTATTACAAGGCCCAGCTAACCGAGCTGCTGACTGGCTATGGCGAGATTTTCCATGTCTGGTTTGACGGGGCCTGCGGTGAAGGTCCGAACGGCAAACGGCAGGTTTACGATTTTGATGGTTACATCGAGCTGATCCGCAAATATCAACCCAACGCTACTATTTTTAATGATAAAGGCCCCGATGTCCGTTGGATTGGCAACGAAAGCGGTACAGCCCGCGCGGCGGAATGGGCGGTAGTTCCGCATGAGCTGTGCGGCCTTTCCGAGCGGCAGACGGACGGCCCCGTCTTATCCGGCAGTCTTTCCTATCTTTACAATACCGACCCTTATATAGGCACAATGCCAGAGATCCTCTACAGCCGCGGGCTGTGCTTTGCCGGAGCAGAGGTAGATATGTCCATCCGTCCGGGCTGGTTTTATCATCCAGAGGAAGAACCGCATTCATTGGAACGGCTGTTCAATACCTATCTGACCTCAGTAGGCGGCAATGCCTGCTTCCATCTGAATATCCCGCCTACCCCAGAAGGGCTTTTTGATGAGCGGGATGTGAAGCGGTTGAAGGAGCTGGGGGACAAACTGCATGAAACCTTTGCGGCCGACCTGGCGGAGCAGGCGGAGATTGTCAAAGAAACACTCGATTCTGACACCCAGGTGGCTTGGGTCGTTCGTTTTCCCCAGCCGACGGCAGTACGTTATCTGATGCTGATGGAGGAGATTTCCAAAGGCCAGCGCATTGAGCGTTTCAAGGTGCAGGCCCGCAATGCCTTTGGCAATTGGGAGGCTATTTACCACGGCACAACGGTTGGCCACAAGCGCATCTGCCCGCTGGACGGGGAGGCCCGCGGCGAGCTGCGGGTGTTGGTTGCTTCGGCCCGCGACGAGGTGCTGCTGAGGCGGATCGCCCTTTTTTGAATGTGACGGAAGGCTGAAGAAAATCTGAAATTTTGGCAGTTTTGTTGCTTTTTCAGGGAAATGATGGTATACTGTAAGCCATAGCAAACCTGATAAGGAGGCATCCCTTTGAACCTGAAACACAAGCTTTTGATACCGCTTTCGCTTTTTTGTGCTGCAGGGGCCTGTATAGCGGCGCTCTGGCTGACGGGGCAAAGTAAACCTGCGCCGTCGGCTTCAGCCGCTGTCCACTGCATTGGGCCGGGGAAAAAATTGGAAGTGATCTGCCGCGGGACAGAGGGCTGCAAGGTTACGCTGGCTGACAGCGACGGCAGCCCAGCCTGGACGCTGTGGCCGGTGGAAGACGGCGAGTACAAGCTGGACAAGGATCTCCCTGCCGGCGCCTACAGCCTGACGCTCACCGACAGCCAGGGGCAGGAGATTTCCGCAGAGACGGTGACCGTCACCGATTCGCTCCTTTATACGGAGGAGGAAACCTATCCGCTGCGTTCTCTTTCGCCCCTTTACTATGACCCAGAAGCAGTTACGGCCGACGGCTGGATTGCTATTTATCACCAAGGCGACGTCCCCGGCAAAGATATGAGCGTGGTCTGGCTGAACTTAGCCGACCAGTCCACCCCCGACGGCATGGTTTCAATGCGTAATATGCAGGGGCAATGGATGCTGTTCGGCAGCGTGCCGGGGGAGTATACGGCTTATTTGTTTGCTGATAATAATTACCAGTATGATTATCTTGCCAGCTGGGACTTTTCTACCGCTGAACCGGAGGGCTGGATGCTTTGCTGGCTGCCTGAAAGCGGCAAGGCTGGCGCAGCCCAGGGCGGGATAACCGTCCGCAGTCCGGAAGAAACGGGGAAGGTTTCGGTCTATTGGGGATGCGGCGGGGAAGCCCTGCCAGACTATCTGCCGCTGGCGGAGCTTACCATCACCGAAGGGGCGGCCTATAAACAGCTGCCCGAAAGCCTTGCCATCCCCGCCGGCGCTACCGAGCTGCTGCTTTGCAGTGCGAACGGCAAGGTGCTGGCCAACGAGCGGATCCCTGATATGCTGTGCGCTAAAGAGGAAACGCCCCTTTATTCCTTTGCCGTTATTTCTGACACCCACGTCACGCCCTATCCCTGGAACGCCCGCAACCGTCAGACTGCGGCGGCTTTTGCCGACTTGGCGGCGATGGACCTGCTGCTCACCATTGATAATGGCGACGTTACCAACAACGGCCGGCCGCGGGAGTACGCCCTATTGAAAGGCATGGCCCAAAAGGCTGGGTTATCGCCCTTTTATCTGACGATCGGCAACCATGATGTTTACAAAAACCTTGGTTCTTATACGGAATACCGTGATACTTTTTTGAAAGCGGCGGGCCGGGACAGCGTTTATACCGAGCTGGAAGTCGAAGCGCCGGCAACCTTCCTTCTGCTTGGCAGCGAGGGCGCTGCCGACGGCCAGGCGCTGGACAGCGGCGACAGCGTCCTTCATGAGGGCCAGCTTTCCTGGCTTTCGGCACAGTTGGAAGCCGCGCCGAAAAATGAGCCTGTCTTTATTTTCCATCACCAGCCCCTTTCGGACAGCGTCAGCGGTACGCTGGGCTACAGCGACGTGATTCCTGACAGCAGCCTGCACGAGCTTTTGGACGGTAACCCGCAGGCGTTTTTCATCAGCGGCCATACCCACTATACGCTGGGCAGCGAGTGGGCAGCCTATCAATATCAGGACGGCCTTTCGGTAATTCACGACGGCTGCGTTTGTGAAAGCTACGATGGGGAAGAGGTACGCCGCGGCAGTGAAGGTTTGGTGGTGGAGGTATATGAAGATTATTTGCTGCTGCGCGCTAGGGATTTTTTAGAGGGTGCTTGGATGGCGTCAGGGTTTCGGCGGCTGGATTTCCGGTTTTAATGGTTCCCTAAAGGTCGAAGTGCAGTAAAAATCCGGCTTTTTTTGGAAAGTTCGGAAAATTTCCTGAATATGGCTTGTCTAAAAGGGATTTTTGTGCTAAAATAGTAATGGAACTGTATTAGAAGCGGATTGCTGCCGGAAAGCTGGGGTTTTTTGAGCAGCAGCGCAGGAAACAGTCAGATTATTGAAGAGATTGGAGAAATTTATCATGGCTATTCTTGATATATTCGGCAAGAAAAAAGGCGATGGATCGCCGGAGAATGAAGCTGCTGCGGAAACTGAAGCCACAGCCCCTGCTGAGGAGACCAGAGAGGGCGGCCCTGCTATTTCCATGAGCGGCAGCGGGCAGCCTTCCGGCAGCAGCGCGCAGCCTCGCCGCCTTGCCGGCCCTCAGGCTGAAGCAATGAAGAAAATCGAAACTGTGGCCCGCGCTATGTACGAGGGCAAGCGGGACTGCTATCTGATCCTCGACCCTCGCACGACACTTGAGGAGCTGGAGGAGAAGAAAAACATCCGCCCGCTGATTACAGCTTTAAGCCCCCAGAACCGGATCCCAGTGCTGCGTTTTGCCAGCAGCGAGATGGTGGCGGAGCAGGTCGCCCGCAATTTCAACTGCGTGGCGGAGGATAAGCCGTTAGTAATGAAAGTGCCTTTCCCGGCAGTGTACAAGATCCTCAACGACGTGATGCTTTACGGCGTCTTCGGCTTTGTGGTGCATGAGGTAGGCAAAGAGCACGCCGGCAGCACCATCCACATGAGCAGCTATGTGCTGGGCGAGCTGGAAAAGAAGGATATCCGCCCCTATATGTCCCAGGCGATGACAATACAGTCGCTGCATCAGCTGCGGGCTATTAACGGCCGCTTCTATGTTGTGGCGGCCCCTGGCACGACTGTTGAACAGGCTAAAGCCGGCGACTTTGCGCTGGGCTTCGGCAGCCGCAATGGCAAAGCGTTCTGCTCGATTTTTGCCTCCCGGCCTTTGGCTGAGGAACACGTTTCCCGCAGCGGCGTCAAGGCTGTCGTGGTGGAGATGAACGGCCAGCAGCTGGTGGATAAGCTGGCGGAGACCCGCAACCGTTTGGATCAGGAATTCGCGATTATCTTTACCGAACCGAACGGCGCCCATATCCAGATTTCGACGCTGTTCATCATGCTTTGCTGCGAGGTTCTGAAATTGCAGCGTCCCAAGATCAACACTAAGCCCCCTGTTGCGCCAGAAATCGTTACCATGGATGGCGCTGACGGTGACCAGCCTGTTTCAGCACCTGCGGAAGAGGAAGCGCCTGCCGAGGCAGAAGCAGCAGAAGAACCTGCTGAGGCCGAAGTGCCGGCTGAGCCTGAAGGCGAGTAAGTAAAAGCTGTTAAAGTAGCGTTAAAATCCCCGCTGCCCGTTTGGACAGCGGGGATTTAGCATTTAATTGGTTTCTCAGGCGAACAGCGCTTCGATTTCTTCGGTAGTGTGGACAAATCCTGCTGACAGGTTCTCTGCACCGGTTTCGGTGATCAGGATATCGTCCTCAATCCGCACGCCGATTTCTTCTTCTTCGATGTACAGCCCCGGTTCGACGGTGATGACCATCCCCGGTGCGAGCTTTTCAAGGGTGGGGGAGGAGACGTCATGGGTGTCCAGCCCCAGATGATGGGAAACGCCATGGTAGTAGTAGTCGCCGACTTTTTTGCCGTCTGCCAGCAACCCCAGTTTAGGCAGTTCCTTTTCATAAAAGTCAATGACCAGCTGGTTCAGCTCCCCTAACGTCATGCCTGGTTTTGCGGTTTCGATAACCAGCTTTTGGGCCGCCAGCACCGTGTTGTAAACGGCTTTCTGGCGCGCGGTAAAATGGCCGTTGATGGGGAAGGTACGGGAAATGTCGGCGCAATAGTGGTTGTGGGCGCTGCCCAGGTCGATTAGTACCAGCTGGCCGTCCTCGACGACCTGGTTGTTTTCAGCATAATGGAGGGTTGTCGCCCGCCGGCCGCCGGCGACGATGGAGGGGAAAGCGTGTTCCCGTTCGTTCTGGCAGGCCAGCGAAAAGTCAAATGCCCCTTCCAACTCAGCCTCGTTGATGCCTGGGCGGGCGTGGCGGATCATTGCACGGACAGCGGTGTCGGTGGCGGCTTGTGCTTTGCGCATTTCTGCTAGCTCCGCGTCGCTCTTGACCATCCGCATCGCCGCCAGTTCGCCGCGGACATCGGTAATTTCCACTGCTGGGTAGCGCTCGCGGATGACCTTGGCCTGTTCATGGGCAGGGGTGTCGGCTTGGCTGGCTGTGTAGCGCCAGAGGTCAAGGCCGATTTGCAGCTTACCCAGCCCTTGGGTTCCGCTGACCAGTCTGTTCAGGTTTGCCGGGAAATCTTCTAGGTAGCGGATATCGTCAATGCCGCTGACAGCAGTTGCTTCGTCGCGCTTCATTCGGCCGCCCACCCATTTGGCCAGCTCCTCGCTGTAAGGCTCGATGAACAGCGTCGCCGTAACCTCCTTGCCTGGCATCTTTTTCAGCATCAAGATCATGTTTTCGCGGTCAATGCCAGTTAGATAGTAAAAGTTGCGGTCAACCGAGAAGCCGTAACTTTCATCAGCCGAGCGCATTGGCGCTTTGCCGGAAAAAATCAGCACTGCGGCCGGGGCGGCAAGCCCTTCCATCAGCGCCAGGCGTCTGGATTTGTAAAACTCTTTCATCAAAATCGCTCCTTTTATTGATTGAGGAAGGGCAGGATGGCTTCTCCCCAGGATGTCCGCAGCCGTTCCATCGACCAGGCGGCGTTGGCTGGGCTGGTGGAGGGGAGGCGCTTTGCCGGGAGGGTTAACTTCTGCCCGCTCTTTATAAACAGGTTTTCTGCCTGCGCGCCATTGAAAAACAAAGCCTTTACCGGCGCTGTGGCTAGGAACCCTTCCACATCGTGATAGACAGGGCTCCGGATACTGGCGTCGGCTGCGCCGCGGATGTCGCAGTTGTCCAACACATCCCACAGCGCTACCTTCCGCCGCAGCAGGAAGGCTATCTTTTCTTCGCGGCTTTGCGGCACGGCATCGCCAAGCAGCCCCGCCAGCAGCGGCCAGAACCGGTTACGCGGGTGGCCGTAATAAAACCCGCTTTCGAACGACAGCGGGGAGGGGTAGCTCCCCAAAATTAGGATGCGCGCGTCGTCCCCGCAGCAGGGCGGGAAGGATGAAGGCCCCATAATTCCTCCTTATTTTTCAACGTTCTGGAAGTGTTTTCAGGAAGACGATAAGCCCAGCAAGCCCCAGCAGCGGCATCACGCCAAAAATCATCGTCAGCCTAATGCCAAAGTAGGCCGACATCCCAAAACAGGCTCCAGCTGCAAGGAGCTGGACCGCCGTCCCTGCCAGCAGCCAGCCCCGGAATTTTTCCCTTGCCTGCCAGCAGCAGCCCGCCGCCAAGCATCATCAGGAAGATCCATGGCAGCGCCAGTACCAGCGCGATGGCTGCCCCCAGCAAGTAAAAATCGGTGTAATGGCGAAGGTCTGTGCAGAAGAAAATGAACATCCCGACGGCATAGCTAGAGCTTAAAAGGCTGTCTGTCAGTAAAAAACACCTAAGCCCTTTGCCCATCCGGCCCACCTCCCGACTACAATATTTTACCATACTTTCTGCTATTTTACAAGCCGCTCTTTTCGCTATAAATAGGAAAAAACCCGGAAACCTTTCATGGAAAAAGCCAATTTTCCCTGGAATGGTTTGACGCCTATCAGCTTTTCTATTATAATTGAAAATATTAAAGCGCCGCCGCTGTTTGTTGACCGGGAAAATCCGGTTTCTAACCATATTTACCAGCGATGCGGTTTCTGGAAAATGGAAAGCTGCCGCCAATATGCGGTAGCAGGGAAGGGCTTTGGCCTGCCGCAGCTGACATAAAGACAGGAGATTATGTATGAAATACAAAATTCTGGCATTGGACTTGGATGGGACGCTGACCAATTCGCAAAAAATCATCACGCCGCGCACCAAGGCTGCGCTGATGGAGGCCCAGCGGCAAGGTTTGCGGTTGGCGCTGGCGTCGGGCAGGCCGACAGAGGGGATTCTCCCGCTGGCGGAAGAACTGGAGATGGCGCGCTGGGGCGGGTTTATTCTGTCCTTCAACGGCGCACAGGTGTTGGAATTGGGCAGCGGCAAAATCCTTTATCAGAAGGTGCTCGACCTTGACCGGGTCCCAACGATTTATCGGCTGGCCCAAAAGTATCAGGTAGGGGTGCTGACCTATAAGGACGGCGCGGTGCTGACCGAAACGCCGGACGACCCCTATATTGAACTTGAGTGCCGGGTTAACAGAATGCCGTTTCAGGCCGTGCCGTCTTTTACAGAGGCGGTGACCGAGCCGGTGCCCAAATGTTTAATGACCGGCGAGGGCAGCCATATGGCGGAGATCGAAGGCCCTATCCGCGAAGCTTTGCCTGGCCTTAGCGTCTACCGTTCTGAAGCGTTTTTCATTGAGATTATGCCGGAGCATATCGACAAAGCCTATTCGCTGGAGCAGCTGCTGAAAAGCCAAAACCTTACGCGGGAGGAGTTGGCGGCCTGCGGCGACGGCTTCAACGATATTTCCATGATCCGCTATGCCGGCTTTGGCGTCGCCATGGCTAACGCCGTTCCCGCCGCCAAAGAAGCCGCTGATTTTGTGACAGCCTCTAACGATGAAGACGGCGTTGCCCTTGCTGTCGAGAAGTTTTTCTAGGAGTGTGGCTTTACCCGCTTGGACCCTCTACGGCTTTCTGTTTTTATGGATGAGCAGCAGGACCGCGGCTGCGGCTGCCAGCAGCCCGATAACCAGCAAAACTCCTGAAACGTCTATACTGCCGACTACTAAAATGTGGGTCATGGCATCTGCTTGCCCGATAACGCCTTTCGGCGCTTTATTCATCCTTGCAGCAGCGTAAATGCCGAAGGCTATTGCGGCAACGATAAGGGAAAGGGCAATCGCGAAAATATGCCGCCGCTTTGCGGACGCGTGGTTGTCAAATCCCAGTTGTTTGGCGGCATCGTCGGCAAATTCTGCCGGGTTGCCCAGACGTTTAACGACCTGTGCTTCTGTTTCGCCGTGTTCCAGCGCCGAGTCGAAAATTTCGGCCAGGTCGCGCAGGATTTCCTGCTTGGCTTTGCGGGGCAGGTGGAGCGCTTTAGCGGTTTGTCTGAGGTACTGTTCCTTCATGTTGGTTCCTCCTCTTGGTAGGCGGCGATGAAGCCGTCGACACAGTTTTTGTATGCTGACCAAAACTGGATCAGTTCTTCCAATACGCCTTTGCCCTTTGGGGTGAGGGCGTAATATTTTTTGGAACCGCCGTTGGCGGCGGCTGGGGCTATCCGGCAGCTGATCAGCTCGGCTTCTTGCAGGCGGTAAAGGAGCGGGTAAACCGTTCCTTCTTTTGCATAGCCCAAAACGGCGGCTTTCTCATTCAGCCCCGTGATAATTTCATAGCCATAGGTTTCCCCGCGCCCAATTAGGCATAAAAGCATCATTTCCAGCGAACCTTTTTTGAATTGCTGTACATAACGGCTGTCCATAGCATCCTTCCTTTGGTTTAATACCTAGTATTACTATATAGCAATACTAGTATATCATGCCTTTGCTAAAAAGTCAAGCTCCAGATTTGCCAATAAGCCAGAGAAAGCGGAATAGTGCGGGGCAAGTCATCGGGATAACAGCATTTTTAAAAATGGTAGAATCTATCGACGCAGAAGGCGGTTTTTTGAAGACGAACAGGCATCTTGGCGATTAAAAGTCTTTGCGGAGCTTTCTTCAGAAAGCGACCCGTACTCTTTCAGACCTTTAAGTGTTGTTGCCCGACAAGTTATAAAAAAAGCTTGACAAATAGGCGTAAGGAGAGTATAATAAGAAAAATAAGATTTTGAAATGCAGAGAAGGGGACAGAGTTTCCAAGCGCTGGGTCAGAGAGCCGCTGGCTGGTGGAAAGCGGTACGGCAGGGAATGCTCCCATCACCCCTGAGCAGGCGGCTGAAGCCCGTTGGGGTGGGTAGGCTGGCCCGGGTCTTCCCGTTAGCGGAGGCTGCGTTGTTGGACGCAGGATGAGCGGCCGCGGAAGCGGCAAATAAGGGTGGTACCGTGGAAGCTAGGCGGCTTTCATCTCTTTGGGAGATGAAAGCTTTTTGTTTTTCCGGCACGGTTGTACAAAACAAAAGACTTTCCGACGCATAGAAAGAAAGGATGGAAAATATGAACCTTACAGGTGCAGAAATTATCATGGAGTGCCTGCTGGAGCAGCAGGTGGATACCGTTTTTGGCTATCCTGGCGGTGCGGTGCTGAATATTTATGACGCCCTTTACCGTTATAGCGACCGCATCAACCATATCCTCACGGCCCACGAACAGGGGGCAGCCCATGCAGCTGACGGTTACGCCCGCGCCAGTGGGAAGACCGGCGTTTGCATCGCTACTTCCGGTCCTGGTGCGACAAACCTGGTGACTGGGCTGGCGACAGCCTACATGGATTCGGTGCCGTTGGTAGCGATTACCGGCAACGTCAACCGCAACCTTTTAGGGCTGGATAGCTTCCAGGAAGTGGATATCACAGGCATTACGATGCCGATTACAAAGCATAATTATATCGTCAAAGATGTTGCCGAGCTGGCCGATGTGATCCGCGAGGCGTTCCAAATCGCCGGCGAGGGCCGCAAAGGCCCGGTGCTGATTGATATTCCGAAAGATGTGACCGCCGCCCGCTGCAGCTACGCTCCCAGCCAGCCGCTGCCCTACCACCGTGACGAGCTGCCGCCTGATTTCTGGCTGGACAAGGCTGCCGAGATGGTCGCCAAGGCAGAGCGCCCAATGATTTACGCCGGCGGCGGCGTGCTGTCTTCAGAGGCCGCAGGGGTGTTGAAAGAGCTGGCGGAGCGGGTGGACGCGCCAGTGTCCTGCTCGCTGATGTGCCAGGGCGGCTACGATCAGGCCGACGCCCGCTATGTGGGGCTTTTGGGGATGCATGGTACGAAAACAGCTTCGGAGACAATCAAAAACTGCGATCTGATGATTGCTGTCGGCACCCGTTTTTCTGATCGCGTGACCTGCAACACCTCCCTTTTTGCCCAGCGCTTCCCAGTGATCCAAATTGACATTGATGCTGCTGAATTCAACAAAAACGTCAACGTCCAGGTGCGGCTCAAAGGCGACGCCGCTGAGATGATCGGCGAGCTGCTAAAGCGTGTCCCGCAGCAGCACCACGCCGACTGGATGGCCGAGGTGGCAGGCTGGCAGCGCCAGTACCCGCTGATCCAGCATACCAATAACCCCAGCGGCATCACCCCGCAGGAGGTGCTGGAAACATTGGCCGAGCTGACCAGCTGCGAAGCAGTTCTGACGACCGAGGTCGGACAGCACCAGATGTGGGCGGCGCAGTTTTACACCTTCCGCCACCCCCGCCAGCTGCTGACTTCCGGCGGCCTAGGGACGATGGGGTATGGCCTGGGGGCTGCGCTGGGGGCGCAGGTGGCCCTGCCGGATAAGCGCGTCGTCAACATCGCCGGCGACGGCAGTTTCCATATGAACGCCAACGAGCTGTCGACGGCTGCCCGTTATAACATTCCGATTGTTGAGTTGGTATTCAATAACGAGGTGCTGGGGATGGTGCGGCAGTGGCAGAAGCTTTTCTATGATAACCGCTTTTCCCAAACGACATTGGACAAAAAAACAAATTATGAGCTGCTGGCCGAGGCCTACGGCGTGCGCGCTATGACCATTTCCAGCCGGGAGGAGATCCGTCCGGTGTTGGAGGCGGCACTGGCCTTAAAAGGGCCTGTGCTAATCAACTGCCATATCGACCGCGACCAAAACGTCCTGCCGATGGTGCCTGCCGGCGCTTCGGTAGAGGAACCGATTCTGGAAATGCGATAGGATGCAGGGAAGGAGAAAACCTATGGAACGCGACAATTATTTGCTGATTACGACCCATAACAACACCGGCATTCTACAGCGGATCACCGGGCTGTTCAGCCGCCGGTTTTACAATATTTTGAGCACTGTAGCGGCGCAGGATGTGGACTCGGAATTTTCCCATCTGATTATTGTCGTCCGCGGCGACGAAAATGTGGTGCGGCAGGTGGAGAAGCAGGTGAGCAAGCTCCACGATGTGTTGGAGGTGGAGGTGCTCGACCCGGAGCATATCGTGCTACGGGAACATCTGATGCTGAAGCTGGCCCGTACCGAGGAGACAGACGCCGAGATGGTGGCCATTGCCAACCTCTTCAGGGCCAATATCCTGAACGTTGGCCAGGACACGATGATCTTAGAGCTGTCAGGCAGCCCGAAAACGCTCAACTCGCTGATTAACCTCTGCAAACCCTTTGGGATTTTGCAGCTGCTGCGTACCGGTGCAATGGCCATGTCGGTCTGAAAACAACAAGGGGGAAGAGCATTATGCTGACATTAGATAAGATTTACCAGGCTTCTTTTGTCTTGAAAAATGTGCTGCACACAACCGAGCCGATTTACGCGCCGCTGCTCTGTCCAGGCTGTGAGCTGTACCTAAAGCCGGAGAACCTGCAGGTCACCGGGTCGTTTAAAGTGCGCGGGGCCTACTTCAAGATGTCCCAGCTGTCGCCAGAGGAAAAGGCGGCGGGGGTGATTGCCTGTTCGGCAGGTAATCATGCCCAGGGGGTGGCGCTGGCTGCCCGTGAAAATGGCATTAAGGCCCAAATCTGTATCCCTGAGGGCGCGCCGATTTCCAAGGTAGAAGCGACCAAGAGCTACGGCGCCGAGGTGGTGCTGGTCAAGGGCGTCTATGACGACGCTTACGCCAAGGCGATTGAGCTGCAGAAAGAGCAGGGCAGCACCTTTATCCATCCCTATGACGACGAAGACGTTATTGCTGGGCAGGGGACAATCGGCTTAGAGCTGATGAACCAACTTAGCGACATTGACGCGGTGATTGTGCCTATCGGCGGCGGCGGGCTGATTTCAGGCGTGGCCTATGCGGTCAAATCGCTCAACCCCAAAGTCAAGGTTTATGGCGTTCAGGCTGCGGGCGCGCCCAGCATGATTGATTCGATCAAAGAGGGGCGGCAGCTGACCCTTCCGGGCGTATCGACTTTTGCCGACGGCATCGCTGTCAAGCACCCCGGCGACCTCACCTACGAAATTGTCAGCAAATATGTGGACGAGCTGGTAACGGTGACCGACGACGAAATCGCAACGGCGATCTTAGCGCTGATTGAGCGCCACAAGATGATTGCCGAGGGTGCGGGCGCTGTTGCCGTGGCGGCGGCTATGTTCGGCAAAGTAGACATTAAGGGCAAGAAGGCGGTCTGCGTTGTTTCCGGCGGCAATATCGACGTGACCATCCTCTCCCGGGTCATCAGCCGCGGCCTGATGAAGGAGGGCCGTTCGACGGACATTACTGTCGCCCTTGTCGATAAGCCCGGCCAGCTGGTTGCTGTTTCGGAGCTCATCGCCCGCACCGGCGCGAACGTCGTTTCGGTGCGCCACGACCGTTCTGATGAAGATATGGACATCAATTCCTGCTTCCTTCGCCTGGGTATGGAAACCCGCGACCGCGACCACGTTGAAGAAATTAAACGCGTTCTGCGCGACGCCGGCTACCAAATCGTCGAAGGCGTTGCAGGGGTTACGGGCGGTACGGTCCGGTAGGCAGCCAACGCTGGACAGGCGGGCAAATGAAGATAAACAGAAAATATCGGCAGCTGGTAATCGAACCAGCTGCCGATATTTTTTACAAAAACGTCCAACGGATCAGCGACGTTTCCACTTGCCGAAAAAGCCCTTTTTGTAGTGCATCAGCTCTTCCTTGGCGGGGCGGTAGTCGCCGGCTTTCTGAAGGAAGGCGACCCCTTTGGCGATATCCTGGGGCGCGCCGCCAAGGCCTTGGGCGTATAAGACGCCCAAGACAAAATTCTTTTCTGGGGAAGTCCATTTGACTTCCTCCACCAGCGACTTGGCCCGCGCGGGGTCGCGTTGGCAGCCATAGCCGCAGAGATAGCAGACCGCTAAGTAGGCATTGGCCCAGTCGTTACCCAGCGCACGGGAACGTTCAAAACATTGGACAGCCCGTGCATAGTCCTGCGGCACGCCGTTGCCAAAATAACAGAGTTTGCCTACCCGCATAAAACCGTAAGGGTAATCCTGCCTGGCCAGCACTTTTTCATAGCATTGCAGCGCATAGGGCATATCTACCGGCACGCTTTTGCCGTTGGCGTAGGCGTCGCCGATGTCGATCCAGGCGTCGAGCTGGCCCTTTTCTGCCGCCCGCTTGGCCCATTCCAGCCCTTCAGCCTGACGGTTCGGATCCTCAAGCAGTTTGCTCCCATAATCGGTCATCCAGTTCGGGTAGCCGTGTTCCGCGCCGCGGCGCAGCGTATCGGCTATCTTGTCCGGCTGGGCCGGCAGCCCCAGCGATTCCCGGCCGTCGCGGTAATAGTTGTTAATATTATTGCCAGCGAGATCCAGGCCGTTGTCAAACGCCCGTTCAAACCATGGCAGTGCTTTCAGGAATTCGTCCCGCAGATGTCGCGCCACAGCTTCCTGGCTGGGATATTGGTCGGGGTCAAAGCCGTCGATTTCCAGCGTATCGCCCCAAAAATAGGTATTGCCAATCATGTACTGGCAGAAGGGCTCGCCGCCTTCCGCCTTTTTATAGACAACTTCCCACGCCTCTTTCAGCGAAGAAAAAGGCATTGTTTTTTTTGCCGACGGCGTCAGTTCGCCGCAGCGCATCGCGCCCAGGACTGCCGCGGCACTGCCATGCGCAATCGCGCGGTGAATCAGCTCGCTGACCGTGTCGTCATCTTCCGGGAACCCATGGTAGCGCCAGACATACGACGACCCCGAAAAGCAGCGCGACAGGAAATACTCGGCATCGCCGTCGCCCGCCTTTGCCGCCTCTGACAATAGCTTGAAGCCCTCCGCGCCGGAGCCTGCCTGGATGTGATAATAAATCAGATCCAGTGCCTGCTCCACCGCATCACTGAAAAATCTTCCCATAATTCAACAGACCTTTCTAGTTATATTTGGTATACTCGCCGTTTTCCGACGCAGTAGGCGGCGAGTATATGCTGACGAAAAGCTTTGCAGTTCGGCTCTTATTAGGCTTGGCCGTCCTTGTTTTGCTGAAGGATGGTGCGTTCCATTTCGTCGGTTTCGTCTTTCCATTTGGAAAAGTCGGGGTCGAGACGGCCGTCCATCAGCTGCAACAGCCAAGCGGTGGCCTGGGAGACGCGGGCGCGCGTAGAGTAAAACCGCAGTTTGTCGGGGCAGGGTTTGGTGGCGTGGACAAGGGCGGTGTCGCCTTCAAGGTGGATCATAATGCACCAGCTGCCTAAAAAGAGCTGGACGGCGCGGTAGGTTTCGTCGGCAAGGCCGTCGGCGGCGGCTTCCACATCGGCGCGGGTGAAGCGCTCATACTCGTCGCGCAGGCCGTTTGCCTGCTCAATCGTCAGCTTTTTAAAAGCTTCCTGGCGGGACTGGGCCGGGGCGGCGCGGACTTCCACCGCGTTCCAGCCGGCCTGTACCGGGTCCTGGGCTTCATGGCGCAGCAGATGGGTCAGGCAGTCCAGCGCGCCGTCGCGGTTCATCGCCTTTCCCCAGGCGGCATTGCTGCCGTCGGGCCTTTCATAGACTGTTACAATCCAGTAGCCTTCCGCCGGGAGTTTGAAACAGGTCATCGTCTTCATGGTGCCGCAGTGGGGAAGCGAAAAGTCCCACAACAGCTGCAGCCGGAACTGTTCGTTTTGTTCCATCGTGTCCAGCTGTTCGGTAACCAATTTGGCTGATACACGGGAAGTGGAGACACCGTCCAGCTGATAAAGGACGATATCCTGTGGAAACTCGGCGCGGTCGGCAGCCTGTTCGGCTTCCTGCTGTATTCGCTTGTCGCGTTTGATGCAGAAATCGCGGTTAAAAGCGCCGAACTCTTCCTCTGGAAGGGCCAGCAACGCATCCATATTATTTGTCCAGCTTTCCGGTACCAGCAGCCGGATGTAGTTATAGGCATCCATCATCGTCTGTTCGCTGCCAAGGACGTAGACGTGAAGCTGGCGGCGGTCGTCTACCAGCTTCAGTTTGTAGGTGACGCTGCGCTTTCTATTATAATAGTGTGTGTCTATCTTATAAAAAACGCCGCGGATCCGACTGATCAGCACGCCTTCGTCGCCGAAAACCCATTCTTTCCCCACAGCTACTTTGCCGAACCACTTGGCCTCGGCGACATCGTTGTCGACCATCTCGAAAAGCTCTTTTACCGGCGGCGCATTTTCTGGATCGGGGAGCTGGGAGCGGATGGACTTGGCCAGCGTGCTGTGCGACGGGAACAGGGAATCCCGCAGGCTAAGGAAACATTCAAGAAGCCCGATCAGCACCACAAACACCCCGGCTCCCAGTGCCACCCAGCGCAGATACCCTGGGTCGCCTTCGTCCGGATGCAGCCCGACGTACAGGCAGCCTATCCCAAAAAACATAAACAAAAGGCCCAACGGCAGGAATTTTAGCCGTCCGACAGTGTGTTTGCGGCAGAAGGATTGCTTTGCCATGATGGATTTTTCCCCTTTCATTGGATAACCTTTTTGACATTGCCGTCGCGGTCGCGGATGACCGTCGGAACGATATCGAGCCACAGCGGCGCTGCATCGCAGCGCACCGTCTGCGCCGCCGGCAGCAGCAGCCCGCAAAGTTCCGTTAGGGCCGTTTCCGGCAGCGTGACCTTCAGTTCAGTTTCATCTGCCGAAAATTCCGTTTTTTCGCCGGGAACAAAGGAAACGCCCTGATCTGGGCCGATAAGCCCCAGCGGCTGCCCTTTGCCGACTCTGGCTTTCAGCATCGTCCGGATGACACCGGTGTGTCCCGCGCCCAGCCGCAGCCGCCAGCCGCTGTCGGCGCGGCACCAGCCTAGTTCGTCCACATATAGAAACCCAGTTGAAGAGCCGTCCTGGTCGACGCCCTGCTGCCAGGTTTCCCGGATTTCGGGCCGTTCCATCACTGACCGTCGGGAAAGGTCGGCGATATGCCCCGGCAGGGCCTTTTCAAGCAGCTTCAAAAACGCCGTGCCGTTCCAGCACATCAGCGCCTGCATTTCGTCAACCGTCAAAGCGGCTGCCTGTAGGAAGACAACCCTGCCGTTTTCGGTGTCCATCTCCCCCAGTTCGGGGTCGACAAAAAATCCCAGCGCCCCAAGTTTGGTATCTGCTTCCAGCATAATCGGGCCATTGAGATCGATATGGTGGCCGGGGCCGAAAACGTTGCCGCTGTCAAAAACATAGCGCGCCAGATTCTGCATTAGGTTTACCGGCCAGACCGGCGGGTCGTCGCCTTCCCTTTTCAGGCGGAAGGTCATCTCAAAGCCGTAGCCGCTCCACTCCGAGCCGGGGGCGGTTTTCTCATCCAAGTCGCTGAACCCGAAGCTGACGTAATGCCAGTGGGGGAAAGGGCTGTCGTTTTTGAATACCTCCACGCCGTCCAGCGGGTCCGGCCCGCCGAGGGTATAGGGGATTGCTGTACCGTAATAAAGCCCTTTCTTTCCAGAGTAGAGCCGTTCGAGAGCGGCGGAAATAGCGTCGAAGCCAGGTTGGCGGAATTCTTCGCTCATACTTTTCCCTTCTTTTTCCAATTTTTCAGTTCCAGGACGTTATAAAGCTATTGTACAATAATCCTCCAAAAAAGTCAAGGCAGCGGCGTGGGGATGCGGGAGTACGAGTCGCTTTTGAAGAAAGCCAAGCTTAGCAGAGCTAAGCTCGCAAAACTTTTAATCGCTAGGGTACGTATTTATGCGGCCATTAAACTCTACTGCGTCGGTTACAACTGACTAGTTGTGACAACTCAGCGCAGCCATCAGGTTCTATTGCGTCGGTTGCCGGTCTCCAGCAGCGTTCGGATTGCTTCCGGACTGTCTAAGCCGTCGTAGTCCTTCTGCCAGCCGTATTGGATGCCGAATTGTTGGTTTTCCAGCAGCCGTTTTGCCAGCCATTCCCGGCCTTTTTCCCGGATCAGCTGGACAAAGACCCGGTTGCGCAGGTCATGGCTTTCGCTGAACATATCCCGCCCGCAGGGGCCGTCTGGGCATTCCCAACAGCCTTCAAACCCCTTTTCGCCGCTGCACTGGTATTGGAAACAGCCGTCTTCGGAAAGCCGTCTGCAAGAAAGGCTTTCCCGGCAGCCGGCGCAGCTTCCAGCGCTGTGGCAGAAAGCACAGACCAGCCCGCAGCAAGCGATGCTTTCCGCTACTTCAAACGGCGTTTTTTTCCAACGGAACCAGTAGTCTTCATAAGGGGCGACAGACGGGTTTTTCACCGGCAGATAGCCCAATTTTTCCATCGCCATCCGCCGTACCCCTGCTGCCCGCGGGGCTTTGGTCATCATATATTGAAGCTCCAGTAGGCCGTAAAAATGCTCGTGCGTAAGCGAGAACAGCTCCCGCAGCACATCTTCCGTTTCATAGCGGGCCGCCAGGTCTAGCCGCAGCAGCCCAACCTGCGGCAGCGGCCCCAGATCTCCCTTGTTGAAAATCTCTGTTGTGCCAAAGGCCCGTCCTTCGGCCTTGTCCACCAGCGCAAAACGCAGGTAGTATCCTTTGCTGACCTCGTCCAGCCAGAAACGGATACAGGCTTCCATATCGGACAGCGTCGTAAAATGGAAATTATTGGTACAATTGTCGGCATTCATCCGTCCGACTGCTTCGGGGTCGCTGTAACAGCGCAGCAGGTCGCCGGCATCTGTAAGCCGCACCTTCCGCAGCAGGAAATGTTTGGATTCGTATTGTGGCGTGTTTTCGTAGATGTTCATAAGGCGAACCTCTTTCCATATTGTCAATTTTGCGTTTAGTCTTGTAATGATAGCTGATTGGCGAGCGCGGTTTGGGTGGGCTGCGGCGCTGCCGGCAGCGTATAATCGGGGTTTAATTCCGTCAGATATGCCCAATAGCGCTTGGGCATATGGCCCATCCGGCAGCGGGGGTTTATCCGTCCTTCGATTGCGATGGCGTCATAGTAGCCCTTCCACATCTGCCGGAAACGCATTTCCTCGGCGCTTGCCGGCGGCAGCGTTAACGCTTCTATGGGCTGGATTGCCGCCTTGCCCTGATGGTAAAAATAGGCCATCTCATGGGTTTTGTCGTAAATCATGAAGTTTTCGTTGGGATAACGGGCTTTGAAATGGGGGCCGATCAGCGGCAGCACAAGGTTTTTCGGCGCAACAACTGCGGTCATTGCCCCTTCATGAATAGAAAAGCGGGCAAACCCAGTCAGCAGATGGGCTTCGTGATTCAGGTGATAGACGGCTTTCGACAGTGCGGAAACGGTGTCGTTTTGCAGGTTGTTCACCACTTTTGCCCCCATGCTATAGCCCATCCGCAGGAAATTTACCACCAGTAGTTCTTTTTGCGGGTGGCAGGTCAGATATCCCCGCCAAGTCAGCTCCCAGGCTTCATCCGAGATGCGTTTGGGGATTGAAACCGCTACTCGCCGGGCCTTGGCTTCATCGGTGGTAATTTGCCGTTCAGGGTAGAGGAAAGTTTCGTCGCTGTCCGGCGGGAGGATCGCCGCGGGTAGTTGCTTGTCGGCGATGCTGTGGAAAACACAGGTCAGCAAGCCGGGAAAACTGCCATCATAACGGTAAACAAGTTCCATTATTTAACATCCTTTCTGCCAGACGGCGGGTATGTGGATTTTTATTGCCTGAATTGTATAAAAGAATTCGTTGAATTCCGTCAATATGCTAGTTTATTTTCAGGTTTTGTGGAATTGGACGCGTTTTTGCTGTCATTATTCCGGTATTATTTGAAGTGGAAATTTTCTGCCTAATTTGCATGAAAGATTTTCACTGATTTCAGCAGTATGCCTGATTTATTTTCAAATTTTGGGAATCTAGGGAATGGTTCTATTGCTGGATTTCACCATGTGGATTGATGGTGAAATCTTTTTGCGCAAATCTTCCAAAAGATTTCCCTTATTCCTGGTAATTTGACAGTTATTTTCCCCTCTTTGTGGGTAGGCGCTTTATTTGGTGCAAAACACAGGTTTCAGCTTGACAAAAGCAATGATCCACTGTCTTTTTCGTCGGAAGAACCGGATTTTATAGAAATCATTTGTATAATCAGCTAGAAATTTTCCCAATTTCGGGGAATCCTGCCGTTTTATATGGCGTAGGAAGAAGAGCCTGTGTTTGCTCTGAGGGGAAAAGTGTTAGCTGTTCTGGGCCATGCCCCGGCAGGTCGGCAGCACTTCGTTCGCTCATCAGCGCCAGGCGGGTGGTATGCGGCGAAAATTTCAGCCCCTCCATCATCCGCCCGCTGCAAGTAATGAAATACTGGGCGCGTTTAAGGACGACGCCAATCTTTTTTAGCCCTTGGAAATTCAGCGGCCCTATCCGTCTGGCTGCCAAAATCCGTTTTGCCGAGATGACGCCGATGCCCGGTACCCGCAGCAAATCCTCATAATCGGCGCGGTTGACCTCCAGCGGAAAGCGCTCCATATGTTTGAGCGCCCAGTTGCACTTGGGGTCGAGCGCTGGGTCGAAAAAGGGCTGCTTTTCGTCTAAAATCTCTTTCGCTTCGAATCCGTAAAACCGCAGCAGCCAATCGGCCTGGTAGAGCCGGTGCTCCCGCAGCAGCGGCGGCTTGACTTCCTTGCCAGGCAGCAGCGGGTCGGATACCACCGGCATATAGGCCGAAAAGAACACCCGCTTCAGTGCATATTTTTTGTACAGCGCTTCCGACAAGGTCAAAATCTGGAAATCGCTTTCTGGCGATGCGCCGACAATCATCTGAGTGCTTTGGCCGGCAGGCGCAAATTTTGGGGCGTGGCGGTAACGGACGATGTCGCTGCGGTTTTCCTCAATGCCGCTAGTGATCAGCTTCATTGGCCCTAAGATGTTCTGTTTAGACTTGTCCGGCGCCAAAAGCTTTAGGCTCTGCTGGGACGGTAGCTCAATATTGACACTGATGCGGTCGGCCAGCATTCCCAGCTGGCCAATCAGCCTAGGGTCAGCGCCAGGGATAGCTTTGGCATGGATATAGCCAAAAAAGCGGTATCGCCCCCGCAGCAGTTCCAACGTCCGGATCATCTGCTCGCAGGTATAATCCGGATTACGTTGGATGCCCGAACTTAGAAACAGCCCTTCAATATAATTGCGGCGGTAAAATTGCATGGTCAGGTCGGCCAGTTCCTCTGGCGTGAAGGCTGTGCGGCGGATATCGTTGGAACGGCGGCAGAGGCAGTATTTGCAGTCGTTGACGCAGACGTTGGTCATCAGCACCTTCAGCAAAGAAATACACCGTCCGTCGGCAGCGAAGCTGTGGCAGATGCCGCAGGCTGAAGCGCTGCCAATACCGCCGGCAGCAGGCGTCCTGTCCACGCCGCTTGAGGTGCAGGCAGCGTCATACTTGGCTGAATTAGCTAGTAGGGTCAGTTTATCCATTAAATCCATATCATCACGCCCTTAAACATTCGTTTAAAGCTAGTATAACACACTCGCGGCAAAAATGCAAACATTTTTTCATATTTCCCCAAAAAAATTTTCGACTCCGCTGGACAACGGCCTTAGGTTGTGTTATACTTAAAAAGGCAAGGATAATATTGGCTGTTAATACGAGTGTTTTCTTCAGAAAGCGTCAGAAAATGAGGTGCTATTATGGTAGGAATTTTGATTGCAGGGGTGCCAGCGGGCGGCAAAAGCAGCTTTGCCGCTGTCCTGGCGCAGAAGATGGCGCTGCCCCTTTTTTCCAAGGATGATTTTAAGGAATTGCTTTTTGACAGCGTCGGCTTCCGCAGCAGGGCGGAAAAGCAAGCGCTGGGGAAGGGAAGCTTCAACATCCTTTGCGCCTGTGCGGAAACCGAAATGCGGGCGGGCCGCTCTTTTATCCTGGAAAACAATTTCGAGGAAACCAGCCGTCCGGCGGTCGAGCGCCTTTTTTCGCAGTATCGCTGCCCAGCGCTGACGGTGCTGTTTACCGGCGACCCTTCAGTGGTATATGCACGTTTCCTCGCCCGGGACCAAAGCCCTTCGCGTCACCGCGGCCATGTGGTCAACACCGTTTACCCCGAACCGCCGGGAGAAAAAACGGCGCCTTCCTGGCCGGATGAGCAGACTTTCTGGGCGTCGGTGCAGGCGCGGGGGATGGATCGCTTTGCTTATGGGCAGCTTTTGCGGGTGGACTGCACCGACTTTAGCAAGGTGGATTTTACGGCGTTAGCCGTTAGGGTGGAGGAGCTGGCCGCGGAAACAGAGAAGGCAGGCTGGAGGCCTGAAATTTTCTTCCAAAATACTACAAAATCCTCTTTACAAAGTCATTTTAATATGATATAATTATATCATATTCAGAACAAAAGATAGTCGGGTTCCATAATATATCAAAAAATTAGTCCCTTTTACTTTTTGTGTTGATGGATCTAAACGCCGGCGATTTTACTAATCGCAGATTGAAAATAAAAGTTTGTTGTGATATAAATTAAGCTTTGCGGGAGATGCAGAAAAATGAAAATTATAGCGCATACAATGGAATATCGCGGCGAATCTATTATGTCATCTTTGCAGCTTAGGAACTATTCATCTTTTGATTATAAAGAATATAAGAAGGTTTATGAGGAGTGCTTTCGTGACATGAGAACCGCTTTGCAGCGATTTCCGGTAGATTGTTGTGACAGTCAAGAAGAATTAGAACGCAAAAAAGATAAAATATACATTTTAGAAATTGATGGAAAATTAATTGGTTCGGTTGCCATATATGACAATGAAATAGATGATTTGATTGTGGAAAAAAGCTGTCAGAGAACGGGTTACGGAGAAGCGTTATTGCAGTTTGCTATTTCTTACATGCAAAACAACAATATTTTTCCAATTGTTCTGCATGTTGCGGATTGGAATCAAGGAGCAATTAAAATGTATATGAAAAATGGGTTTGTCATTGTCAAAACAGAAGAAGCCTGATTTTGAGCCGTTGAGTAAATTTTTTGCGGGGCAGTTATCCATGTTGGATAGCGCTCATTCAGTCATTTCAACGATGAGAATAGTTTATAGGTGGCTATCAACACGAAAGGTAAAAGGGATAAAAGTTATCAGCGTTCTTCTATCGGCTTGTTTTATTTTTATTTTCTGCAAGCGGGATACATTGCCGCTTTATTCGGAAGGATATAGTTCAGCTTTTCAGGCGGATGGCCGCTTTTTTATCAAGGACGGTTACCTGAACCATCCCTATCCGGACACAGCTTCCATTTCCGAGCTGCTGCCTGAAACCAATGAAACCAAGCTCATAGCCTGCGGGCTGCATAGTTTTCATTACAACGCCGGCAGGCTTTGGCGCAGTGAGGGCAACGTCCTCTATTCTCGGCCGTTGGAGGGTGGGGACTGGCAGCTGGAGCTGATAAAGGAAGATTATCTTCGGGTAAGGCTGACGGATATTATCGGTGATAAATGGCTGTTATACGGTAATAACTGGAAAAGGCCTGGCGATGACGATTATATTATATCTTATACAGTCTTAGACAGAAAAACCGGTGAGGAGACACTTATCTGTGAAGTGCCTGTATCAAAATGGGGATGTTTATATGGCTGGAATGGCGAGCAGCTTCTTTGCGTCATGGAAGGCAAGCTTTGCCGTATTAGGCCAGAGGGTTGTGAAATAATCGCTGAAATCCTGAAGGACTGGTGGCAGCTGCAAGCTGGCTTGTTGGCAGATGGGACAGCTTATTGGGTTGATGAAAACGATGGCCAGTTGGAAATTTTCTGGCAGGAAGACGGCGAAAAATCGAAATCTGCCAAATTTACCCTTCCACAATATCAATATTTCCGCAAAATGTACCTGACTGAGGAGGGGCAGGTGATGTTGTTTGCCCAAAGCCGCAAAGGGCAGCTGAGCTTATACCGCTTTATCCCTGAAAATGGTAAAGTTGCTGTGATTTTTGCAAATATGTATTTGGGAAACGTAGATGATTTCTTTTTCGATGAAGAGAATTACTATTACGTTGATTGCTATAAAGAAGAATTTAAACAAGGTCCGCTGGACCCCTTGTATTATCTGCCAGAGTAATCTAGAAAGGCAAGTCGGATATGAAAAGAAAGATGTATTTAAAATCTCTTGCCGTTTTTCTTTCCGCATGTCTTTTCCTTAGTTCTTGCAGCTGCTGCAGCTTAAGCGATTTTGCTGGCCGCAGCGACTATTACCAATTTGCCTTTAAGGAAGACGGATGCATTTATGCTGCTTACGACGCCGCCGGTAAAATCGGCGGCAAGTGCAGCATTGTCACCCATGTGAAAGAAATCTCTGCATCCGGCGAGGAAAAGCTTGTGGCAGAAATCCCCACCCCCGCTGTCTGCTATGGCGAAGGCCGCTTTTGGTACAGCCTGTGCGGTACGCTGTTTTCCTGTACGCTGGAAGGGGACGATCTGCGGGTGGAACTGAAGGGGGAGAAGAAGCGGCGGCTCACGCCGATTGGCATCAAAAAAGGTCGGCTGCTGCTGTACGGTTTCTATCCTAAGTTGGACGAAGCCAAAGAAAACGCTCCCTATTCTGCTGCCTACATCGTTTTTGACAAGGAAACCGGCAAGGAAACCTTTCTTTGCGAGCCATCGGTGCAGGTGCGTTACAATGACAGCCAGTCCGGGCAGCAGTGGAACGGCGAGGAATTTTTCTGTCTGTTTGGGCGCGAAAACCAGCAGCCCTGTCGCATTGGCCCGGAAGGCTGTTCGGTGGTTTTCGAACAGGGCTTTATCATCGGGCTGGCTGAAGACGGCACAGCCTATTGGGGCAATAAAGAGGGCGACCAGTTGGAAATATGTATGCAAAAAGAAGGCGAGGAACCGGAATGCTTTGCCTTTACCTTCCCTCAATATGTTAGACAAACATATCTGACCGATGATGGGCAGGTTATGCTGGCTGCTTTTTCCAATGGGCTTTGGAGCCTTTACCGCTTTACACCTAAAACCGGCGAGATGGCAGTGATTTTCGCCAATCGCTATCAAGGCTATGAATATTTCTTTTTCGACAAAGAAAATTACTACGGCCTAAGCCCTTCTGAACCTGGGTTTGTGCAAGGGCCGTTGGAGCCGCTATACTATCTGACGTAAAAAGATACGTCTGTGCCGGACACAGACGTATCTTTTTGCAATAGCTTCACTTTGTGCCCTACGCCGTAGGATGCAGGGTGGGTGCTGGCAGGTAACAAGCGATTAAAAAGTTTCGCCAGGCCTTTTCAAAGGCCGCGTACTAATCCCGGCAAGCTCGGCTTGCCCCCGTACTCCTTAGATAGAGAAATCGTGACGTTCCTCAGGAGCACGGTGGATCCACTTGCCATTAGTGAAGTCCGGGAAGGCTACAGGGGTGCTGCCAAGGGCGATAGAATCCTCGGAAAGGATCGTAATGGCCATCCAGGCGGCAGAATCGTAAATGTCGATAGGGAAGGGCTTGTTGTTCATTACGCAGTAGGCAAAAGCTTCAAACTCCAGGTAATCCATGCCGTCGTGGCTGCCATGGACGCCGGACTCCTGGAAGCGCTTCCACATGGGATGCTCATACTTTTCAAGATAAGGCGTGATATCCTCCCATTTATGCTCGGGGCTCTGGCCGATAATATGGATCGACTTATTGATTTCCATCCAAGTGCCTTTGGTACCATGGACAACATTACCACGGCTGTAGGGGCGGGGCAGGGTAGTATCGTGGGCCAGCATAATTGTTTCGCCGTTGGCGCACTTTATCATCGTTGTGACAAAATCGCCTTCCATAAACTTTTGCAGGCCGTCGCCATAGCTCCTGCCGGCAATCGTGTTCAGCGAAACCGCCTTAGAGGCGAACGCCGCCAGCGAAATAAACCGGTTCCCGCGGTTAATATCCAAATATTTGGCAATCGGGCCGATCTCATGCGTGGGATAAAGATCGCCGTTGCGGTGCAGGTTGTGGAAGCTGCGCTGATGGTAGCGTTCCGCATCCTCAATCCCATGAGCAAAGCCTTCGCCGAGGTAATGCTGATAGCCGCCTTCGCAGTGGGCAATCTCGCCAAACAGCCCGGCGCGGATCATTTGCAGCACGCCCAGCTCGTAGCGGCCGAAGCAGCAGTTTTCCAGCATAAAGCAGGGTGTCTTTGTCCGCTCATAGGCTTTGACCAGCTCCCAGCACTGGTCAATAGAAGAAGCGCCGCCTACCTCAAAAGCAGAGGGGATGCCAGCTTCCATGCAGGCAATAGCCAACTCAATATGCTCATTCCAGCAAGTGGTGATAAGGATCGCATCCACTTTTTCTTTATCCAACAGCTGCCGGTAATCCGTCGTGCACCAAGGCGTAAAAGGATACTCCTTTTCCTTTAGCACGGCCATGGTTTCTTCCATACGTTCTGGGACCAGATCGCACAGAGCTACAATTTCAATGCTGTCAACGTCAACAACCGTATAGCGGATCAGTTCCCTAGCACGGCCAGAGGTGCCAATAACGCCAAGGCGCATTCTGCGTTGTTCCATAATTAAAAGCCTTCCTTTATCGTATTAGTATGTTAAATAAGACGTATTTTTTGCCATAATACACAAAGAGAGCCGCGGACGGCTCTCTTTGCATATAAAGGGGTATAGCTTATCAGCCGCTGATTACGTCGTAAGCTTCCTGATAGGCAGCGAGGTATTCCTCCAAGCCAGCAGCATTCAGCTTATCCAGGAATTCCTGCCAATCAGCATCGATATCCTTGGTGCCGGTAACAAATGCAGCAGTGTACTCTTTGTAAACGGCAGAGATGTCGCCCTTGACATTGTTGATCCGCTCGGTCTGATCGGAATTCAGCGGGAAGGCTTCCCAAATGGTCAGGCCTTCGGTAGCAGGACGGAAGTTGTCACAGCCGTTCAGAGAGGTGATATAGGTTTCGCCGCCCTTGAAGGTTTCGTCGGTAGCCAGAGCAGGGTTGCCGCCGCCGGAGTAGAAGGAGTAGCGCAGATGTGCCTGCTCCTGCTCCAGTTCAGGATGGTTGGTAATCTTTTCGGTCAGCTGTACATGGCCCTGATCGTCAATGATATAGGACTCGCCTTCGATGCCCAGGAAGAACTCATAGGCGCCGTCGATGGTGTACAGGTAGTTGAACCAAGAGACCATCGCTTCAGGGATCTCACATTCCTTGGTGATAACGCCAGAACCAAAGCCAGACAGATAACCCAGAACGTTGTTCCACTTTTCAGTAGGCGCGTTGGGGAGGGCAATATAATCGTCGACATAGTTGCCGGTAGCAGTTGCCCAAGCGGTGTGGAAACCAGCCCAGTTCTGCGAGATGTTGGTCGACCAGATCGCATTGTAGTAGTCGGCGTCAAACAGGGTGCTGGGCAGGAGTTTTTCATCCCAGAAATGTTTGGCGTCTTTAAGCACGTCCTTCATTTCGTCAGCGGTGATGAAGGCGCGGATGGTGTTGCCGGAAGGATCGGCAGGGTCAGCGTCGATATAGCTGCCAGCCATCGAAGTACCGCGGTTCATCAGGTCGTACTTGCTGTACAGCCAGGAGAACATGTCGGTGATGCTGGTAATGCCCAGAGGAACTTCGTCGTTGGGGTCGCCGTTGCCGTTGGCATCCTGATCACGGAAGGCCTTCGCAACTGCTTCGATTTCGTCCCAGTTGGTGGGCATTTCCATGTTTACATTTTCCAGCCACTTTTCGTTGACAAAGATTTTGTCCATACGGATGCCTTCAGAGTCAAACATATAGGGGAAGCCCCAAATGCCGTCTGCATAGGTCATGAACTTCAGCAGGTCGCGGTCGGCGCAGTAGGTGTAGAGGTCGGGCGCGTAGGTCTCCAGCAGGGGAGCTACGTTGACAACCATGCCGTCAGTGCCGTAGCGGGCCAGGGTGGACGCAGACAGGGAAGTCTTGAAGAAGACATCAGGCAAGTCGTCGCTGGCGAACAGGATCGGGATTTTCTCGATCAGGGCGTCGCGGGTCATGGTCGTCCAGTCCAGATGGATATTGGTGCGCTTCTCCATCTCAGAGAAGAAGTAAATCTCATTGGGGGTTTCCCATGCGTCAACGCCTTCGGGGGTAGTGCAGAAACCAGTGACTTTAACAGTGTGGGGCTCATCCATTACAGGATAGCCGGCAGGATCGAGTTTGAAGCCCAGGCCGCTGCCGACTTCGCCGTCGCTGGCGCTGGAATCGCCGCCTGCAGCGGAAGAACCGCCCTGGCTGGAAGAAGTTGTGCTGGAACCGCCGGTGCTGGAGCTGTTGTTGCCACCGTTATTGTTGTTGCAGCTGGTGACGACGGAAACGAGCATCGCAGCTGTCAAAGCGGCAGCAAGGATTCTCTTGTTCATTTGAATTGCCTCCTTAAAATGATTGTTGCAGATCTTCTATCGGGCTTGAAAAGGGTTTGAAGCCAAGCCCTAAGTGAAACCCTTGAAGGGGGCTTCATCGTACAACCGAATAGATTGATATGCTTCCATTTTCTTGAAATGAAAGTCAGGCTTGCCGAAAACCATCCCTTCTGGATGGGGGTATTCTTGTGTTTTTACGCACTTATAATACCACAGATTCTTAAATTTTGCAAGGGTTTTCGTAAAAAATATTCTGTTGGGACAAACCGACTGAAAGGTATACATTTCGGTCAGTTGCCGCGCCCCTTCATATCTTGGATGCTATTCACAGTTTTCAACTGTGGATATTTTTTGTTTATAGGGAAAAATGACGCTGTTTGCCCCCGTCTTTCCGGTTGCCGAAATGTATACTTTTCAGCGGGGGAAGAAACCGACGGGGGCAAAGCAGGTTAAATCAGCCTTTAATCGCGCCCAGCATAACGCCCTTAGCAAAATGCTTCTGCAGGAAGGGGTAGAGGCAGAGGACAGGCACAGTGGAAACGATAATGACTGCGTATTTCATCGCTTCAGCCGTCTTAGCAAGATCCACCTGGGAGGAACCGCCGCCGGCGGCATCGCTGCCGGAAGCAGAGTCGGTAGCCGTAACCAGGATATCACGGAGGACAAGCGCTAATGGCTTATACTTGTCGTCGCTGATGAAAACCAACGCGTCAAAGTAAGCATTCCAGTGCCCAACGCCGTAATAGATGGCCATAACCGCTAAGATTGGCTTAGAAAGGGGCAGGATAATCTGCAAGAGAATGCGCATATTGGAACAGCCGTCAATCATGGCCGCTTCCTGAAGGTCATAAGGAAGCCCTTGGAAGAAGGTACGGACCAGGATTGTATTGTAGGTACTGACCAAGCCGGGGATCATCATAACCCAAGGGTTATTGACCAGGCCCAATTGTTTGTAGCACAGGTAGGTGGGAATCAGGCCGCCGCCAAAGAACATCGTGATCGTCATAATCAGGGTGATGACGTTGCGCCCGACAAAGTCTTTTCTGGAGAGGGGATATGCGATGGCGACCGTAGCGATCAAATTCATGATAGTACCGATGAAGGTATAGATGATCGTATTGCGGTAACCAGTCAGCAGCTTCGAGTTGGTGAACACCCGCTTATAAGCGGTCAAATGGAACCCTTTGGGCCAGAACCACACTTCACCAGCCGATACGAATTTCGAGTCGGAAACAGAAGCAATAACAATAAAGTAAAGCGGGTAAAGGACGACGATCAGAACCAAGACCATCAGGATTGTATTGAAGATCTCAAAGGCGAGGTCGCCGCGGGTAAGCTTGATTTTATTCTGTCTAGCCATTTTCTGATACCTCCTTCTTAGAACATACTGACGTCGCCCAGCTTTTTGCTGATCTGGTTAACCGTAATCAGCAAAAAGCAGTTGATCACCGAGTTGAATAAGCCAACCGCCGCCGAGAAGGAGTAGTTTGCTTCCTCAAGACCTTTGCGGTAAACCAGCGTGGAGATAACGTCAGAGGTTTCAAAAGTCAGGTCAGTTTGCAGCAAGAAGATTTTTTCAAAGCCGACGCTCATGATAGAGCCGCAGTCCAGGATCAGCAGCATAACCGCCGTAGGCATCAAGCAGGGGAGGGTTATGTACCAGATCTGCTGCCATTTGTTGGCGCCGTCGATATTGGCGGCTTCGTACATCTGGGTATCCATGCCGGACAACGTCGACATATAGATGATTGTGTTCCAGCCGGTATTCTGCCATACGCCGGACCAGACGTAAACGTGCTTGAAGTATTGGGGCTCGTTGAGGAAATTGAAGTTGCCGATACCCACAGCTTTCAGCATGTAGTTGATCATACCCGTTTCGTTGCGCAGGAAGATCCACAGGATACCGCACATAACTACCGTGGAAATGAAGTGGGGCAGGTAAGTAACAGTCTGTACGGTCTTCTTCAGTTTCATCGACCGGATTTCGTTCATCAGGATCGCGAAAGCGATCGGGAGGGGCCAGTTGATAGCCAGCGAATAAAAGCTGATGCCAAGGGTGTTGCGGATGGTCCGGGTGAAGTGGACCGAGGTGAAAAAGTTGCTGAAATGCTTGAACAGGTTAATCTCGCCTTTGACCTGGGCCCAAGGGCTTCCGAGGATGCCCTTGCCGGGCGAGAAGTCCTTGAAAGCGATGATGATGCCGTACATGGGCCAGTACAGGAACACCGCGAAGTAGATGAGTACTGGAAGTGCCAGCAGGTAGAGGCTCCAGTTTTTGCGGAGGGATTGCTTGAAGGCGGCAAATCCCGAGTGTGGTGCTGCGCTCATAGAGATGACCTTCTTTCGTAATTTTTTGCCAACAGCACGTACAGGCCCCGTCCGCAAAATATATTCTGACGCAAAGGGTCAGGTACAAAAACAGGCACTGTGTAGACGATATAGCGCAGTGCCGTTGCCGTTGTTTATCTTATGGTCACAATTATACCATGCCGGCGTACAGTTGTCAAGGCTAATTTGCCTAAAAGTATTTTTGGGGCGGGCACAATTTTCAAAAACACGTCAAAACAGAGAAAAACAAGATAAAATTCATCAGTAAATTATTCAAAATGACAGCTTCATAAAAACGATTACATGGGATTTTTTGATATTCTAGTCGTTAAATTGCCTATAAAATATAAATATAAAACCGG
>JAAWDH010000014.1 GCA_022793675.1 Oscillospiraceae bacterium
GAGAGAATTTTGCCGCTGGCGGCGTCAACTTCGTAATCATACTTGTGAGTGCCAGTAACAAATTCTAAATCATATACCTGCTTGCCGTCTTCGTAATCCAACTTCGCTTTGGTGAAAGTCGCCTTGTCCGCCGATAGGCCAGCATGGCTAAGCGCCAGCTCCTTTGCCTTTTCTAAGCTGATTGCTGCCGATGAAGACGAAGAGGCGGGCGGCTGGGAAACCGTTGAGCCTGAACTTTGCCGCATTTCCGATTCATGGGAAAGGATTTTGCCGCTGGCAGCGTCAACCTCGTAATCATACTTGTGGGTGCCAGTAACAAATTCCAAATCATATACCTGCTTGCCGTCATCGTAATCCAGCTCCGCTTTGGTGAAAGTCGCCTTATCCGCCGAAAGGCCGGCATGGGCCAGCGCCTTTTCCTTAGCGCCATCGATGGTCAGCAGGGATGCCGCAGAAGAAGCGTTTGGCGCAGAGGAAACAGGGGCGGATGAGGCGGGTTCTGATCCAGGCTGCTGTCGGATTTCTTTTTGATAAGAGAGGATTTCTCCGGTGATTGCGTTCACCTCGTAGTCATATTCAGCTGTGTTAGTGAAAAATTCTAAGTCATAGATTTGTTGGCCGTTTTCAGCTTCCAGCTTTTCTTCCGTGAAAGTCGCCTCGCCCTCTGCCAAGCCGGCGTGGGCCAGCGCCAGCGTCCGGGCGTCAGCCTTTTCCAAAAAAGCCGGCTGGGATTGGGAAGCGCCGGGCGCAGGCTGGGACGGATTTTTTTCGTTACAGCTGCTAAGCAGCGCCGCTGTCAGCAGCAATGCCGCGGCAAAATGAAATTTCTTCATAAGAAGGAACCCTCCTTTTCAATGCTCCAGGAAAGCAAGTTACTTTTATATAATTATAGCATACATTTATGAAATAACTATGAATTATTTGCTGGATTCTGCCATTCGTCACAAGATGTAAGCAATAAATTGCAGCGATAAAAATTTCCTGTCCGTATTCCTGGTCTCCTAATAAAAAACACACGCCAGGCGGCGTGCGTTTTTTATCAAGGATGGGCCGGCAAGCGGCGCTCGCCGGCCCTTTTACGTCTAAAGATCATCGGCGTCTTGGACCGGACGTTTATCCTCGTCAAGAGGGACGCCGGTATACATTCCCAGCGGATCCGTCTTGCTAGGGCCGGGCGGGGCCAGTGGGGTTACCTTCTTCTTTTTCCTTCCAGACATGACTGCACCTTCTTAGAAGATCCTGCCGGCCGGTACAAACGGCGGAAAAGGCATTTGCCGTTCCGGAATACATGACGGTTGGCCGGACCGGCCGGCAAAATTAGTATAGCCAGCAAAGCGGGAAAGTTGCGGAACAGTTTCTGGTAAAAAAATTCCCATAAAAAAGCAGAAAAATGAAACCTTTTATCAGTTTGGATTGTTTTAATAACAAGGTTGAAAGCTAACCTCCGGCAAGCCGAGAGCGTGACAATCCGCATTGGAAATTCAGCAAATCAGAAAGCGTTGTATTTCCGCCAATAGTTGAAGATCCGTGCAATTTATGTTACAATAGACAAAATACGGGGCAGTGCGCTGCCTTTTAGAAAGGGATTGTGAGATATGGATGACATGATACTTTTTCTGATGAGGTTTTCTTCCGATATACTGGCCGCCGCCATCGCTATTGTATCGGCGCTGGCGGTGTCGCTGCTCCTTTTTGTGCTGCGTAAAAAAATTGTCGGCCTGCTGATTGCGCTGGCCAAGAAAACGGCAGGGCGGTTTGTTTTAACAGAGCCGCTGGCCGAGGGGTTTCGCCGTCCGGCATCAATATTCCTCATCTTGACGGCGGGATATGCTGGAGCGTCTATTTTATGCCGTCGGTTTTTGCCTGGTTTTTCGTTGGAGAGTCTGGACACCCTGCTGAAGATGGGGCTGATCGTTTGTATAGCTTGGGGTTTATGCAACGCCGCGGCTCCGGCCGCTGAGGCGCTGCAGGCGGCGCGTCCTAATTGGAACCAGACGGTGACTGTTTTCGCGGCGAGGATTGCCAAGCTATTAATTGGCATCTTGACGGTTGTGATTCTGATCGATGAAGCCGGCTACAACATCAGCGGCCTGATCACTGGACTAGGGCTAGGCGGGCTGACCTTTGCCCTTGCCGCTCAGGATACTGCCAGCAACCTGTTCGGCGGCATGGTCATCATCACCGACAAGCCTTTCCAGGTCGGCGATTGGATTCAGGCTGGGGAGCTGGAAGGCGTGGTGGAGAGCATTTCGCTGCGCAGCACCCGCATCCGCACCTTCAAAGATATGGAAATCATCGTCCCTAATTCCACCCTGGCCGCCGCCGCAATTATCAACTGCTCGCGGATGAACAAACGCAAGGTCGAGATGGCCTTGACGTTGACCTACGATACCAGCGCTGAAAAGATCAAAGCCGCCTGTCAGGCAGTACGGGCCGTGCTTGAGGGCCACGAACGGGTGGACAAGGACTCGCTGATGGTGGCCGCCTTTAACGAATTCGGCGCTTATAGTTTGGATTTGACTGTCTCCTATTTCGTCAAAGATACTGCTTTCAAAGATTTTATCGCTGTCAAAGAAGCGATAAATTTTGGGATTTTGGAGGCGTTGGAAGGGCTGGTATCCTTTGCTTATCCTACCCAGCAGCTGATTTTGGGCGGAAATGATAAAAAGGCCTTGCCGGATTGTGAAGACCGTTTAGCTGATTGATCGTTTTTATCAGCAGAGGTGAATCGGCTTGAGGACAAATATGACATCAATGGGTATTCCCGGACGTTATCCGCCTAGAAGGCGGCGCAGGAGAAGGGGGTGCGTTCGGCCCTTGCTCTGTATCTTGGGGCTGCTGACTGTGGTCATCGGTGCAGCTGCCTTGCGGCCTTTGCTGGATAAGCGCTGCCGGGTAGTCATCGACCCTGGCCATGGCGGTATAGACAGCGGTGCGGTGGGGACGGTCACTGAAGCGGAAATGGCTGAGCAAACAGCCGCTTTTCTGGCTGCTTTGCTGCAGGAGGACGGCAGGTTTGCGGTTTGGCAGACCAGGGAGGCCGGCGATGGGGCAGAGCTTTCCGCGCGTTGCTGGACGGCAAAGCTGCATCGCGCAGAGCTTTTGCTATCCATTCATGGGAATTCTGCCGAAGATCCGTCGGCGCGGGGGTTTGAATGTTATCCCGCCCCGCCTGGCAGGGAATACCATCAGCAAAGCCGGCGGTTTGCGGAGCTTGTCGCCAAGCGTGCAGCGGAAGCTGGGCTTTCCCTGCGCGGGGACAACGGCGTCCGATATGCCTATTATTCCGAAGACGGCCGGAAGGAACTGGTAGATGGGACGGATGGACGCGTCAGGGAAGAGCCTTCCTTTGGGATGGTGGAGCATCCAGGCTGTCCAGCCGTGCTGGCAGAGCAATGTTTTGTGACCAACCCAGAAGACGCTGCGCAGTTTGGCACAGAGGCGGGCAGCAGAAAAATGGCGTATCAATACTACTTAGCAATTTTGGATTATTTTGATTTAGCGCCTGTTTCATGAAAATCGCGAAGCCCCAGGAAACTTTCCGCAGGAAAGCTTCCTGGGGCTTCGTTTCAGGGCTGCAGGCCCTGAAACGCCCGTCAGCCAGCTGTAAGGGCGCCGTCTTTGCAGTCTATTATAAGCTTGCTGTCCGGCTTCACATCGCCGGCTATAATCATCTTCGCAATCAGCGTTTCCAGCTTGCGCTGCATAAAACGCTTTAGTGGCCTAGCGCCGTAAAGCGGATCATATCCTTCGTCGATAAGATAGTTTTTGGCCGCTTCCGTCAGTTCCACTGCCAGCTGCTTCTCACTAAGCCGGCGGCGCAGGTCTGCCAGCTGCAGTTCAACAATGCCTGCAATATTCTCTTTGCTCAGCGGCTTATAAAGGACAATCTCGTCAAGGCGGTTGAGGAATTCCGGCCGGAAGGAGCTTTTCAGCAGTTCGTCCACTTCCTCGCGGGCCTCTTCGCTGATTTCGCCGTCGTCTGTAATCCCTTCCAGCAAAGCGTCGGAGCCTAGGTTGCTGGTGAGGATAATAATCGTATTTTTAAAGTCGATGGTGCGGCCTTGGCTGTCGGTGATGCGCCCGTCGTCAAGCACCTGCAAAAGGATGTTGAAGACGTCGGGGTGGGCCTTTTCCACCTCGTCAAAAAGAATGACTGAGTAAGGCCGGCGGCGGACGGCCTCGGTCAGCTGGCCGCCTTCCTCGTATCCGACATATCCGGGAGGCGCGCCGATTAAACGGGAAACGGAGAATTTCTCCATATACTCAGTCATATCAATGCGCACCATATTCTTTTCGTCGTCAAAAAGGGTTGCAGCTAAAGTTTTGGCCAGCTCGGTCTTGCCCACGCCGGTCGGCCCCAAAAATAGGAAGGAGCCGATTGGGCGGTCGGGGTTTTGGATGCCGGCGCGGGAGCGCAGGATGGCTTCGGTGACCTTTTCGACGGCTTCGTCCTGGCCGATGACCCGCTTATGCAGGATTTCTTCCAGGTGCAGCAATTTCTCCCGCTCGCCTTCCATCAGCCGGGAAACCGGGATGCCTGTCCAGCGTTCGATAATCCGGGCGATTTCCTCGTCAGTGACCTTGTCGCGGAGCAGCGACTGCTGCTTGGCTTCTTCCGCCGCGGATTCCTCGTCGGCAAGCTCTTTCTGCAAGGCGGGGAGGCGGCCGTATTTCAGCTCGGCGGCTTTGTTGAGGTCATAGTCCCGTTCGGCGGCTTCAATCTGGGCGTTGACCTGCTCTATCTCCTCCCGCAGTTTCTGGATGCGCCCAATGGCGGTCTTCTCGTTTTCCCAGCGGGACTTCATCTCCTGGAAGGAGTCGCGCAGGTCGTAAAGTTCTTGCTGGATTTCAATAAGGTGGTTTTGGGACAGCTCGTCGGTTTCCTTTTTCAGCGCCGCCTCCTCGATTTCCAGCTGGATGATTTTGCGGGAGATGATGTCCAGTTCGGTGGGCATCGAGTCCATCTCGGTGCGGATCATCGCGCAGGCTTCGTCGACCAGGTCGATGGCTTTATCGGGGAGGAAACGGTCGGTGATATAGCGGTGTGAGAGGGTCGCGGCGGCAATCAGCGCCTGGTCGGTGATTTTGACGCCGTGGAAGACTTCGTAGCGCTCCTTCAGCCCGCGGAGGATTGCAATGGCGTCTTCAACGGTCGGCTCGTTGACCAATACGGGCTGGAAGCGGCGTTCAAGGGCCGCGTCTTTTTCAATATACTGGCGGTATTCGTCCAGCGTCGTCGCGCCGATACAATGCAGCTCGCCGCGAGCCAGCATCGGCTTCAGGAGGTTGCCGGCGTCCATTGAGCCTTCGGTTTTGCCCGCGCCGACAATGGTGTGCAGCTCGTCGATGAAAAGGATGACCTGGCCTTCGCTTTTCTTCACTTCGTTCAGCACGGCCTTCAGCCGTTCCTCGAACTCGCCGCGGTACTTGGCCCCGGCAATCAGCGCCCCCATATCCAGCGAAAAGACCGTCCGATCCTTCAGGGAATCGGGTACGTCGCCGCGGACGATCCGCTGGGCGAGGCCCTCGGCGATGGCGGTTTTGCCCACGCCCGGCTCGCCGATTAGCACTGGGTTATTTTTGCTTTTGCGGGACAGGATGCGGATGACATTGCGGATTTCGCTGTCGCGGCCGATAACCGGGTCGAGCTTCTGGCGGCGGGCTTCGTCGACCAGGTCGTGGCCGTATTTTTTCAGCGCGTCGTAAGTCTCTTCTGGGGAGTCGGTGGTCACACGGGCGCTGCCGCGCACAGTGGAAAGGGCGGCGAGGAATTTCTCGCTGTCCATATTAAAGGCAGTGAAGGCCCGGCCGAGCGCTTCGCCGGGGGTTTGGATCAGCGAAAGGAACAGGTGCTCCACCGAGACGAATTCGTCCTTCATCCGCGCCGCGGCCTTTTCTGCTTCGTTTAACACCCGGTCGGTATCGCGGGAGATATAGATTTTGTCCGGCTCGCGGCCCGGGCCGCTGACGCGGGGCAGCTTTTGCAGTTCTGTCTTAACGGCATCTCTAAGGGCGTTCGGATCGATATTCATCTTAACGGCCAGCTGCGGGATCAGCCCGTCTTCCTGGATAAGCAGTGCGTAAGCCAGGTGGCAGGGTTCAATCTGCATATGCTGGTATTCCAGCGCCAGCGACTGGGCGGCTGAGACAGCTTCTGCGGATTTTTGGGTCAATTTCTGCATATTCATCAAATACACCCTTTCTGGTAGAGCCGGTGAAAGCGGCATTGTTCGTTTTAGCACTCTATTATCTTGAGTGCTAAAAATAGATTACTCCTTTTTCAGCTGTTTGTCAAGGCCCCAGCGTGAATAGAATGTAAATATTTTTCCCATAGAGGGCAAAAAGTTTTTTTGGCTTGACTTTTTTTGGCAAACAGGTATAATTAAGGAAAACGCATCCATCGGATGCAGGACTGGAGTACATACTATGTCAAAAATATTTAGCCCCAAGCTCGCCGGCGATTGGCAGCCGTTATTTACGCCTGAAAAGCTGGGCAATTATGTCAACGACCACACCGTCATCCGCGCGAATGACGGCAGCTGGCACCTGATTGGCATCACCAGCTTCACCAGCCGCCCGGTGGACGAGCGCAGGTTCATCCATGCCGTCGGCGGGAGCCTCACCGCGCCGATGAAGGAGTTCAACACGGTTGTCGATACTGGGACGCTGGCCTGGGCCCCTGCGGCGGTTGAGCATGAAAACCTATACTATTTGTATTATGGCCCGTCGCCTTCAAAAATGGCGGTGTCGGTGGATTTAAACGAGTGGATGGGCTATGAGATCCAGATGATCGGCGCGCCGCCCATGTCCTGCCACCGCGACCATATGGTGCTGAAGATCAACGATTATACTTGGGTGATGTATGTCGTCGGGCTGCACAAGGGCCGCAGCAGCATTGCGGCGTTGGTGTCCAACGATTTGACAAACTGGCGCTTTGTGCAGTACGCGTTGGTGTCGGATGAGGATGCGCCGCTGAACCCGCCTTGGGGTGCGTTTGAGTCTCCCTATGTGGTAAAATATAACGATATGTATTATTTGTTTGCAACTTACACCGATTGCAGCAAAGATAATTATCACAACACTCTTGTTTTCTGTTCGTCCAATCCCTATGATTTCGGCAGCTACGGCCCCAGCGAGGCCCACTGCCAGGTTGTATCGAAGCTTTTCGGCCACGCCAGTGAAGTCCTCTGCGATAACGGCCAGTATTATATGACCACCTGCGGCTGGCGCGGTTACAACACCCCCGTCGAAGGCGGCGTCGCCATTGCCCCGCTTACCTGGGAGGAGCGCTAGGGTTACGTTTGGAGTACGGGAGTACGACGCTTTCTGAAGGAAAGCCTAGCTTAGCGGAGCTAAGCCGCAAAGACTTTTATTCGCCAGGGTGTGCGTCAGCACAGATTTACACTTCTACTGCGTCGATAGGCGTCCCTGAGCTTGCCAAGGTTAGAAAGCTTTTCCTTTTTGCTCTGCATTATTTTTGGGCAAGCTAGCTGTAGGCTTTAGTTTGATACTAAAGTGACAAAAATTTTATAATTTCCAATAAATTCGCTGCATTCCGCTGACAAGATATATATATCTGAGTTTTTTAAAGTGAAAAAGGTTTCTGATTCTTTTGCTTTATCTAATATATATACCTGATTGCCGGCTGAATCATACAAAACCATATTCAAATCGCCGCTTACAACGTTTGATTTGAAAGAAAACCTTATTTTAGCACCCGCTTTTCCTGAAAACGAGATGTCAGAAGTTGTGGTTGCTGGCTCTGGATAACTCCTGTTCATGCTGCCCAATACCTGGGGTTTAGCCAGTAGGCAGACGCTTATTATGCTGACTAATACGATCATGCTGGCCAATATCATAATAAGGCTTTTCTTTTTCATTTCAATGCTCCTTTTAATTGCAAAGCTGTAATGGTTAGTTGTCGAGCATTTTTTCTAAGGCAGAGCCGACAATCCCGACGATAGCGCAGAGGATGCCGCCGGCCGGGAACAGGATCCAGGCAGGGTTCCAAGCATTAAGAAAGACGCCAAGCAGGAAAAAGAGCAGTGTGAATATCGGCATAATCAGGGCGCAGATGGTTTGGGTAATCTGTCGGATCAGTTGCTTTGTGGTGCGTTTTTTGTTTGCTTGCCCATTAAAAGGGGGATTAGGCGCGGTTGTATAACCAGCGTTTTTCTGCTGGCGCTTAAGCTGTTTTTTCAGCTCTTTGTACTTGTCTTCCTGGATGCACCAATAAATGATGTCGAACACCGAAAGGGCCATGACGATGAAGAAAAAGGCGATGGAAAATGGCTCGCCCAGCAGCTCCGCAATAGGCATCGACAGCCCCGCCGCCAGCAATGTCCCTGCTACCCCGGCCCCTAGGCCAATGGCATACTTGCTGCGGAATTCTTCATATTCCACCTGGAGATAGGGGTCAGGGCCATTGGCCTGGTAGCCTAAGCTTTGGCAGATTTCCTCCATGCTCCCAAACTCAGATACTACCGTTCCCAGTGCGGCTTCTTCGGAATATCCTGCCGAAACCAGCGCCGCATAGCGGTCTTCCATGCTTTCGGTGATTTGCCAGCGCATCCTGTCGACCTCCTCGGTTTGCGGCAGGGTAAAAAACATATTGTTGACGTATTCACTGACCTTGCTCATAACGTATCTCCTTTGTCGTTGGTGATAAAGCGGCCCACCAGCTCTTGGGTCAGCCGCCATTCCTTGCATTTGTCGTGGTAGTATGCCCGTCCCGCCGGCGTGATCTGGAAATAGGTGCGGCGTTTGCCGAAGGTCTCGCTGCCGTAATAGGAAGTAAGGAAGCCGCTTTTTTGCAGCCGGTTGAAGGCGGAATACAGCGTGGTTTCTTTCATCTGGTAGAGGCCGTCACTGCGCTTATCAATCTCTCGGATGATTTCGTAGCCGTAGGAGTCCCCCTCGCAGAGCAGGGCGAGGATCATCAGATCGTTGTATCCCCGAAGTACGTCGCTGCTGATCAAGGGCTTTTCTCCTTTCCACCGCCTACGGGCGCTGCTTTACTTTATCTGACGTAGTAATTATAACACAATTACTACGTCAGGTCAAGTACTTTTTTGCCAAAGCAACCGCATTAAAAAATGGTAGAACCTATCGACGCAGAAGGCGGTTTTTCAAGGGTAGTCGAGCATCTTGGCGATTAAAAGTCTTTGAGCTTAGCTTTGCTAAGCTTGAGCTTCTCTTCAGAAAGCGACCCGTACTCCTCGTATTTAAATTAAAAAGCACGCACCTGCGTTGGAACGCAGATGCGCGCGGGGGACGGGGGCTTACAGCGTAAACAGCATCAGCTCGCCTTTCATTTCGTTCTGGTCATTGCCTGCTGCGGCGCGGAACTGGTAGGTCACGCCTTTTTTCAGCCCAGTCAAGGCGGCGCAGCACAGGCCGGGCGCTGTTGCTTCGCCGGCGTCGAGGCGCTGCCAGCCTTCCTCATAGGAGGAAAGGGCAAATCCGGGATATTCCCGCCACTCAAACCACAGCGCCGCCTTATCAAAGCTTCCCAGCGTTTCGATCTCGGCCGAGAGTGTGACAGCGCCTTCTTGCTCGTTTGGGACGGCTTTCGCCGTCTGTACCAGCATCGGTGAAAAGGCGGGGATGGGGTTTGTGATTTTCAGCACCAGCGGGTTGCGCCACTGTACCCCGCAGTAAATCCGCTGGGCGTGCATGGCCGAGATGAACAGCCCGTCTTCCCGCTGTTCCCAATAGGTGCGGGCGTCGAGGTCGGGACGGTATTCGGTCTCTGCGCCGCTCTGTCCCAGCACCTCTACGACCGTTTTTTCACTGGCACGGACAGATTTTAGTAACACCTCCCGGCGCTGGCCGCGATCCCATTCGCCCATCCCAAACAGCACCGCATAAAGGGCGTCGCTTTTGCGCAGCAGCCAGGTTTCGCCCTCGTTGGTAATGACCCAGGGACGTGTGCCGTGCACCGCCTCGCCGTTGATGAAGTGCCATAGCGCCAGCTCTCGCAGGATCCCTTCCTGTTCCCGGCAAAGCTCGCCGTCGGCGTCGGGGCCAATGTTTAAGAGCAGGCTGCCGCCTTTGGCGCGGGTTTCAGTCAGCAGCCTGATCAGGTGCAGCCCAGTTTTGTAGCGTTCGTTGGTGGGCTGGTACTGCCAGGCTGTCCCAAGTGTCACGCAGCCCTCCCAGGCAAAATCCGCCCCCACCCCCGGCAGCTGCTGCTCCGGCGTTGGGATAGCCCCGCGGGTAATCAGCACTTTCGGCTTCATATCCCAGGCTACATCCATGCAAAGCTGCTGCAGCGTTAAACCGTTCTCGTCGGGCATCGTCTCGCCGCCGTCGAAAAACAGCACGTCTGGGTCGTACTTTGCCATCAGCTCCGCCATTTGCGCCGATAGGAGCGCTTTGTATTTTTCCATCACTGGTTTTTCATAAGGAGCTGCCGGCGTGCGGGTGATGGGTAGGCCTTGGCTTCGTAAAAAGCGGAAATCCTCCGGCGAGAAGTAAAGCCCGACTTTGATTCCCTGGCGGCGGAAGGCGTCGGTATACTGCTGCACAAGGTCTTGGCCGTAAGGGGTGTTCATAATCGAAAAATCGGTGGTTTCGGTGTCCCAGAGGCAAAAGCCGTTGTGGTGTTTGCTTGTTAAGACAGCATATTGGAAGCCCGCAAGCCGCGCCAGCTCCGCCAGATGGTCGAAGTCCCACCGCCGGGGGCGCAGCGTTTTGGGCAGCTCCTCATAAAAGCGGCGGACGTAATCCTCCGACGCGCCAACTAAGGTGTGGCTGATGACGCATCCCAGCTGGACGTCCAGCGACCAATGGATAAAAAGCCCCATCCCGGCGTCCTGGAGCCATTCCAACGCCTCCTTGCGGTTGCGGGAAGGCTTTTCCGCGGCAAGGGTGTTGTCGGCCGTGACAGACTCGTCCACATTAGGGCGGCCAGGGATGGGCAGCAGATGGGATTTGGTGTTCATGGCGGGTACCTCCATTATGTTATTGATACTCCCCATTATAAACCTTTTTTTAGAAAAATCAATCCCCTTCAGGGCCGTATTTCCCCAGCTCTGCCTGTAGCAGCGCCCGGTCCTTTTCCGACAGCCAGAGCGTTCCCTCCGCGTCGGTTTCGCCGGTGACCGATAGGGTCTGAAGGCGGCGCTGGTCGTTGGCCAGGTACCAGCGCAGCTGTTTTTTCCGGGTCTGGTAGTCGAACTGGGAGATATTCCCTTCCGTATTGCTGATTAGGATCTGGAAAAACCAATCGCCATTATTTAGCAGCGATTCGGTGAGGCGCTGGCCCAAAAGCCCAGCCGCCGCGTGGACGGTATCCGGCAGGGCTTCGTTTTCGCTGTCTTCCAGCAGGGTGAGCACCGTTTCGCCATCCAGCAGATGCCGCCCAACCGGCACCGACAACCGCTGGGTTTTGAGCGGCTCGGAAAATTCCCATTCCATGCCGCCAAGCGCGTCAATCAGGTTGATTGCCCCCCGCCGTTCGGCCAGCACCCAGCGGTCCACCGGCGTTTGCAGCAGCGCTTCCGCCGCCCGCAAAGCCTCGCCGCCGCCAGCATAAGCAGTATGCCCCGCCAGGGTGTCGGTGCGGCCGTCCAGCGTCACGGAAAGCTCTGCCGGCAGGTTTAGCAGAATGACCTTCACGGCTACCGGATCCATCGCCAGCAGCGCAAAGCCCTTCGGGTCAGCGTCCGGTTCCGGTCGGTAGATTACCAGCACCCGGAAGGCGTCCTCTGAAGAAGGGTGGTAGCTTTGGGCGGAGAGGTCGCTGGAGGGTTCCGGGGCGGCGGGGCGGTTTTTGGCTGAAGCAGAAAGGATCAGCGCCATCGCCAGGATGAGGATGGCTAACGTGACCAGGAACGACAGCGAGAATAGGAAAAAGCCGGAACGCTGTTTTTTCATAAAAAATCCCCCTTTTGGGGGAAGTATGGGCAGGGAGGGGGAATTTTATGCCGCCGGGCGGAACCAGGCGGCTTGCGGGGTTTAAACTAATCCTTGACAGGCGTTACCTGCTGTACTATGCCTTCCCTATCCCCGGGGTCAAGGGAGACGGCTTCGATGATAAACCGGGGGCGGTCTTTGACTTCGGTGTAGATTTTGCCGACGTATTCGCCGATGATGCCGAGGCAAAGGAGCTGGATGCCGCCGATCATCCAGATAGAGAGCATCGTGCCGGTCCAGCCGGCGACGGTGTAGCCAAGGATTTTGACGACTAAACAATAGACCATTGCGATAATACTGGCCAAAAACAACAGAAAGCCCAGCCCAGTGACCCAGCGGATAGGGCGTACCGAGAAAGAGGTGATGCCGTCAAAAGCAAAAGAAAGCATTTTTTTCAGCGGGTACTTGCTTTCGCCGGCGAAGCGTTCGCTGCGGACATAGGTGACTGTACTGCTTTTGTAGCCCACCAGCGGTACGATCCCCCGCAGAAAAAGGTTGATCTCCTTAAACTGCGACAGGGCCTCCAGCGCCCGGCTGCTTAAAAGGCGGTAGTCGGCGTGGTTATAGACGATATCTACCCCCATCAGCTTCATGAACTTGTAAAAGCCCTGGGCTGTGGTGCGCTTAAAGAAGGTATCGCTTTCGCGGCTGCTGCGGACGCCGTAGACAACGTCGCAGCCTTCACTGTAGGCGGTGAGCATCCCTTCGACAGCCTCAATATCATCTTGCAGGTCGGCGTCCATCGAAATGCAGCAGTCGCACATCCCCTTTGCCGTCATCAGCCCCGCCAGCAGCGCATTTTGATGGCCGCGGTTGCGGGAGAGCTTGACGCCGCCAAAGCGGGCGTCCGACTTGGCCAACGCGTCAATCTGCGCCCAGGTCGTATCTTTGCTGCCGTCGTCTACAAACAGGATGCGGCTTGCGGGGCTTATCCGTTCCCGTTCCGTTAGGGAAGTAAGCTTTGCCAATAGCCGCGACGAAGTCTCTGGGAGGACTTCCTGCTCATTATAACATGGAACAACAATATATAAGATAGGCGGATTCATGGTCAATTTCTCCTTTGGACTATACGATTCGTAATTTCAGGTCTAATTATACAGGATTTTTATTCTTCCTCTTGTCCTGGTTTGAAAATATCGTTTTGGGGTAGTTCTGCCTGAGGTAGTTCTGCCTGAGGCAGTTCTGCTTGAGGCAGTTCTGCGTCAAGCAGCGCTTCTTCCAACGAAATTTCCGGCAGATGCAGCGGCACGTTCTCGCGGGCCTTGCGGGCTTTTTGCAGCACGCTGCCCACATAGTCCTGGGAAAGCTCAATCGCGCCCAAGCGGTATTCCCGGTTGAGGTGGGTGGTAGAACGGCCAATAATCAGCGGCTTTTTGCGGCCGAAGCGGTCAAGCAGGAACAGGTAGAGGGCGAGCGCCGCCGCTGCGCCGACAGTGATTAGAAGCCCCTGCGTCAGCCCGGGCGTCTTGTAATTAAAGCGGATTTCGCTGCGGCCGGCCGGCACCCGCACCGCCATAAAGCCGTCGCTGACCTCTTCCACCAGCGCAGGCTCGCCGTTAACCGTGGCGCTCCAGCCCTTTTCGTAAGGGACGGAGAAAAAGACCAGTTCGTCGTTCCCGGTGAGGATGGTAGCAGTGAACCCTTTTTTATCGCGGACAAAACTGTCGCAGGCCCCCTCGCGGCGCTCGTTGGCAAGGCGTGTCAACGCTTGTTCGGAGGTATCGGGAACCGCGCCTTCCGGCAGCGGCGAGAGGATGTCTTTGTGGCGTTCGATCTGTTCCTCGGAAAGGTGCAGCGCTGCCAGCAGCAGCCGGTCGCGGCGGGCAGTGCTCACTTCCTCGAAAGCCTCGTCGTCTACATAATAGTCATAGGTGAAACCCATCGGGACAAAATTCACGTTGACGTAAATATCGAACTCATTTTCGGTCGTCAGATAGACAAACCCGTCCAATTCTGGGTTTTCCTTGCCCTCATAGCTGAGCATATATTTGCAGGAGGTCAGGGTGCGCAGACCGTCGTGTTTAAGGTCGGGCCGGGAGCCGACGCTGCGCTCGACGCCAATAGCGTCGTAGAAACTGAAAATCGACGCCGGCACCACTGACTGGAAGGCCTGTATGGTTGGGATCTGCCAGAACATCGGAAAATTATCCATACAGTGGTCGTCGTCCTTGTTGTACATATCGATACGGTAGAAGTTGTCGGGCTCTGCCGCGATAAAGCTGAACGAGCCGTTTAGGCCCATATCCTTGACCCGATGGGAGGTCGTGGCGTTGCCTTTGCCCAGCAGCAAAATCATGATGGCTGTGACTGTGCTCATAAAACAGGTTGCCGCTGCGGCAGGCCGGAAAAATTTCTTTTTGGGCAGCCTTATCAGGCAATAGACCAGCGCCAGCCCTACAGCCGTCACCAGCAGATAGCACAGCAGGCGTTCAGGGTATTTGGGCAGCTTTCCGAACACAATTTCCCCATCTTCCTTGGAAGGGAACACGCCAATCAGCGCAAAGCCAATCACCGCCGCCGCCGTCCAGCAGATGCCCGATTCTAGTACTTTGGGCGAACAGTCCTCTAACGCGGCTGCCGTCATCAGCGCCATGATCAGCAGCGGCATATAGAACCACCTGGCGTAATAGGCGGTGTTGAAGGCGGAAAAGGCGCTGTTTAAAATCGGCACCAACGCAATGAACAGCGAAAGCAGGAAAAGCTTCTTTGTCCAGTGTTTGCGGTGGGCCTTGCAGAAGGCGATTACCCCCGACATGGACACCATCGGCAAGAACAGCGAAACCGACGACCATTTGGCGTTGGAGTCGGGGAAAAAGTTCGGATAGGCGGGAATGTCCGGCGGATAGAAAAGGCTCTGCAAAATCAGGCCGTAACGCTGGACGTTTCCGTAAAAAATCCCGTTCCAGCCAGTCAGGAAGCTCCCTGTCCGCGGGTTGCCCATGATCGCCAGGATCCCTGGAAGTAAGAGCCCCGCCGACAGAAGCAGCCCCAGTACCGCCTCCAGTGCCAGCAGCAGGAACCGTTTGAAATCGATGGCGAAGTTTTTCCTGTCGGTAAGCCTGATGAAAAAATAAATGACAACGAACAGGACCTCGCCAAAAAAGAAATAATAGTTGACAACGGCGTTAAGGGCCACCGCCAGCGCGAACATCCCGCGCCGGCCGTTGACGACAAACTCTTCCAGCCCAATGAGCAGCAGCGGGAAAAAAGCGATGACCTCGTGGAAATGGTTGAAAAAGATGTTATAAATGCTGTAGCCGGAAAAGGCGTACATCAGCGCTCCCAGCACCGCAAATTCTGGGTTTTTGACAAAACGCTTCAGATATCCGTAGGAAGTCACGGCGGCCGTCGCCATTTTAAGCATCAGCAGCGGGGCCATCAGATAGGGCACGGCGGCGTTGGGGAACAGCAGCGTCAGCCAGAAAAAGGGGCTGCCCAATAGGTAGAAGGCGTAGGAGCCGACAAAGTTAGCCCCTAGGTCGGTGTACCAGTTCCAGCCAGTCTCGCCGGTGCGGATCATCTGGTGGGCGAGCCTGTAAAAGGGGATCTGCTGGACGTTATAATCGCCATAATAGATGAAAAGCCCGCCGTCCATGATTAAGAAAGGCAGGAAAAAGACAAATGCCGTCGCCAGCGCGATGAGAAAGACCGCAAGATAGCCGGGCTGCCGGCGTTCCAGCGGGCTTCTCAGCGTTTCTGTTTCTTTTGGGGATGCAAGAATACTCAATCTGTTCACCTCAGTTTTTATGATAAGACCCTTCTGTTATAAATACGAGTCAGCAGGCCGAAAAGCTGCAAAATTTTCCTTTGTCCATTATAATATGTTGGCGTAGAAAAGTCAACGGTATACAGAAAATTCCCAAGGTAACAGCATTTAAAAATGGTAGAATCCATCGACGCAGGGGGCGGTTTTTGAGGGTGAATAGGTATCTTGGCGATTAAAAGTCTTTGCGGAGCTTTCTTCAGAAAGCGACCCGTATCCTTATGCTGTTGCCCTGGAAAATTCCTAGCCGTCAGCCAGAAAGCTCCGTACGCCAAAAAAATATGCAAATAAAAAAGGGTTTTCCGCGGGGATGCGGTATAATAATAGTAGAAGGGTATTTTTGATGGGGAAAGGTGGGGAACGATGGACCTTTCTGGCTGCAAAAGGCAGCGCGAGGCTATGGAAGAGGCCTATTTCGCGCCAGGCGCGGCCCGTTCGGCGCAAAGCCGCGGGCGCTGCCGTCCCGAGGAACCCTGTCCGCTGCGCACAGCCTACCAGCAGGACCGCGACCGCATCCTTCACTGCGGGGCGTTCAGGCGGCTGAAGCACAAAACCCAAGTATTTCTGGGGCCGCGGGGCGACAACTACCGCACCCGGCTGACCCATACGCTGGAAGTGGCGCAGATTGCCCGCACCATCGCCTCCGGCCTGCGGCTCAACGAAGACCTGGCCGAGGCTATCGCTCTGGGCCACGATTTGGGGCACACGCCCTTTGGCCATGCCGGCGAGCGGGCGTTGGACGAAGTCTGCCCGTTCCCGTTCAGGCACCATCTGCAGAGCGTGCGGGTGGTGGAGAAGCTGGAGCGGGAGGGGAGGGGGCTGAACCTGACCTTTGAGGTAAAGAATGGCATTGCCTGCCATTCTGCGGGCAGCTGCGATATCTGGCCGCTAACGCTGGAGGGACAGGCCGTCCGCTGGGCTGATAAGATCGCCTATCTGAACCACGATATTGAGGATGCGATCCGCGCCGGCGTTATCTCGGAACAGGACATTCCCTGGGAGGCGGCGAGGGACCTTGGGCGCAGCAAATCCCAGCGCATTTCTACGGTGGTTTTCTCCCTTGTTGAAAACAGCGACGGCGTCGGCAGCCTGCAGATGGACAGCGTTACCCTGAAGGCCCACAACCGCCTGCTGCGTTTTATGTTTGACGAGGTTTACGCTTCGCCGGAGGTCATGGGCGAGGAACAGAAAGCTAAGGGGCTTATCCAGAGCCTCTACCATTATTACTTAACAGACCCGAAGCGCCTGCCGCTTTTTTACCAGGGGCTTCTGCAAATCGTCCCCCCTGAACGCGCTGTCTGCGATTATGTCGCCTCTATGAGCGACTATTACGCAGCCGATCTATATAAGGAACTGGCGCTGCCAAGGTTTTGGACGAAGCTTTAGGCGACACGCCGCTGTGAGAGGGGGGAGTTTATGGCGTTGCCACAGGTATTCTTAGACGAACTGAAACAGCGCTGTGACATCGAAAATGTGGTTGCGGGCTATCTGCCGCTGAAACGGCAGGGGCGCACCTGCAAGGGGCTTTGCCCATTCCATTCGGAAAAGACTGCGTCGATGGTGGTCTACCCCGAAAGCCAGTCGTTTTACTGTTTTGGCTGCGGGGCGGGCGGGGATGTGATCAGTTTTGTGATGCGCATTGAAAACCTAGGGTACATCGAAGCTTTGAAGCTCCTGGCGGGACGGGTGGGGCTGGACTTTCCCGAAGACGAGCGAGAGGACCCGTCGCTGCGAGTAAAGCCGATGATCTACGAGATCAACCGCGCCGCAGCCCGTTTTTACCACGACTGTTTGATGGGCGAGGGCGGGGAGGCCGGCCGGGAATATTTTTTAAGCCGGGGCCTAAGCCGCAAGACCATCGTCCATTACGGATTGGGGTATGCGCCGCCGGGATGGGACAAGCTGCGGGATTTTTTGCACAGCAAAGGCTTTTCCGACGGTCAGCTGATCCAGGCGGCGGTAGCGGCGCAGGGGAAAAACGGCGGCTGTTACGACGTTTTCCGTAACCGGGTGATTTTCCCAATCATCGACCTGCGCAAAAATATCATCGGTTTCGGCGGGCGGGTACTGGACGACAGCAAGCCTAAGTATCTGAACACGCCCGACACGCCGGTGTTCAAAAAAAGCCGCAACCTTTTTTCGCTGAATTTTGCCAAAGGCAGCGCCGACGGGCGGCTGATTTTGGCAGAGGGGTACATGGATGTTATCGCCGTCAACCAGGCGGGCTTTCCCAACGTCGCGGCGACGCTGGGAACGGCATTGACGTCGGAGCAGTGCCGGCTTATTGCAACCTATGCAAAGGAAGTTATCATCGCCTATGATTCCGACGGCGCCGGGCGCACGGCGACTAGCCGCGCGGTGGGGCTATTGGCTGAGGTAGGGGTTAAAACCCGTATTCTGGATATGAAGGGGGCTAAGGACCCGGACGAGTTCATCAAAAAGTTTGGTGCGGAACGCTTTAAGCTGCTGTTGGACGGTGCGGGCAATGTCACCGAGTACCAGCTTTCGGTGCTGAAGGCCAAGTACGACCTGGACGAACCTGACCAGCGCGGCAGCTACCTCACCGAGGCCAGCCGCTGCCTGGCGGCGGTGGAAAGCCCCATCGAACGGGATATTTACGCTGGACAGCTGGCAGCAGAGACTGGGGTGGGCAAAGAGGCTATCCTACAGAGCGTTTCTGCTAACCGCAAACGGCAGGTCAGGCAGGAGAAAAAGAAGGAATGGTCCGCGATCCAGTCTGGGCGCGGCCCGGCGCTTGCGCCAGGCGGCAGCGCTCCCCGCAGCACGGCCGCCGCTATCGCGGAGGAAGGGATTATCGCCTGCCTGCTGTCGAAGCCGGAAGAGGCGGCCCGTTTAGAGGGGGTTATTTCGCAAAAAGATTTCATAACTGACGAGGGACGGGAAATTTTTGGTATAATTATCGAAAGATTGCAGCAAAATACCAGTGTCTCCCTCAGCGACTTGGCAGGCGCCCTAACTGAAAAGCAGATGGGCTTTGCAGCCCGCGGCTTGGCCAGGCAGCAGGGCATCCCCCCCGCCGCCGATCCGCTTGGCGATTACGTTCGCCGGCTGCAGGGTGCGCGTCTTAAGGCTCAGGTACAGGACGCCGCCCAGAGCGACGATGCGGCCGCTGCGCTAGCCGAGGAGCTGCGCCGCCGCAAACAGCGCTGACAGCTGTCCATCGTGAAAAAGTCATAAGGTCCAAAGGCAAAATATATGATAGATACTAAAGGAGATAAACCATGGGAGCCGACAAAAAAATCACTTCCGTCAGCGATCTGATGGAGCAGGGCAAGCTGAAAGGCAAGCTGACAACCAGGGAAATCAACGATGCGCTGGAGGATATGGACATCGATATCGAGCAGATAGACCGGCTTTACGATTCGCTGGACAGCCTCAACATCGAGATTATCGAGGATTTTAATATTGAAGAGGAACTGGACCTGAATTTTGAGGAAGACCTCACCATCGATGAAGACGACCCCCTTTTCTCTGCCGACGGCATCGCTATCGACGACCCGGTCAAGGTCTATCTGAAAGAGATTGGCCGGGTGCCGCTGCTTTCCAGCGACGAGGAGATCAAGCTGGCCGAGGTGATGTGCGGCGAGGATCCCGATAAGGCCAAGGAGGCCCGCAAGCGCCTAAGCGAGGCCAACCTGCGCCTAGTGGTCAGTATCGCCAAGCGCTATGTCGGCCGCGGGATGCAGTTTTTGGACCTGATCCAGGAGGGGAACCTGGGGCTTATCAAAGCCGTCGAAAAATTTGACCACCGCAAAGGCTTTAAGTTTTCAACCTATGCCACCTGGTGGATCCGCCAGGCCATCACCCGGGCCATTGCCGACCAGGCCCGCACCATCCGCATCCCGGTGCATATGGTCGAAACCATCAACCGGGTCAAGAAGGTCAGCAGCCAGCTGCTGCATAAAAACGGCCATGAGCCAAGCGCCGAGGAAATCGCCGAGGAGCTGGAAATGAACGTGGATAAGGTGCGGGAGATTTTGCGGGTGTCCCAGGAGCCAGTATCGCTTGAGACCCCGATCGGCGAGGAGGAGGACAGCCATCTTGGCGACTTTATCCCTGACGACGACGCGCCTTCCCCCGTTGAGGCGGCTTCCCATACGATGCTGCGCGAGCAGCTTGCGGCGGTGCTGCGGACGCTGACTCCCCGTGAAGAGAAGGTTTTGAGCCTGCGTTTTGGGTTGGTTGACGGCAAAAGCCGCACCCTGGAAGAGGTGGGGCGGGAGTTCAACGTTACCCGCGAACGTATCCGGCAGATTGAAGCGAAAGCGCTGCGCAAGCTCCGCCATCCCAGCCGCAGCAAGAAGCTGAAGGATTTTCTCGACTAATTAAAAGCTGGTATTTGGATAAACAACCCCGCTTCCCTCACGATCACAGGGAAGCGGGGTTGTTTTGTGCGCTATTACGCTTCTGGGGCAATCCTGCTTGCCGAGACCATCCTGCCGTACCAGTTGGCATGGCGCACAAGGCCCTCTTTGCCGTTGAAAGAGCGCCGCTCTTCTTCCAGCTCCTCCAGCCGCGGGAGCCTTCCCGCTAAATAATCGCCAATTTCCTCGGCGGCGCTGCGCAGCCGGATGAGCAGCGAACCATAGCGCATATCCATCACTTCCCAGCCCAGCGCCTTGTAACGCGCAAACCATACTGCTTTATGGCGGCGGCGCAGTTCTTCTGCCTCGCCCTGAAGCGCTTCAATAGCCGCCAGCTGCCTTTCAAGGGCTGTCCGATCCCCGCGGCGGTAGGCGTCTGTAATCCGAAGCCCCAGCTCCGACTTCATTGACAGCACTTTCGCTGTTTGGGCATAGAAGGCAAACATATCCTGGTAGGGGCCAGCCTTTGCCGCACGGTTTAGAACTTTTGCTAGGTTCCCGTAGTGTTTTTCCAGCGGCAGCCCGGCGATGTGGTAGTCGAAAAGCCCAGCCAGCAGATCCTGCCACATTAGGTATTTGGCGGGGTTTACCTGTTCTAAGTTCCCTTTAGCGCAGCCTGGCGTTTCGTCCAACAGCCGCAGCGCGTAAAAATCGTCGTAACAGGCATCGCAGCAAAACTCGAAACGGCGGCGGAATTTTTCCTCGTCAAATTCTTTCGCATACCCATGCTCTGCAAACAGCATAAGCCCCAGCAGGTTGGCAAGGATATCAGATTCGGTGCCGTTATCCCCCCAAATGGTCGCAAAAACTTCTTTCACACCCAGCGTCTTGCAGGCCCGCAGCGCCGGGTGGGTGGCGGCAAAGGTCATGCCCCAGTTGGCCCCGTAGCCAAACCAGGTCCAAATGCCGCCGGCAAAGATAGGTTCGCCAAAAAGGCGGTGCTTCTGGATGAAATTATGGTAAAATTCCTCGTCCAAATGGTAATAGTCCCAATAGACCAGCGATACGTCGGGCGGCACCAGTTTTTCTGCTCCTTCCGGGATCTCAATATCTGCTTTATAGTAATCCCCATCGGCAAAAGCGCGGAAAAACATATCGCTCCACATCATCGGCACAAGCTCCAGCCTGCGGACGATTTCCATCACCCGTTTTAGGTGTTCCTGCATAATTTTTTCGCTTGGCACCAGTCCGTGCTCGGTTAGGTAGCGTCCCCGTCCCAGACGCCAGGCCTCGTCCATGCCGATATGGATCCTGCGGCTGCGGAAGGGGGCGGAGGCCGCCCGGATCAGGTGCTCGATAAATTCATAAGTCTTCTCCCCGCCCACAAACAGCGTGTCAGGGTCCTCTTTGATATCGTTAAAAGCCTGCCATTTCAGCGCATCGGTCAGGTGGGACAGGGTCTGGATGCAGGGCACCATCTCAATCCCCAGCGCGTCGGCGAAATCGTCACATTCCCGCAATTCCGCTTCGGTGTACCTGGCCCGCATATAGCCAAAATAGGGTTCCTCCGGCACGGTGTAGCTGTCCTCGCAGTAAAGCATCAGTAGGTTCAGCCCCACCACCGCCATCCGGCAAAGAAGCTTTTTGACTGTTTCCACCCGCGGGACGGCGTTGCCTTGGGAAACGTCGAACATCGCGCCGTTGGTGTCAAACTGCGGCGTTTCGCAGGCGGAAAAGGCTGTCTCGCCGCGGGAAAGCGCCTCTAAAAGCAGCCCTAGCCCGCGGAAAAAGTGGATGCGCCTGCGGAAAGCGACCGTTGCCTTCCCTTCGGATAAATCCACCCTGATTTTATCGCCAGGTACGGCAGACAGCAAGACCCCTTCACTGCCAAGCTGGAAACCGTAGACCGGCGCGAGGGCCTGAAGGCCGGGGAGAAGCTCCTCCGGCAGGCTGCAAGGGTTCAGGTGAATCATAAAAAGCTCCTTTCTGGTGTGTCACAATTTTATAAGGTTGCCTTTTGAAAAATTTAAGAAGGCTGACAGGATTTTTTCCAACATCAAACCGCTTTTTATGGCAGAATAGAGGCATCGCCAAAAAGGAGGGTGCCTGATATGGACAAAACCCGTTTGATTGTCAACGCGGAAAAGGAAGAATTTATTGTGCAGGATGGTAAAGTTTATGCTGTTTATGCCATCCCGACCGAGTTGATTACAGCAAAGACCCGGCTTGACGAATTCCTGCTCTATTATGCCGCCCCGCTGCTTCGCAAAACGGCAAAAGGCGCGCCCCTTTTATCGGGGGATATCCTGCTGGTCAGCGAAAAGGCGGTGGCAATCGCCCAAGGCAAGGCCAGGCTTGTATCGGAGGTCAATGCGGGGAAGCTCGCCCGTTTCCTCTGCCGCTTTGTCAAAAAGACTGAGTATGGTATCGGCCTTGCTATGCCGGAAACAATGGAGTGCGCAGTTGAGGAATGCGGCAAAGCGCGGATCATGCTGGCTGCGGCAGCAGGGGCGCTGGGAAAACTGCTCGGGCAGAAGGGCTGGTTTTATCGGATTGCCGGCTATAAAGCTGCCGCAGTGGACGGCCCTTGCGCATTCACCCTTCCGCCCTATGACCGTTATGTTGTCCCTGCTCCTAATGCGCCTAATAAAACCGCCCGCCATATTGCCGCCCTTTTAGGCGTGCCTACAGTTATTATTGACTGCAACGATATTGGCGGGCGCATTCTTGGACGTTCCCATAAGGGGTTGACCGACAGGTTCCTGCTCCCGCTCCTGCGCCAAAACCCCCTTGGCCAGTCCCATGAACAAACCCCTTTAGGCATCTTACGTTTGCACAGCCCGTCGCCAACGGCGGCATTGTAATAATTCTTTAAAAGGGCATCAGGAAGAGCGGTTGTTTTCCATGTACTCTTTGGGACGGATACCCGTGTAACGGACAAACGCCCGCTTAAAGGAAAACTCGTTCTCATACCCTACTTGATTGGCAACGTTGGCCATCGTGCCGTTGGTGGTGCGCAGCAGTTCGCAGGCGTATTCCATCCGCTTGCGGTAAAGGTAATTGTAAAAGGTGTCGCCTGCGGCAGCTTTAAACAGCCGGGAAATGCTCTGGACAGACAGGCCGAAAACGTCCCCCAGGGATTTTAGGCAGAGGCTGCTTTCGCAGAAATGCTCGTCTACATAGGCTGCAAGCTTCTTTCCCAAATTCTCTGGTTCGGCTCGCCTTGAGACGGCTTGTAGGCAGATACGGGCGCTGATTGCTTGCAGGCAGAGCCATTTCTGGTCAAAGGATTCGTCGGTATACACCATGTCCAGGTCGTCGATAAACAGCCGGTCGTCCAGCGAAAGCTCGGATATTACCCGTAAAAGGGTCTCCAAGATCATCGAAATCAGCTTGACGCCAGCTTTTTGCGGCGCGCCTTCTTCGGGCTTGAGGCGTTTATTTTCCCGCCGCAGCTCGGTAAGGATGCGATCAGCGGACGATTGGCTGCCGGCTTTCAGGCTGACGATCAGCTGGTTCTCCCATTCCAGCGGATAATAATAGCCAAAAATCCCTTCGTCGTCCGGGGCTGCCCCCCAGCTCCGCGGCAGATGGAACCGCTGGTCGACGGCGAAGTGGTAGGAGATGCTGATGCCAACGTAGCCCTCATGGACGCCGCCGGCGCTGACCAGCGGCCGCCTGGAAAAATATGGCGCGCATAGGGCGATCAGCTCGCGGGCGAGCTCTGCCCCTAGGCGGCTGAGACGGCTTGCTTCCTTCCCGCTGGGGAAAGCTAACACGATAATTAGGTCGCCGTCCATGCTTTCCACCAGTTCATGGCGGCACCCGGAAATTTTTTCCAGCCTGCCCCGCAGCTTATCCATTAGCTGTACCGCCGGATAAGCCTCCATCCGTTCGCCGCCCGAAAGCACCATCACCTGGTAAAGGCCGTCGGCAGGGAAAGGGATTTGCCAGCGGTCCAGATCCTGTTGGATCGCTTCCTCGTCAAACCGTCCCTTTAAAAGCTGCCTGATCATATCCAGCCGTACCGTTTTTTCATACTGCCCGACGCTGTCGCGCATCCGGCGGTTTTCCTCTTCCAGGCTTTCAAAAGAGCTGCGGATCAGGTGGTAGTCGGAGACTTCTGTCCGCTGCCCTCCAGCAGGGGTGATCCTTGCCAGTACCCGACCCAACGGTCGATAGGTGATAACTGACAAGAGGTAGGACAGAGTAAGCCCAGCTAACAGCAGCAGGATATTGGCTTTGAAAAGCCCCAGCAGTTCGTCGGCCGGGACGGCCCCCGGCGCTGCGGAAAAGGTAAAATGGTAGCGCCACCCCGGCAGGGATGAGCTTTCGCAGGAATACCCGTTCCCTTCAACAGGGTTTCCAGCTTGAAAGACGGTGCTGCCGTCTTCCCGCAGCACTTCCAAAGAAGCGATTGAGCCGGGCATGGTCCGCTGGACATTCTCTGCCAGCGACTGCCCCCGCACCAGCCAGCAGATATAGGCCCGGGGCTGGGCAATACTTTCCAGCGGTGCGGCAAGGATTAGGGTGTTGGCGGCAAGGAACGGTTCGGTCTCGGCAATTTCTTGTAGCGAGGAAACGGCCCGCAGTTCTGAAAGCAGAGTTTGCTGCTGGCTGCCGTCCAGCCCCAGCGTGCACCAATACTCGTCCATCGACAGCCAGCCCCGCACGGAAATGCTGATGTCTTCATTGGGGAAAAGGAGCACCGAGTCTATCACGCTTGCCGAGCCGCCGGCATAAAGCGGTACCTCCCAGAGGATCTCGCGGCGGCGGATGGTGTCAAAATAGCTCTCGAAAACGGCAGAACCAGTGTAGAGCTTGCGGATCCAAGGGACTTCGCGGATTTTCTGGGCGTTGATGGCAAACCCCAGCAGCTCGTCGTCAAGCTGGCTGCTCAAGGCGCGGGCGTCGCTGAGGTTTTTCTCGCTGTTTTCCCGTTTGATCCGCTGCAGGACGCCATACCAGGAAAAGACCCCCATAATAACGACCAGCGTCGTCAATAGCGCCAGGTAAGAGATGAAAAAAGCCCAAAATGTGCGGCTTTTCCGGTGCGGCCAAGGGGCTGGCCGGGGCTGGTCTTGGACATTAGGCATAAATTCCTCCTTATTGGCGCTGCATAGAAACGGGGCAGCGCCCGGTGAAAATCCTCACCGGGCGGCTTTTTGTGAAAGATAAGCTGGATAAATTAAGAAGCTGTGTAACGGTCGTGACGGGACTGGTAGGCAGCCAGCACTTCGTCAAGGCCCATGGCCTTCATTTCTTCAATCGCGGCGTCCAGCTCTTCGATGGGTTTGTTGCCCAGGATGATATTGACCAGCAGCTCCTGGGAGTAGGTTTCCAGCGTTGTGTAATACTGGTCGACGGCGGCGCGTTCCTCATCGGTAGGCATGGCCAGCGGCTGGGATGTTTCGAAATCATATTCGTAGGTCTGCATAAGGATTTCAAAGTCCTGCTTAGCCTGGGAGACGCCGGAAGCGGTTAGGGTATCCGCCCATTCTTCCTGGATATTGACGACTGGGAAGACGACGTTGCCGCAGATGGAGTGGCCCACAAGCGCCTTGATTTCGGCCAGCTGCTCATCGCTGTAGTCAAGATGGAGTTTCACCCGGCGGCCAGTGTCGTCAAGCTCAAAACTAACGCCTTCGACCCCCCAGTAACTCAATTCGGCGTATTCGTCGCTGTACAGTGCGTCAAACAGAGCGACCACGCCTTCTACGTCTTTGCAGTTTTTGGTGACGCCAAAACGTTGGTAAACCAGCATCGAAGGCTCCCGGCGGAAGACAGGGTTGATTCCTTCAACCCCAACAGGCAGGATGGGTATATATTCAGCGTCTTCCACGCCGGTCATCCCTTCCAGCCAGTTCTGCTGGACATAGTTATGGACAAGCCCTGCCTTATTTTCGGAGATTTTTTGGTTGCTTACTTCACTGTTGGCACCAATTAGGGAAGCGTCGATAATGCCTTCTGCCACCAGCTTTTTCATATATTCCAGATAGGGCTTGATGCCCGGCTGGGTCCAAGGGGTGACGGCCTTATCGGTAGCAATTTCGATATCAAAAAGCTTGGGGGCAAGGCCGTAGCACTGGGCAATGCCATTGCTGAAGGAATCGATGCTGCACAGGGCGATTTCGTCGGGTACGCCGTTGCCGTTTGCGTCGCCGTCCCGGAAGGCCTTGAGAACGTCGTAGAGTTCTTCTGTGGTGGTAGGCGCATCAAGCTTTAAGGCATCAAGCCAGTCCTTGCGGTACTGGATGGAAGTGCCTGTCCCGCGGGTCAGCTCGCCGTTCAATAGCCTGTAAGAAAGGCCCGTGTACCAATAGATTTTACCTTCAGGGGTAGTAAGCTTCTTGGTGGCGTTGGGCCAATATTTGTTCCACATCGCCATGGTATTGCCGTTGGAGTATTGGTCGATAGCTTCCTTGACATCAATCAGCAAGCCTTGCTTGCCCATATCCAGCACTTCCTGGTCGGTCAGATCCAAGCCCACTACGTCCGGCAGGTCGCTGGCTGCGGCCATGCGGGTTTTGATGACGGTGTCGTACTGTTCTTTCGGTACCAGCTCAAACTCGCAGGTGACGCCGGCTTTGGCCAGCAGCTTTTCGACCTCCTGCCAGACTGGGTAGGAGTCGCGGTCGGAGAAGGGCGCGCAGTCATACCGCCGGTCCTTGCCCAGTACGGTGATGACGTGGTTTTTCTCCCCGTCCTGCGAAGAGGGCGTGCTCTGGGAGCTGGGCGTTGCCGAGGAAGGGGCGGGGGCGCTGCCGCCGCTTGAGGAGGGGTTGCCGCCGTTATTCTGACACCCTGCCAGCGCTGCTGCGAGCATCCCTGCGAGAATCAATGCTGCCGTTTTCTTGGTTTTCATAATGTGCCTCCTGTAACATAGTATAACATAAAACAAACGGAAAAGGAATCCCTAAATGTTAGGATAAAAGTCATCTTAAAAAAGAGCAGGTCTATCCTTTGAGGGAACCAAGCATAACGCCTTTGATGAAGTATTTTTGGAAACAAGGGTAAATCATCATAATCGGCGCAGAGATGAAAAAGATCATCGTGTATTTTAGCTGGAGGGAAGAGAGGGATTTTTTGATGGCGTCCCGCATTTCTTCCAAGGTCATCATCTTTTTTAAGTCGACGGTCTGGGCGATCAGGATGCGCTGCAAGTACATCTGCAGCGGATGGAGGTTTTCGTTGGGCAGATAGACCATCGCGTTGAACCAGGAGTTCCACACGCCGACAATGGTATAGATGGCGATAACCGCCAATACCGGTTTTGACAGCGGCAGATAGATGCGCCAGAGGGTTTGGAAATGGTTTGCGCCGTCGATAGTTGCCGATTCGGCCACCTCGGCGGGGATAGATGCGAAAAAGGTGCGGCAGAGGATGATGTTCCAGATGCTGACGCTGGGGAGGATCATCGCCCAGATGCTGTTGTAAATACCCAGCTTGTAAACCAGCAAAAAGGTTGGGATCAACCCGCCGCCAAAGTACATCGGTACCAACAGGAAAAAGACGACGGCCTTGCGGAATTTGAGGTTGGGGCGGGTCAGAGGATAGGCCATCAGCACGGTTGTTGTCAGCATCAGTACCGTAGAAGACGCGGCGTAGAAGATGGTGTTGGCATAGGCCCGCCAGAGCTTGCCGTCGCGGAACACCGTCTGATAGCTGCCAAGGTAGAAGCCTTTGGGAAAAAAGATCACGTTGCCTTGGGCAGCCTCGACAGGATCGGAGATAGACATGATAAAGACATAATACATCGGATAGATAGTGACGATGCAGATAAGGATACAGAAAAGGATCAGGAAGGGCTGAGCAGGGTCAAATTTTTTTTTGCGGGCAGCTGGCATAGTAAAACCGCCTCCTTTACCAGAGCGAGTAATCGGTGAATTTGCGGGAAATGGCGTTTGCGCCGAAGGTCAGCGCTAGGTTGATGGCCGACATGAACAATCCGGAAGCTGCGCCCGAGCTGAACTTTCCGCCCAGCAGCCCCTCGCGGTAGACATAGGTGCCGATGACGTCGGCAGTCGAATAGGTGGAGGGGTTATACAGCAAGAGGATCATTTCGGTGCCGATGGACATCAGCCCGCCAATGGCGAAAATCAGCTGGATGATGATCAGCGGCAGCATGAACGGCAGTGTCACGTACCAGATTTTTTTCAGCCGCCCCGCCCCGTCGAGGTCGGCCGCCTCATAGAGGCTGGGATCAATTGAGGAGATGGAGGAAAGATAGAGGATGCTCCCCCAGCCGAAGGACTGCCATACGCAAGTCAGCGTATAGATCCAAGGGAAGGCGCTGGCTTTGGTGTTCCAGGCCTGGGCCGTCCCGCCCACGGCCATGACTAGCCGGTTGAGGATTCCGTCGGTGGCTGTAAAGGAAAGTACCATGCCCGCTACGACGACGGAGGAGATGAAGTAGGGGAGATAGCTGGCGGTCTGGACGAATTTTTTGAAGAAAGTGTCCTTCAGCTCATTTAAAAGCAGCGCAAAGGCAATCGGCACCCAGAACCCCATCCCCAGATTCATTAGGTTTAATACAAGCGTGTTTTTTACTATCCGGGCGAAGTAGTAGGAAGAGACGAAAGCTTTGAAATGCTTTAGCCCCACCCATGCTGTCCCAGTCCCGAAAAACGGCGCGCCGGGCACATAATCCTGAAAGGCGATCAGCACCCCGTAAAGGGGTACGTACATGAAAATAATGATCAGCACCACTGTTGGGAACATAATCGCGTAAAGCTCCAGGTTTTCCCTGGCGCTGCGGCTCAGGCCCTTTTTGGGCAGAGCAGCCGCCTGCTGTTTGGCAAGATCCAAAACCTGCACCCTCCTTTTTTGACGTCCAGTATGGGCGTCTTCCTTTTTGTTCATCATAACACGGTTCTTGTCGAAAAACAACGCTACAATTTTTATCCTTTGCGCACAATTTTCTTTCAAAAGCAGAAATAGTTTGTGAAAATTGCGGAGGACAAGCCCTTTGCCAGTTTCTGTCCAGAAATACCGTTTCAAGGCAAGTGCGGGAAAATTGTGCAGCTGTTTTCTATTTTGTGTCCTTTCTGGATATTGCCAAAGGTTGGGGGATTGGCGAGGTTAGGGACCGGTTAAAGGCCTTTTTATACCGCTTAGCGAAAAAGACTTGCAAACGGAGCCGTGCGGGGGTATACTGTCAGCAAAAAGGAGGTGAGGTATTATGCAGATTGAAATCCGCATCGACGCCGCCTGCCTTGAGCCGCGGGTTGAGGTTACTGCTGCGTCAGCGGAAGAGGCGGCTTCACTGGTGCGGCGGCTGTCTGAGGACGGGCCGCCGGTGCTGGCAGGTTTTTTGGACGGCGCTTTGGCCGTCTTAACTCCGGCGGAAATTATCCGGGTGTACACAGAGGGCGGTAAGGTGTTTGCTGTCTCTCCCAAGGGCATTTATACGCTGCGGCTGCGGCTTTACGAGGCCGAGGAGCGGTTGGAGCGGGAAGGGTTCATTCGCATTTCCAATGCGGAACTGGTTAACTTGAAAAAGACAGTGCGTTTTGACTTGAGCCTAGCCGGCACTATCTGCGTTTTGTTGGAAGATGGGACAGTCAGCTATGCTTCCCGGCGATTTGTGCCGAAAATCAAGAAAATTCTGGGATTATGAAGGGGGAACTATTTATGAAACAGAAAATTTTCTGCCGTGCTGCGCTTGGCGCGCCGTTAGGGCTGGCCATCAGCTGGTGCATCGCCTTAATCGTTTCAGCTGTTGTGGGAGACGGGCAGTTTTACGCCGTTGTCCCCAGTATGGCGGCAGACTGCGGAAGCGAGTTCCGGGCGGTGCTGCTGCAGACGATGGCGTCAGCCTTTTATGGCGCGGTTTGGGGCGGCGCATCGGTAATTTGGGAGATAGAGCGCTGGAGCCTTACCCGGATGACTTTTTCACACCTGGCGCTCTGTTCATTGGCGACGCTGCCGGTGGCTTGGCTGTCTCGCTGGATGCCGCACAGCTTTTGGGGAGCGGTCGGCTATTTCGGGTTGTTTTTTGTCATTTATGCCGCAGTTTGGCTGGGGCAATATTTACAGATGCGCCGTCGTTTAGATCAGATCAACCGGAAAATCCAACAGGACGGTTTGTCTGATTAAGGAATAAAACGGGGCGGCGTGTTTTACCTGTAGGGTTTTGTGACGGCGGGAGAAAAATTTCTTGCAAAATTTGCCCGCCTCTCTTGCTAAAAAGGGCGAAGCTTGCTATAATATCTATGGTAAAAGGGTTTCAGGAAAACTTAAAGAAAAAATTGCCGCTGCTGCGGCAAAACGGAGTGAACGCCATGGATGTATTGGACAAGATTACCCAGATGCGCCCTACTTTTTCTAAAGGGCAGAAGCGTATAGCCGATTTTATTACCAGCCATGCCGACAAAGCGGCCTTTATGACGGCGGCTCGGATGGGGGCCACAGTGGGCGTCAGCGAATCGACGGTGGTTCGTTTTGCTTACGAACTGGGTTTTGAGGGCTATCCGGAGCTGTCGCGGGCGCTGCAGCAGCTTATCCGGGTGCAGCTGACCTCGGTGCAGCGCATTTCGGTGACCAAAGACCGGATGGGGGAGGGCGATCTTCTGGAGAAGGCATTCTCGTATGATATGGATAAAATCCGCCGGACGATGGAGGAAACTTCCCGCGCTGATTTCCAGGCGGCGGCCGAAAGCATTGCAGCCGCGCGGAATATTTATGTAATAGGCGACCGCAGCGCCGGGGCGCTCGCTTATTTTATTGAATATTATTTTGGGCTGATGTTCAACAATGTTCGTCGGGTACACACCTCTTCCACTAGCGAGCTTTACGAGCAAATGGTACGGGTAGGTCCGAAAGATGTGCTTATTGGCATCAGCTTCCCGCGTTATTCTACGCTGACTGTCCGTGCCTGCCGCTTTGCTGCTGACGCCGGCGCAACCGTTGTCGCTGTCACCGACGGCCCAGCTTCCCCGTTGGGGAAAATGGCCAACCACCTGCTGGCCGCCCGCAGTGATATGACTTCTTTCGTCGATTCCCTTGCCGCCCCTTTCAGCCTTGTCAACGCCCTTATTGTCGCCGTTGGCCTGCAAAAAGAGGACGAAGTCCGCAACACTTTCGAGCGCCTTGAGGGAATCTGGTCCGAGTACCACGTCTACCAGGGGCCTTCCTCTTAAGTTACGGGGGTACGAGGAGTACGGGGGTTACGAGGGGTACGGGTCGCTTTTGAAAAAGCTCCGCAAAACTTTTAATCGCCAGGGTACCTGTCGACACAAATTTACACGCCTACTGCGTCGACAAGCAGGCGGAAAGGGGGATTGGAAAGGTGGAAAAGAAATGGACCAAACAGCAGGCTGACGCGATAGAGGCGCGGGGCGGCGGCTTGCTGATATCAGCGGCCGCGGGGAGCGGCAAGACTGCGGTACTGACTGAGCGGATTATCCGGCGGCTGGTCGACCGCAGCGACCCTACGGATGCTGACCGCTTTCTGGTGGTGACGTTTACCCGCGCTGCCGCCGCAGAGATGCGCAGCCGTATCGGCGACCGTTTGCGGGAACTGATCCGGCGAAGTCCGGACGACCTTTTTTTGCAGCGCCAGCTGACGTTGTTGCAGCAGACTTTAATCTGTACGATGGACTCCTTTTTCCTGAATTTGGCTAAGGAGAATTTTGAACGGCTGGGCATTTCCCAGAACCTGCGGGTTGCCGACGAAGCGATGCTGTCGACGATGACGGCCGACTGTTTAGAGGCGCTATTGGAGGAAAGTTACCAGCAACCCACCGACGGCTTTTTGGCGCTGGTGCGCAGCTTCAGCGACGAAAATGACCGTATGCTGTCGGCGGAGGTGCTGCGGCTTTACAAAAAGCTGCGTTCGCTGCCCTATCCCCGCCGCTGGATGGACGAACAGCTTGCGCTTTACCGCGACCCGCCGCCTGCGGATAAAAGCGCTTGGGGTGAAATCCTGCTGAAAGAGGCCGAGGACGCCCTTAGGCGGGGGATGTCAGCCGCCCGCCAGGCAATCGCCTGCGCGTCGGCTGACCCAGTACTGCAAAAACAGTACCTGCCGGCGCTGTCGGACGACCTTGCGGCGCTACAGGATGCCCATGCGGCGCTGCGGAGCGGCTGGGACGCGGCAGTGAAGGCTGTGCAGGGCGTTTCTTTTGGGCGCTTGGGACCAGCCAGGGGCTGCGATCCTGCTTTGAAGGAACGGGCTTCTGGGCTGCGCGACCAGGTGAAGGAGGAGTTGAAAACAGCCCAGGCGGCGCTGCTTTGTACGGAAGCGGAGTACCGAGAAGACATGGCTATGCTGGCGCCCCAGGTTGAAGCGCTGTTTGGGCTGACCTGGGGACTATGGCAGCGGATTGACCGCGCCAAGGCTGACGCCGCTGTCGCCGATTTTTCTGACTTCGCTTATTTGGCGCTGCAGCTTTTGGCTGATGCGGACGGGAACCCAACGCCTTTTGCGAAAGAATATGCCGAACGATTTGATGAGATCCTGTTGGATGAATACCAAGACACCAACCAAATGCAGGATCTGATTTTCTCCTGTATTTCCAAGGGTGGGCAGAACCTTTTCCTCGTCGGCGACCTGAAACAAAGCATCTACCGCTTCCGCTCAGCCAGCCCAGAAGTGTTTATGGAGAAAAAAGACCGCTTTGCCCTTTACGACGGCACGCATTTTCCAGCGCTGCTTCCGCTGTCAAGCAACTTCCGTTCCCGGCGGGAAATCACTGAGGCGGTCAACTACATCTTTTCTAAAACGATGTCACGGCAGGTGGGGAATGTCGATTATAACGGCCAGGAGCAGCTTAACTGCGGCGCGTCCTGGTACCCGCCGCTGCCGGAAAGCAGCGCGCCGGCGGTGTCGCTTTTGCTTGTCGATCTGCCCCAGGACGACGGGGACGAAGAACCGCGCGTCCTTAGCGAGGCGAGGGCCGCCGCCGCCAAAATCAAAGAAATGATCCAAAACGGCGAGCCTGTCACCGAAAACGGCAGCCTGCGGCCTTGCCGAGGCGGGGATTTTGCGCTGCTGATGCGCAGCGGCCGGGACACTGCCCAAATTTACGCTTCTGCTTTAAAGGAAGAAGGCGTCGACGCTGTCCTTTCGGCTTCTGAGGGCTACTTTTCCTCCCGCGAGGTGATGCTGATGGTAAGTCTTCTGCGGGTGCTGGATAACCCTTTGCTGGATATCCCGATGGCGGCGGTGCTGCTGTCCCCCGTATTCGGCTTTGACTGTGACCAGGTAGCAGCGTTGTCGGCAGATTGGCCAGAACAGAGCCTCTATGGCGCGCTCATCCGCCAAAGCGCCGGCCGCAACCCCGAAAAAGCCGCCAAAGCTTCGGCCTTCCTTTCCCTTTTCGGCAGCCTGCGGACAAAGGCGGCTTCGATGGGTATTGGCCAGTTCATCCAATATGTTTATGATGCTACCGATTTTGTCGAGGTTATGAACCGCTTTTCTGATTCAGCTGCCCGGGAGGCCAACCTCCGCCTGCTTTTGAAATATGCCGGCGATTACGCCGCCAGCGGCAGCAGCGAGCTTTCCGGCTTTGTTGCTTACCTGGACGCCTTGATGGAGCGCGGCGAGGATTTTGAGGCTGCCAACCCCTCTCCGCAAACCGACGAATCCGTACAGCTTATGACTATCCATCGTTCCAAAGGATTGCAGTTCCCGATTGTAGTGCTGGCCAACTGCGGTAAGCGGCACAACTTGCGGGATTTGAACGACCCCGTCGCCGCCAGCGCTACGGTGGGCTTCGGCATGAAGCGGGTAGATCGCGACAAGCTGCAAAGCTTCCCGACGCTGCCGCTGCAGGCCATTCGCTGCAAGGAACGCCAAGACCTGGTCTCGGAGGAAATGCGGCTTTTGTATGTCGCCCTGACCCGGGCCGAGGAGCGCCTGTTGATTGTTTGCAGCGACAACAAAATGCCGAACTCCCTGCAAAGCCTTTCCGGGCAGTTCGACAGCGCAGGGGCCTATCCGCCCGAAAGCGCCGCCCAGGCGAAGCGCTATAGCGACTGGCTACTGGCGGCATTACTTCAGCATCCTGACTGCCGGGCGCTGAAGCTCCATTATGGGTTGGACCTCCCTGAAGCGGCCGCCAGTTTCCCACTGGGGACCTGCCTAGTAAAGCAGCTCCCCGCACCTGCCCCCAAAGGGCAAAAAACTGTGCCCGCCGCCAATCCCGTATTAGTCGCCGAGCTGGAAAAGCGGGTAAATTGGCGCTATCCTCATCCTGCCGACACCCATACTCCCGCCAAAACTGCCGTTACCCGCATCGCTCACCATGGGATACTGCCGGAACTTTCTCCGCCGGCTTTTGCCCGCGAGCAGGGTTTTACTGCTTCGGAAAAAGGCAGTATCTTCCATCGGGCGCTGCAGTTCGCCGACTTCCGGGCTGGGGCCTTCGACCCCGAGGAAGAGCTTATGCGCCTTACCACTGGCGGTTGGCTCACCAAAGCCGAAAGCGAGTCCATCGACAAGGAAGAATTTGCCGACTTTTTCCAGTCCTCCCTGATGGCGCGGATGCTGCGGGCAGAAAAGCTTCTGCGGGAATTCCGCTTTTTTGACCAGATTCCCGCTTCAAAGGCTGGTTTTGAAGGCAGCGGACAGGTGTTGGTACAGGGGATCGCCGACTGTGTTATGATTGAAAAAGGCAAAGCCGTTATCATCGATTTTAAAACCGACCGGGTAAATCACGTTGGAAAACTCGCCGAGCGTTATCGCAGCCAGCTGGACCTTTACCGCCAAGCATTGGAAAAGGCATTTCCAAAAGGTGTAGCTGGCTGTCTGATTTATTCTACCTGCCTGCGCCAAACGGTCGACCCTTTTGTAAATACGAAGTAGCCGCCGAAAGGCGCTGCCAGCTCTTTTTGGCTGGCAGCGCCGCACTGACGCGGGCGGGGCGCGAAGCGCCCCGCTATGACACGCTGCGTAAGCAGTGTGAAGGCCGTGCGCACGGCCTTTCCCGGTTCTGCGCCAACCTTCCCTAAGACAAACCCGTACCTCCGGAGCCAAGTAAGGCGCGGCTGTCCGCCTGCTAAAGTCCGTACAACTTTCTAGCGGGGAGGTAAGCGCCATCAGCTTCCGCAGCGAAACAGCAGCGGGGTATTACAAAACAAGCCGCATAAACGCTCCGTTCGTCTGAGGGAGCCCCGAGGGATACCTCCCTCGGGCGCGCTTTTTTGCCTACTTTGTTGTCGCGTGACAACAAAGTAGGTCGTCATATCGGGGCGAAACCCGATTTTAATGCAGGAGCGCCCGCAGGCGCTCCATCCTTATAAATTCCAAAAAAAAACAACAAAGGAGAACTTCTGTGAACGAATACCTTTCCAGCTTTGTCACCGGCTTTGCCGAAATCATATCAGACAAGCTGCCGCAGCTGCTGCCTGGTACGAAAATCCTCGGCGTTTGGGACGGGCTTGTTTATTACCGCTATCCTGGCGACTTCAAAAAGCTGAAAACTATCCCTTTTCTGAACAACACCTTTGCTGTGCTGCAATTTTTCCCCAAAAAGCCCGCCTTTGCCGCCATGGTGTCAGCAGCTGAAAAAGGCAGGTTCCACTGTCTCATTGACCGGGGAAGTTTCCGTGTGCGCTTTTCTAAAGAAAACCAGTTTGCCAGCGTGCCCAAAGCGTTGGCTGTCCGGGCGGAAAACGCTGTCCGGAATACAACCCGGCTGCGGGTTGATCGTGTCTCGCCGCAAACCGAGTTCTGGTACTTGATCCGGCGGGAAGGGATGGGCTTTTACGGCCAGCTTCTCCATAAGCGGGAGTCTACTGAGAAAAACCTCGCCCAAGGGGAGCTGCGCCCAGAATTCGCCTACCTAATGTGCTGCTGCGCGCAGCTGGGGAAGGAAAGCATCGTCTGCGACCCCTTCTGTGGTTTTGGCGGCATTGCCAAACAGTTAGCCAAAAGCTTTCCTTTCCGCAAACTCTTATTGTCAGACATTGACGGCGGGAAAATTGTCCGTCTGCAGGAGGAGGCGCTGGGTAAAAACAGCCGCGTGAACCTCAGCCGTGCCGATGCATTGTCCTTAACAGAGATTCCCGACCAGACAATTGACCTGATTATTACCGACCCGCCTTGGGGGTATTATGAACAGATCGACGACATCGGTTCTTTTTATGATGAGATGTTGCAAAGCTTCTCTCGAGTGCTGAAAAAAGGCGGGGCAGCGGTGGTGCTGTCGGCACGCAAGGCGGAACTGGAAGCATCCGCCCAAAAAGGCGGGGTTCCTTTATATCGTCGGATCGATACCTTGGTCAACGGCAAGAAAGCCGCCGTTTTTGTCCTTTACTGTCAATCTTAATGCAATTAGCAGTAGGCCGTTTAGCAAAAAAAGCGTGTTATGCGGCAGCAGCCCCAATGCTGCCGCTCTTACTGTATTCATAAAACGGCACAAAATTTCGTTTTATCCTTCTTAGGCCTTGACCTTTGGGTGCGTGCGTGGTATAATATGTAACAGATTGCCGAAAGCCGGTAAAAATCCCGCTGCGGGGAGACAGAAAGGCGGCCTGCTGTGCTATGAAAGAAAAACTGGCGGATACCGTTTATAATAAGATTCGCGACGCGATTATGACTGGGGAATTTACTTCGGATGATATGATTCAGGAACAGGCTGTCGCCGATCAGTACCACGTCAGCAAAATCACCGCCAGGGAGGTGCTGCAGCGGCTTTGTCACGATAAATACCTGAAAAGTTTCCCCCGCAAGGGCTACTTGCTTTTGGATATTACGCCTGCCCAGTCACGAATGCTGCAGCAGGTGCGTTATCAGGTGGAGGCGCTGGCGCTGCGGCTGATTGTCCGAACTGCTTCCGACAGGGAAATCGACCAGTTGGCCGCTATCTTGGAAGAGCAGCAAACGGGCAGCTGCCGCGACCCCTATGCCACCGTCAATAGCCGCTTTCACTTGCAGATCGGACGGATGAGCAAGAACCCCTACCTTTACGACAGCCTTTACGGCTTTTTGGGCGTCATCTCCCGCTATGCCATCACCACCGGCCAGGGGCAGGTTTCAGAAAACCCCGTCCACCATCTGGAGCTAGTCGACGCCCTACGGCGGCGGGATGAAACAGCGGCGCTTGAAGAGCTGCGGTTGGACTTGCAGTTGGAAAAGGGAGAGGTGTAGCACCCCCTTTAGGGGTAAAAGCGCGATGCGGTATAACATCGCGCTTTTTATCATTCCTGTCCGGGGCTGCTGCTGTAGTAGCGGCTGCGAAATTTCGATGGGCTCATTTTCCGATGATAGGTAAAATATTTTATAAAACTGTTGGAGTCGTGGAAACCCATCACCGCAGCAATTTTTTTGATTGGAAGACTGGTGGTGAGCAGGTATTCCTCTGTCCGCTTCAGCCTTTGCTCAATGATATATTCCTTCAGCCCAATGCCGAAGCCTTCTTTGAAAAGGGCAGTCAGATAGTCGCTGTTGTAGCCCAGCGCCTTTCCGACCTGGATTACAGTGATAGGACTGCAAATATTCTGCTGCACCCATTCGGTCGCGTCCTGGAGCACCTTTCGGCAGCGGACAGCGCTGCGGCGCTGCTGGGCGGCCGTTTCAATGAGGATCGTCAGCCCGCAGAGGTCGGCTGCCTGGCGGGGGTAGTCCTTGTCGCCTTGGAAACGCTGGAGCTGCCGGAAAAGCTCTGCCAAAGCGTCGTTCCCAGCGTGTACTTTGCAGGAGGTCATAAGCCCCAGCGCGCTGAGGTTGTCCAACATAAAGTCCATCCAGAAAAAGGAGACTGGGCGTCCGCTTGCGCCAAGGCCAAAATGCGTAGTCCCAGGCGCAAGTACCAGCACATCCCCCTTTTCCAGCGGGAACAGGGTCAACCCTTCCTGAATGGCTGCTTCCCCTTGCAGCATATAGATCAGCTCGCAGCTGTCTAGGCTGCGGCGGGGACAGGACCAGCCTGTTTTGCCGGCGAACTGTCCAGCGGAGATGCACTGGAAGGAAAAGCTGCCGCCTTCCTCGGTGGTGATGAGCATAAAGGGCCTCCTTTCTGTTACCTGTGTCGATAAAAAGTATCTGGTGTTCATATTATACCATATAAAACGCAAAAAAGGAACCCGATGGTTCCTTTTTTGTTAAAATTGCCATATTTTTATTTGGTCAGGAGATTGCCTTAATGCCGAACAGGGCCATCGTGTTCTCCCGCGCCTTATCGATCATCACCTGCACCGGCAGGCCATGCAGTTCCGCCGCCTTTTCAGCTGTACGGGCGATCATTGGCGACCAGCAGCGTTTGCCGCGGAAAGGGGCGGGGGCCATATAAGGGCAGTCGGTCTCCAGCAGCAGCCGTTCCGGCGGTACAGCCCGGCAGGCCTCCAGGGTCTTGCGGGCGTTTTCAAAGGTCAGTACGCCGGTAAAGCCAATATACCAGCCTATTCCCAGCAGCACCTTTGCGGTTTCGGCGGAACCGCTGAAACAGTGGATGACGCCTCGGATGCCGGGATAGCGCTTCAGGATGGCAAGGGTATCTTCAGTAGCTTCGCGGGAGTGGATGATGACCGGTAGGTCCAGCTCTTTGGCCAGCTGCAGCTGGCGCTCGAACATCCGCTGCTGCAGCGCGGCCGTCTCCAGCCCATAATGGTAGTCCAGCCCAATCTCGCCCAGCGCGATGACACGGGGCCTTTGCAGCAGCGCCGCGATCTCGTCCAAACCCTCTTTGGTGAATTCCTTGGCGGCATGAGGATGGTAGCCGGCAGCAGCATAAAAATGCGGGTATCTTTCGGCATATTCGGCGGACGTGCGGGAGGAGGGCAGGTCGCAGCCTACATTGACGACGGCGCAGACCCCTTCCTCAGGAAGCGCCGCAGCCAACGTCTCGCGGTCGGCATCGAAACGCTTGTCGTCATAGTGGGCGTGGGAGTCAAAAATCCCAGTGTATTGAGGAAAGCCTTCCACGGTCAAGCCCCTTTCTGCATCGTTTCCCATTCTGTCCGGGTAATTTCATAGCATTTCAACGGAACCATCCGCCCTTTTTTCTCAAGCCATTTCTCGTCGTCGTGGGTGTAGCGCAGCCCGCATTTTTCCATGACCCGCCCAGAGGCGGGGTTCCCGGCGTCATGGCAGGCGGTCACCCTCTTAAAGCCGCATTCTTCAAACAGGTAGCGGCAGAGCTCCCGGCAGGCTTCGCTGGTAATGCCCTTGCGCCAGAAAGCCCGCCCAATGGCATAGCCGACCTCGGCGACGCCAGATTCGGCGTTCCATTCGACAACGCTGATTGAACCGATGGCTTCACCGATTTCCTTCAGTTCAATCGCCCATTGGAAACATTGGGGATTCTCGCCCTCCTTTATCCAGATATGGCACAGTTCGCGGCTTTCGTCGACCGACTGATGGGCGTTCCAGGTCACATAGCGGGCGACCTCCGGGTCGCTGGCCCAGTTTCTGTATATCGCCTCCCCGTCCCTCTCGGCAAAAGGCCGGAGCACAAGGCGGGGGGTTTCCAGGACTTGCGTTCCTTTTAATGTCAGCATAATTTCTCCTTCTCTTTATCCTTTATCTCTTTCCCTTATTTCCAGCTTTCAGCGTACCGTCGCGCCAGTGGGGATACCGTCGTCGACGAACATGACCTTTACCTCATCTTCGCTGCAATCAGCGGCGAGGATCATCCCTTCGCTCAACTCGCCGGCGAGCTTAGCCGGCTTTAGGTTGGCGACGAACAGCACTTTGCGGCCGACCAAGTCTTCCGGCGCGTACCAGGCGGAGATACCTGAGAGGATCTGCCTGGTTTTTTCGCCGTCCTCCAGCTGGATTTTCAGCAGCTTTTTGGATTTTTTCAGCTTTTCGCACTGGACGATCTTGCCGACCCGCAGCGCCACCTTGGCAAAGTCGTCAATGGTGATTTCAGCAAGTTCCGTTACGCCTTCCGGCTTAGCGGCAGGGACGGCAGCTGTTTCTTTCTTGGCGGCGGCAATCTGCGGCTGGACGATTTCCTTGTCAATTTGGGCGAGCATTTTCGCCTCGTTGATCCGGGCAAATAGGACCTTCGCTTCGCCGACCTTGCGGGCGGGGGCAGCGCCAAATTCCTTGAGGGAGTCCAGCGAGCCGAGGCCGGTTCCGGTCTGTTCCAAGATGGAGGCAGCGGTGCTGGGCAGGAAGGGGGCCAGCAGCACGCCGATGAAGCGGATAGCTTCAGTCAGATTGGAAAGCACAGCTTTCAGGCGGGGGCGGGAAGCCTCGTCCTTGGCCAGCACCCATGGGGTGGTTTCGTCAATATATTTGTTGGAGCGCTGGGCAAGGGCGATAACCTTTTGCAGCGCGTCGGCGGTGCGGTATTCTTCCATAGCCTCCAGCACGCCGGAGGCAGTTTCGAGGGCCAGCGCCTGCAGTTCGCGGTCAAGGTCGTTTTCAGCCGCGGCTTTGTCAATCTCGCCGCCGAAATACTGGTTGGCCATGGCGACCGTGCGGTTGACAAGGTTGCCCAGCGTGTTGGCCAGTTCGGCGTTATATTTGGCGATGAACGCTTCATAGGTGATGCTGCCGTCTTGGGCATAGGGCATCCCCGCAAGCATATAATAGCGGACGGCGTCCACCCCAAACAGCCGCGCTAAGTCGTCGGCATAGATAACGTTGCCTTTGGACTTGCTCATCTTATCGGCGGCAAACAGCATCCAGGGATGGCCGAAGATCTGCTTGGGCAGCGGCAGCCCTAGGCTCATCAGGAAAATCGGCCAGTAGATGGTGTGGAAACGCAGGATGTCCTTGCCGATGACGTGGACGTCGGCAGGCCAGTATTGGGCGAATTTTTCGCCGCTGCCTTCGGGGTCGTAGCCCAGCGCGGTAATGTAGTTGCTCAGCGCATCCAGCCAGACATAAACCACATGGCGGTCGTCAAAATCGACCGGGATCCCCCATTTGAAAGAACTGCGGGAGATGCAGAGGTCCTGCAGGCCGGGTTTGAGGAAATTGTTGACCATTTCCTTTTTCCGCGATTCGGGGACGATGAAGTCGGGGTTTTCCTCAATATGCCGCATCAGCCGGTCCTGGTACTTGCCCATGCGGAAAAAGTAAGCTTCCTCGACGGCTTCTTTGACCGGCCCTCCGCAGTCGGGGCAGCAGCCGTCCTTCAGCTGGCTTTCGGTCCAGAAGGACTCGCAGGGGGTGCAGTACATCCCGCGGTATTCGCCTTTGTAGATGTCGTCCTGGTCGTACATCCGCTTAAAAATTTTCTGGACGATTTTTTCGTGATAATCGTCTGTCGTACGGATAAAATGGTCGTAGGTGGTGTCCATCACATCCCAGATGGCGCGGATCTGCCCAGCCACTTCGTCGACGTAAGCCTTGGGGGTGACGCCGGCGGCTTTGGCATAGTCCTCGATTTTCTGGCCATGCTCGTCGGTGCCAGTGCAGAAGAATACGTCGTAGCCCTGCATACGCTTCAGCCGGGCGATGGCGTCGGTGAGGACGATTTCATAGGTGTTGCCGATATGCGGTTTGCGCGACGCATAGGCGATAGCGGTGGTGATATAGAATTTTTTCTGTTCCATTTCCCATGTCCCTCTCTTTTTGTAGATGTTTATTGCACTTCCATATAGTAGTCCAGCACTACGCAGCCGTTTTCGTCGGGGGTCGTGAAGCGCGGGCAGGCGTAGACCTCCATCATATAGCCGGCCGGTTTTTTGCCGGCCTTTTTGATCAGCGGCATGACAAGGCTTTCGGATTGGCTGTAAATTTCGCTTTCAGGGCCTTTGATCTGCCCCAGCGCCAGCGTCCCAGCAGGCAGGTCTTTGAAGGCGTAGCCTTGTGGCGGCTCTGTCCCAGGTTTTGCCAGCATCCCAACTAAGCAGCGGAAACGCCCGTCAGGTTCAACATCCCCCATCCAGTCAAGGTACGCACCAGCTGCGTCCGCCAAAGCGTCGTTGTAGAGCGCATCTCCCAGCGCTTCCAGCGGCGCGAAGGCGTTTTCCTCAAAGCATTTCCCCCAAAAGGCCGGCACAGGGTTCGCCTTTGCCATCTCTTCCATGGAAAGCGTCAGCTCCCGGCCAATCACCCGGCAAGGCGGCAGGTTAACAAATTCAAAATGGATCAGTTCAGCCATAAAATCCTCTCCTTTGTAGTTCTCAGCAAAAACAATAAACCCCGCCTCCATGCCCCATTTAGGGCTGAAGGCGGGGCAGGCGTCCCGCGGTACCACTTCAGTTCGTCCGCCCCTCGCGGGGACAGACCTCCTCCGGTACGCCGGCTTCCGGGGCCAGGATACCGTTCCGCTGTAACAGGCGGACCTGTCGCACCCTAAGCGAAAACCTCGGATGCACCATTCAGGAACCATCTTCACCCCGCCCCGTCCACCGCCTTGCACCGTCCGGCAGCTCTCTTTGCTCAGGGGATCAGGGGGTACTCTTTCCATCGTCATGTTTGTGTGTGAAGGCCGGCAGCTTTTCTTTTTATCGCTTGCCGACTATAAAAATACTGTACCACAGGGGCCGCTGGTTTGTCAAGTACTCAAACGCCCAATTTTTTCTTGTTTTTCTGTCTATTTTTTGTTTTCGATGCAGAAGTCCCGCAGCTGTTCCACATCCCGGTCGTCGATGTTGAAAATCTGCCGTCCATTTTCCCAGCGGTACCGGTAGTTAGTCAGCGGGTAGGTGGTGTATAAAGGGGTGATAGGCTCGTTGCTGTCAATCGGGGTCGCGTTCCCCTGGAGACCTTTGGGGTAAAGCGAACCCTGGAAGGGTCTAGCCATAAAATCCTCTCCTTTCTGGCGGGATCAGCCCGCCGCTATTAGTCTGCCCCGAAAAAACAGGAATCCTGCCTTGACTTTTTAAGTAACGGATGGTATGCTTTTATATAAGAAATTTTTGAAAGTTTTTGAGGACAGAAAGGGGCTGAAGATGATGCGGAAGGAAAAATGGGTGACGATTTCTTTTGACATTTTTGCTGTAAGTCGGGCTGTTGGGCTGTCGGCAGCTGTCGGCGCGTTGGCTTTGCTGCTGCATACAGGGCTTTGGCTGCAACTGGATAGGGCAGGCTATTTTGCAGAGTCTTTGGCAGCGGGGGTTTTTGCTTTGCTGTTTATGTTGATGGGTAGCTTTTACAGCCGTTTGGGAAATTGCCTGCTGCTGCGGATTGCCCGTGGGGCGGCGTATGCGGTATATATGGCGGCGCTGACGGCAGTTTCAGCTGCGCAGTACCTACTCTTCCATCTGCCAATTGTCCATATCCATTGGATCGGAAAAACCTATAACGTTTTGCTGGCAGCGGCAAACTTGCTGTTGTGGGCGGTTCTGCTGGCCATGCTGTTCATTCGGATGCCGCTCGCAACGAAAAGCGCGCATTTGGCCTTATTATCGGCTATGCTTTTTTCTGTCAAGAAAATGGTTGTTTGGTGCGGGGGTACGCTCACGCCGACAAAACCTTTCCTGCTGATGGCTATTGAATTTTTGCTGCCAGTGATGGCCAGTTTGGCTGTGATAGTTTTTCGGTTAGTATCATCCGATTTAATTAGATGCACAAACCATAATTATGATAAATTAAAAAAATAATAATCATAAAGTCCGTTTGCTGGAACCATAAATAAAGCCGCCAGGTAAGGTTACATCGTCGGGATTGCCCCCAGTGTCCAGGCCCAGTTTTGTGTTGATTGCAATGTCTGTATCAATCGATTTCCACAGAGTTCCCCCAAAATTCGTGTCTTGATCAGCGCTGTCCTTCTAATTGGTATAGCCGGTAAACAGCGAGAAGCAGGCCAGAACACAGGCCAAAATCATCATAAATTTTTTCATTGTATTTCCCTCTCTTTCAAATGTCCTCGTTTGATTTCCAGTACCACATCCGCTTGCTTTGCCACTTCACTGGAGTGCGTGACGACCACTACGCACTTCCCGAACACATGGGCGCTCTCTTTCAAAATCGCCGTAATTTCCTCTTCATATCAAGGCATTGACTGCGTTGACAAAATTATTTTTGCCAGGGATGATAGAGCGCAGGTATGGATGTATTTTGAATGTCGGGTCTACCGGCTCATATATGCCATGTTCGAATGATGCGGTATATGCTGCCACAAAAGCCTATGTCCTATCTTTTTCTAACGGACTATATCAAGAATTGAAAGGAACCGGGGTAACAGTAACCTGCTTATGCCCAGGAGCAACACAGACCTTATTTGCAGAAAAAGCAAATATCAATAACCCTCTACTTTTCAAATTGTTTGTGATGCAGCCAGAGGCTGTTGCCGCTATTGGCTACAACAATTTACAAAAGGGAAAGCGAGTGGTTAC
>JAAWDH010000015.1 GCA_022793675.1 Oscillospiraceae bacterium
GAGAGCGTCACCTTCAGCGACGGCGGGATGACCGAGCCTTCCCTCGCGGGACTGCTGGGGCGGTAGCGCTCGCCGCCCAGCGCCCAGGCGATGCTGTCCAGCACCGAGGTTTTGCCCTGACCGTTGCGGCCGCCGATGATGGTCAGGCCGTTTTCGGTCGGCGTGAGGTGAAAAGCCTTGATGCGCTTGACATTCTCGAGCTGAAGCTCACTGATTTTGACCATAAAAATCCTCCTATCTTTAATTTCCCGATTCGCACTTCTTGACGTTTCCGTCTTTTTGTGGTATATTAGTGATGTAGTTTTTTGACGTGCGCCTTGCCGGAGTTGCTGCTCCGACAGGCGCTTTTTCCTTTTCAGGGCTTGTCCTGTTTTGCTGCGGCAGCCAGCCGCCCCCAGACCGCCCAGACGATGTACGCTATTCCCCATAAGGTAAAGCCTGCCAACGTATTGAGGGCCTGTCCGGGAATCGTCGTCGGGGCGTCGCTCATCAGAACGGCCGTCCCCGCCAGCCATATTAGTGCTGTTACCGCTTCCTTTGCTTTCTCCATCCTGCCGTCTCCTTAGTGCTGCGCTTCGGCGGCCTTGGCGGCGGCTTCGGCAGCCTGGGCTGCCTCCAGCTTATCCTTGCGGATGTAGCCGATGGCGGCCATCGCCGCATCCTGCATCGCGTCGAACTCGGCCTGCCGCCGCTCCGGCGTCATGTCCTTGATGTTGACAAGGCTCCCATCGGGATAGCGGAAAAAGATGTCCTTGACGGTGACGGGCTTGCCGCGCCGTCTTCTTTTTTTCTTTTCTTCCATAAGTATCACCTCATTGACATTGTATGTGCGTGGGTTTTGTCCATTTGCATCTGCGGCAGTTCTTTCTCGCAGACAATCCGCACGATATTGCCGCATTCGCACTTCCTGCGGACTTCTTTGTGCCGCAGCGTCTCGTTGATGTAGACGATTTCGCGGATACTGTTGCAGCCGCACCGGCTGCAGACATAGGTTTCGCCGTCCCGGCGGAGCCCGGAAGCTTTTACTTTCATAGGATCACCTCCTTTTTTCCCTTTTTACCTCTTCTTGCCCTTTTCTGTTTGATATGATAGAATTAACGGGAAGGGAGGTGAAAACAATGCAAATGATTCCAGTCAATTCATCAGATTTAGCCAGTGTGGGATACGAAAACGGAACGCTTCACATCCGTTTTCACAGCGGCGGCTTATACTCGTACACAAATGTCCCCATATCCGTATATCAAGGTTTGATGTCCGCCCCGTCAAAGGGGAGCTACTTCCACGCACATATCAAAGGACAATACGGTGATCATCGAATAGGCTAATCAATCACCACCAGCACGATTGCAGGGCCGTCTGCTTTGACTGCGATTGAAGCCGATGGCCCAATCTCGTTCACCTCAACGCCTTCGCGTTTTTTCAGCTCTGCCACAAGCTCACAGGTATGAATATTTGCCAGCGCTTGTAGTTCGGTTACGCTGTCTTGTTTCATTCCTTTCACCTCCTTTCCTCCTTCTCCAGCGTCATCTCATCCAGCGCCTCCCGCAGCACCTGTTCAGCGTTTTTGGGCTGATATTGTGTTGATTCACCGTTGCCTTTCCTCGCTTGATATGGTAGAATTAAGGGGGAGGAGGTGAATAATATGAAAGATTTCAGTGATTTCTGCAAATTCCTTACTGAATCTGAAGATTGGATTCAAAAGCAGTCCGAAAGTATCAGTACATTGTCCGAAGATCAGGTTAAGGATGTATATCGCTTGATGATGCACCTTCTAAGAGAATATCACGAATGGCATCAGCAATAGCTTCTTTATCCTGATTCTGTGACTCATCCCGCTGCCCTTGTAGTGCAAGTACAAGGGTGGCAATTTCTTTTGGCTCTGCTTCGATTATTAGCTTCATCACGTCACCCCCTTTCGGCCGGCTCTTCTGTCAACAGGAAGTCGATGTTGTATTCAGGAAATAATGTTGACAGTTTTTTTACTTCGCTGTACATGAAGTCTGTTTTCCCAACGATCTTGTTATAGAGAGCTTTTTGAGAAATACAAAGTAACTCTGCACACCTTTTCATGGTTATGCCTCGTGCATCCAATACGTGTCTGATTCTTAGCATTATTTCACCTCCGCTTTACCCCTAGGGGGATTTTACAATTCAATTATATACCCTTACTCGTATTATGTCAAGTCTTTTTTTACGTTTACGGGTAAAATTTTTCTTGCTTTTTTCGTCTGTTTATGATATGATATGAGTAGGAGGTGAGCAACCGTGAATTTTCTTGAGAAATTGGAATGCCTAATGGATAGGTATGGTCTAAACAAAAGAACGCTTTCACAAAATAGCGATATTCCTTATACAACCATAGACGGATGGTATAAAAAGGGATATGAGGGATTGAAATTAACCACCCTCCGCAAGTTGGCTGATTATTTCAACACAGCTATTGACTATTGGGTTGTCGACGATATTACTGATCCCAATTATGGTAAAGCATTTGGCTTTACGCTAGAATATGCCGAAATGGACCATATACAAAAATACCGTGTTCTTGACGAACACGGTAAAGAAATGGTGGATTCGGTTTTGGATATCGAAGCCCGGCGCTGCGAAGAAATTCTTGCCCGCCGGCAGGCTGAAGAAGCAGCAGCTGTTGGATACGATCTCCCCGGCCCAGCAGAAAATCTTATCGAAATCCGCTTTTACCCCCAGACGGCCTCGGCCGGCTACGGCGAATGGCTGGACGATATGGACAGTTATACCATCCAAGTACCCGATACGCCGACCACCCGCCGAGCAGATTTTTGCCTGAAAGTTTCCGGCGACAGTATGGAGCCAAGGTATTTCGACGGCGATCTGGTTTTTGTTAAGGAACAGGAAGACGTTGAAGTTGGGGAATACGGCATCTGGATTGTTGACGGATACGCCTACCTCAAAAAACGCGGTGAGGATAAGCTAATTTCAATCAATCCCGATTATGATGACATTGAACAGGGTGAGGATGTGCGCTGCGTCGGCAAGGTTATCGGAAAAATGTGATACAAAGGAGAATAACAAAATGAAGTGCCCGAATTGCGGATGCGAAATTACGCAGCGATTTTGTTCACAGTGCGGAACACCCGCTCCGGCGGCTTCGCCTGCACCAAAACCTCGTAAAAAGCACCCCGTCTGGATAGCTCTGATTATCCTGCTGAGTATTTTCAATTTAGCTATGGCAGGCGGAATATTATCTGACGAGATGACTAGGAAGGTCTGGCCTGTTTTATTCGTCGGCATTATCCCTGAAGTTTTATGTATCATTGGATATATCTGTGCTCGTTATAAGGACAAAGCGCAGGCCGCCATCTCACCGCCGCAAGTTTCAGGCAACCCGAAAAGCAATATTTTTCCCCAGCCTGGAAATCCGGGGGCTTTCCAAACCCACACGCAGCGAATTGACCCAGAAGAAAATATTCCGACACCATCTGGAGCTGAACTAACCTATTTAGACGCGCAAGCTTTGAATTTTTGGAACAAAAAAAGTACGGATTATGTGATTCCGCCTTATTATTCTGAAAGCGCTTTCGGCCGCAATGTAAAACCAGCGCTGCAGCGGCTTCTGAACGGAGGCTTTCTGCAAGTATCCGGCATTGAGAAAAGCATCGGCCTGAAAACCGTCCCAGAGCTTAAAAGCATCCTTGCGGAAAGAGGGCTCAAGACCAGCGGCAAGAAGGCGGAGCTGATTGCAAGGATAATCGATAATCTTGATCCTGACGAATTAGAGGAGCTTTTTCCTGTCGGCGTGTACGGCATAACAGAACGCGGACAAAGGGCTTTGGAACCTTACGAGATTATACGGCTGAACCAGGAATATGGTTTTAGGTTTTCCTATTACCGCCTTTTTGAATTGCAAAAAAAATTTCCCCAATACTCTAACACGGACATTTTGCTAAAGCTCACATCCGAAGAAATCCAAAAATGTTATCAAAGTGGAAGCCGGTCCGAGTATCATTTCTTGTTATTATCATGTGCTGCAATGTATAAGAAATCAAACAACGACCTGCCGCACGCGCTGGAATGCTATGTTTTGTCGTTCTTTGTTTGGACATACGAAATGAAACAACACGATATATTAAACGTAGAAACACATATTTCTTATATAGCAAAAAACATTGAAGAATGCGGTATTGAATGCGGTTATTCATTTCCGCAGCTGTGCAAACGATTTGCAGAAACGATACAGCATATCAATCCCTTTGGACTGGCTTCACAGCAAACCATTTCGGAGGCATTACGGATATTTAAACAGTCTTTGGGAGTTGATAACAGCTAAAAGCGATTCAAATAAAAAACTCCCGCCCCGGTGCGCCAACACCAGTGCGGGGAAAGGAGCTTTTTATGAACCTTGCTTACCAAGATGAACAGCGGACAGAGCTGATAAACGGCCAGATTGTCGCGATGGCCCCCCGGCCTTCAACCAACCATAATCTGGTCGCATGGAATATTTACAGCATTTTTTCCTTCTTCCTGAAAGGCAAAAGCTGCACACCTTTTGCCGACGGAGCTGACCTCCATTTAACCGAGGATGACGTTTTTGTTCCGGATATGATGGTGGTCTGTGACCGGGATAAAATCAAGCGGGACGGCGTTTACGGTGCGCCCGACCTTGTGGTGGAAGTCCTTTCCGCCAGCACGGCCAAGCGCGACCGTGGACATAAAAAAGACATCTATGCCCGCTGCGGCGTCCGGGAATACTGGATTGTGAACCCTGACAGCCGGTCGGTGGAGGTCTATTTGCTTCAAGACGGCCAGTTTGCCCTTCATGATGTCTACACCCTCTACCCTAACTGGATGCTGGAAAAAATGACCGAGGAAGAGCGGGCAGAGGTGCCGACAACTTTCCGGTGCAGCACCTTCCCTGAGCTGGACATTGTGATTGAAGATATCTTTTACAGGATGCTGGATTAAAATAAAAAATCCCGCTTCGGTACGCCAACACCAAAGCGGGAAAAGGGGATGATATGAGCATGAAAAACCCGAACCTTGCGGTCTGCTACCTGCGGATGTCCACCGACCAGCAGGAATTCTCCATCGACTCCCAGTGGCGGATTGTCTCCCAGTGGGCCGAGCGCAGCGGCTATACCATCGTCAAGCGCTACGAAGACGCCGGCATCAGCGCGATGGAAAGCAAGCTGGAAAAGCGGGTAAGCTTCCTGCAGATGATCGAAGACAGCGAAACCGCCGGCTGGGGGACGGTGCTGGTTTACGATTCCAGCCGCTTCTCCCGCTCGCTGCGGGACAGCATCGTCTACAAATCCATCCTCAAACAGAACGGCGTCCAGGTCGTCAGCGTCACCGAGCCGGCAGTCGACGACGACACCAGCCTGATTATGGACGCCATCTACGGCGCGCAGAACGAACTTTACATCCGCAAGCTTTCCAAGAATGTCCAGCGCGGCATCAACCAGAAGGCGCTGCGGGGCGAAATGGTCGCCTGCCCGCCCTACGGCTACCGCCGGGCAGCCAACCGCCGCGACGTGGAGGTCGTCGGGGATGAAGCAGAGGTGGTGCGCTATATTTACGCCCAGTACCTGGCCGGCCGGTCGGATTTCAAGATTGCGGAAGAATTGAGCCGGGCCGGCCTGAAGACCCGCCGCGGCAACCCCTTTGACACCCGCCAGATCCGGCGTATCCTCCAGAACCCTGCCTACTGCGGCAGGCTGAAGACCACGCTGGCCTCTGGCGAAGCGTTCGAAAAGGAAAACGCCTGGGCGGCAATCATATCGCCGGAAGATTTCGAGCGGGCGGCTAAACTCCGGGCTGAACGCCAGAGCCGGGCTGTCCCGAAAGTGCGCGCCCCAGAACTGCACAGCCACTGGCTGGGCGGCAAGCTGCGCTGCGGCGTCTGCGGCAGCTGCTATTACCGGCGCTCCAACCGCGCAACCGGCCGCGCGCCGCAGTTTATGTGCATCGGCCGCGCCCATGGGCAGTGCCAAAACTCGCTGGTCATTGCCGACTTCCTGCTGGAAGAAGCCTTTTTTGAAGCCGCCGATACGTTTATGAAAGCGGACGCAAGCTACGTCCTCGCCCATGTGGCAGCCCCGAAAGCCCCGGTCAAGACCGACTTTGACGCGCTGATCCAGCGCGCAGAAAAAAGCTTAAAGCGCGCCAAAGACGCCTATCTGGCGGAGATTGACACGCTGGAGGAATACCGGCTGAACAAAAAAAGGCTGGAAGCGGAAATCGCCCAGCTGAAAGCAGAACAGCAAAAGCAGCAGGAACCGGTCGTCGATATCGCCAAGACCCAGGCTGCCGTCGTCAACCTGCTGGACATCGTCCGCGACCCCACCGTGTCCACCGAGGAAAAGTGCAAGGCGATGGAACGGTCGGTAGATCGGGTGATCCTCGGCCGGGACAGGAGCGTCGCCATTATATTCTACTCTTTTTTTATGGAGTAGGAGTATATATGTTGCAGTGCAGCCACTGCGGATGGGTAAATTCCGGCCAGAATGGATTGCGGCAGCCTGCGGGGTAGAAACAGCAGACGCCGTTTTCGTCGCAGCAGCGCACAAGGCGGGCTTCGCTGTCCTTGTCCCAGCGGCAGAACCTGGGTTTGCAGCAGCAGGCGTCGCCGCCGTTTCCGCAATCGTCGCAGGCCGGGTCGCCGGGGTAAAACCCGCCGTGCGGCGGCATCGGCGGGCGCATCCCGCCTTGGGGCGGCCCGTTATCGGGGGCTGGCCCCTGGGGCGGCTCCATTTCCGGCAAGGGCGGCGCAATGCCGCCTGGATGGCCGGCGTGGGCGGCGGAACCAACGGGGGCGGTATGGACGGCAGGCGTTGTCTGGGAAGAACTAGGCATAATCATTCCCTCCTTCAGGATTCGGTAACCGGACTTTCCGGTACTCTATCCTATGCAGAAAGGGAAAAATCGGTGCTGCTGGGCTATTTTCCGCCTTTTGAGACGGCTCCAGCAGCGGGAAAATCTGTCTGCTGTCGGCTTGTTCCTCCAGCGCAACCGAAACCGCGGCCGTTAGCCTGTTCGCCAAGTGCGACTAAAACCACTGCGCCCTATTTGCAGAGAAAACCGCTGCCGGCTATTTTCCGCTTTTTGGGGCAACAAGCCCGAAAGCCATCTCCAACAGCGGGAAAATCCGCGCGTCGCCGGCCTGCCCGTCCAGCGCGACTGAAACCCAGTGCGCCTTGTTCATATGATAAGCTGGGAAAAAGCCCTTTTCCAGCAGCAGCGACCCCGTCATCAGCGGGTCGCACTTCAGATCGAGGACCTGGAGCGCCCCATCGCCGGGAACCCCCAGCTTCTCCCGGCGCACCTCCATCAGCACCGCATACCATTTGCGGCTTTGCGGATGCCTGAAGACAGCGCTTTGGGGCGAGGAAGCCCACAGGTATTCCGGCGCAGCGCCGTATTGTTGCTGAAGGAAACCGATCACCCGCTCGCGCTGGCTCTGTCCCATGTCCCCGCCCCCTTTAGTTATCAATCCATGCCTTTGAATTTGCGGTAAGCTGCCTGCAGCTCCGCCGCCTTTTCCTCCGGGCGAGTCGGGTTGCACCAAGCGCCGGCGCCGGTTTCCGAGGAAGCGAAGAACTGCTGTTTTTCTGCCGAGCGCATCGGCGGGAAGAACTCGATATGGAAATGGTAGCTGTCCTGGCCGCCGTTAAGGGGGGCGTTGTGCATACACATCATATATGGGAAAGGCCTGTCAAAGAGGCTGTCGTACATCCCAGCCACGTCGCGGACGGTCTCGCCCAGCTGTTCCAGCTCGCCGTCTGTCATCTGCGACAGGTCGCCCAGATGCCGCCGCGCCGTGATATGCACGCCGTAGGTAATCGGGGAGAAAAACGGCACATAGACAACGAACGATTCGTTCTGGAAAATAATCCGGCGGCCATCCTCCAATTCATCCTTCAAGCAGTCGCAGAACAGGCAGCGGCCGGTTTCATCGTAATAATCGCGGGCGTTGGCGGACTCGTCGCGGATTTTCTGGGGAACGAAAGGGTAGCCGTAAACCTGGCCATGGGGATGGGGCATCGTCACGCCCACCACGTCGCCGCGGTTTTCAAAAATGAAACAATACTCCAGCTTCGGGTCGCGTTTCATATCGCAAAAGCAGTCCTGCCAAAGGTGGGCAAGCTTATGGACGTGCGCGTCGGGCAAATCCTTGAGCTGCGCCCGGTGCTGGTCGGAATAGAGGACGACTTCGCAGCGGCCATAGGCCGGCGCGGTCTTGAAAAGACCGGTTTCCACGTCGTCGGGTTCCGGCGGAGCCTGCTGCAGGGCCGGGAAATCGTTCATATAGCGCAGCACCTCGTAGCCTTCCGACGGGACTTTGGCGTTATCGGGGCCGGGGCAGAAGGGACACCAGTCCTTGGGCATCTGGGGGCGGTTCTGGCGGTGGGAAGCCACCATGACCCAGTCTTTGCTGATGGGGTTGTAACGCAGTTCAGCCATTGTAAACGCTCCTTTTATAGAATTATTGGACCTCGACGCCGCCTGCCGGGCGGATGCGCAGGATGTGGCAGCTTCCCTGGCCGAACACCGCTTCAATGCCAGCCTTGAAAGTCTCCACCAACCCTTCCGGCACCAGGTTCTGGGTTGTGCCGCCAAAGCCGCCGCCATGGACGCGGTAAGCGCCCTCGCCTTTCAGCAGGTTGTCGGCCAGCGCCAGCGCCAGCGCCACGCCCTGCTCCTTAGGGGCGATATTCGCGTAGACGTTTTGCAGGCAGCAGAAGGAAGAACGCCCCGACTCGGTCAAAAGCTTCAAAAAGGCGGCGTAGTCCTGCCGGCGCAGCGCTGCGACGATCCCCTCGACGCGCCTATTTTCGTTGACAAAGTGGATAGCCCGCAGCAGCGCCCGGTCGCCGAGCTTCCCACGGATCTCGCCCGCTTTCGCAATCAGCGCCTCATAGCTGACCGGCCGCAGCACCTCCTCGCCAAAGAGCCCGGCGACAGCCTTCATCTCGGCGGGGATCGCGGCATACTCGTCGGTCAGGTCGGCGTGGTTCCCGCCGGTGTCGACAATGCACAGCGCGCATCCCAACGCGCTAAAGTCAAAGCCAACCGGCTCGATAACAGGATTTTCCGGGTCGGCAAAGTCGATTGTAATCAAGCCGCCCACCGACGAAGCCATCTGGTCCATCAAGCCGCTGGGCTTGCCGAAATAGACGTTTTCGGCATACTGCGCATACTTGGCGATTTCCACCGGGCTGACGCTGCCCTGGTTGTAAAGGCCGTTTAAAATGGTACCCACCAGCACCTCAAATGCGGCGGAAGACGAAAGGCCCGAGCCTTTCAGCACATCCGAGGTGGTGTAGGCGTTCAGGCCGCCGACCTTCAGCCCTTTCTGGACAAAGCGGGCCGTCATGCCGCGGATCAGCGACGCCGCTTTGTTGATCTCTTTTTCTTTCAGCGGCAGGTCGGAAAGCTCGATGCGGTCCATCTTATAGCCTTTGGACTGGATAGCAATCACGCCGGAATCGTTAGCGGCAGCCACGGCAATCACGTCAAGGTTGACCGACGCGGCCAAGACCCGGCCGTAGTTGTGGTCGGTGTGGTTGCCGGCGATCTCTGTGCGGCCCGGCGCAGAGAAAAGCCTCAGGTTATCGGCGTCGCCGTAAATTTCTACAAAGCTGTCTACCGCGCCGCAGTAGCGCTGGCGCTGGGCCTCCAGCCGGTCCCCGCCGTACAGCGCAGCCAGGGCCTTGTCCAGCCCGCCGGCAAGGATTGTCGATTTTAGGGAAGCGGCATTCATTGTGTCACGATCCTTTCTGCCCTGCTCGGGCGTTCACTTATCTTAATCATACTCCAATACGCCAAAAAACACAACCCGATTCCGTATCATATTTATGGATTTATCTTGCATTTTTACCGCAAAGATGTTATAATAGGAACCAGTTAAGCATACTCCCTTCCTGCTTTAGAGTACGGGGGTTACGAGGGGTACGGGAGTTACGAGGAGTACGACGCTTTTTTGAAAAAAAGCTTAGCAAAAAACTTTAATCGCCCGGGTACCCGTCAGCACAGACTTGCACGCCTACTGCGTCGACAACACTGACCAGCCGCGACAGAAACGCTATGGTTTTTATGCCAGAAATCCGGCTTGCTGGATTTCCAACGCGAACAGTCAGCCAGCACAGCCGGCCGCGAACAGTCAGCCGGCCGCCTACTGCGTCGAAAACGGATTCCTGTTCCCACTCCACCTTCCCCCACCGGCAGGGCTGTACAAACGCTATGGGGGTTTCTGGAAGAGCGTGGCCCCGCTCTCCGAAGCTGGGCCTAGGGGAACGCGTCTTCACTTCCGCAGCAGAACAGATGCGGCTGCACACTGCTAAACCGGAACCACGCCGGGCGGGTAGGGGGGTCCAGGGGGGAACGCCCGGCGCGCTTTTTTGCCTACTTTGTTGTCGCGTGACAACAAAGTAGGCCGTCATATCGGGGCGGAACCCGATTTTGATGAAGGAGCGGCCGCAGCCGCTCCATCCTTATAATTTCTAATAAAGAAACCCACCGAAAATCGCTGCGGAATAGTCAAAAGAAAAATGTATATGTGCAAAGAAGGGAAATTATGGAAAAGGATACCTATAAATTCTCGTATAAGTCCGCCAACCAGGATAGCTTCGCGCTAAGCGTCTATAACACCGGCTACCAGCGCTGCGAGCCAGGCTATTCCTGGGGCATGGCTACCCGCGACCACTATCTGCTCCATTTCGTCACCGAGGGCAAAGGCTACCTGACTACCCCAACCGGTTCATTCGATATCCCAGCAGGCGGAATGTTCCTCATCCGGCCCGGCGAGCTTTGCGGCTACGTTGCCGACCGCCGCGTCCCTTGGGAATACTATTGGGTAGGATTCAACGGCGCCGAGGCCCACCGCATGATGGAACACACGCCCTTTGCTGCCGGCGAACGGGTGATCTTCCCCGCCGCCCCTGACCACATCCGCCAATCCCTGAAACAGATCTACGACGCCCGCGGCAACTCCCCCGCCGCCGAAGCGCGGATGCTGGGCGGGCTTTACCTGTTCCTCGCAGCGCTGATGGAAGAACCCGGCGCGCCAAAACTGCACCGCCAGACTACCGCTCGCCAGTACGTCGACAAGGCCATCCTTTTTATCAGCCGCAACTACATCTTGGATATCTCCAACGAGGATATCGCCAGCTTCGTTGGCGTCAGCCCCAGCCACCTGTACCGGGTGTTTTCCCTGGAGCTTGGCGTATCCCCTACCCGCTTTTTGACAAACTACCGCCTCAGCGAAGCCGCGGCGCTGCTCCAAAGCACCGGGATGTCCGTCAGCGAAGTGGCGGCATCGGTGGGCTTTAAAGACCCCCTTTACTTCTCGCGGGTGTTCAGAAAAGTCAAAGGGGTCTCCCCCAGCGCTTACCAAGGGGAAAAAAATCCAGGAACGGAGGAATCATCATGCTGACCTTAGAAATACCGGCAATCGAAGCGCTTTCCTACCGCCAGAAACTGCTGTCCAACCCCGAGACAATGGCCTATAACCGCGGCTATAAGCTCGACGACCCATTCTACAACAGCAAAACCGGCTGCATCTTCTTCCCGCCGGAACGCTGGCCGGCCTGGTACGCGCGCTGGGTCGGCCAGGAGCCGGAACGGTTCTACGCCTACCTGATGTGGAAGGAACGGCCTATCGGCGAAATCTCGCTGCACCGGGTTGAAGAAGCGGGCGTGTACGAAATGGGGATCGTCATCGATATCCGCCGCCGCGGGAAAGGCTACAGCCGCGAAGGGATGGGCTTGCTGCTCGAACAGGCCTTTGATAAGATGTCGGCAACAAAGGTGCGCAACAGCTTTGAACCTAGCCGGCGGGCCGCCCTGCGCATCCACCGGGAATTCGGCTTCGAGGTCATCGGCAAAAAGGACGGCATCTGGACGCTGGAACTCACGCGGGAAACCTATTATGCGCGCCGGGCCGCTAAAGCTGAATAAACTGCGGGAAATAAACGCCCATATTGTCGTCCAGGTAAAGGCAGTAGGCCGGGCCTTCCGTGCCCGCGGCATAGAGGCAGTAAAGCTCCAGGCCGCCGTGGGTGAGGTAACGGCGTTCATATAAAAGGCGGCCTTGGCCGTCGAAAAAGCTGTTGGCCGAGGAACCGGAGGTGCCGAAAATCTGGGGGTTCTGGCCAAAGCTGCGGCTTGCAAGCCCGCCGGATGGGCCGTATTGGTAGGAAACCTGATACACCCACTCCGGCTCGCCCTCCAGCGTACATTCGGCGGAAAAGGCGATAAGCCGGCCCTCGCCGTCGTATTCGGGGCTTTCTTTATAATTTTCCAGCTGCACGTCGGCGGGCCGGACGGGCGGCGCGGCAAAATCTTCCTCCCAGCGCCCCAAAGGCGCATCTTCCGACAGCGCCTCGAACCCGAAACCATACCGGGCAGTTTCGCCCCCGTAATAGCTGTAGCGGACGCCAGCGCCCATCTGCGCTTCGGCGTCATACCAGAGCGCCAGCTGCAAGCGGCCATCGGGGTCGTGATGCTGGTAAAAAGGGGCGTCAGCCGCAAAGCCGCAGGCCGTAAAAAAGCCTTCCAGGTCGGCGTCGTCTGTAAAATCGTAAGGGCCGCTATGGGTGAGGACAGCCGAATCAAGCGTCCCGCTGGCAAAGGGGTTTCCGGAAGCCTTGCCGCCGGCGCAGCTAAAACAGAGCAGCGCTGCAAATACAGCGGTAAATATTTTGACAATATTTCTGGCCATAATCCCTTCTCCTTTTTCTGAAATCCAGCGCACTCGTCGAGCAAGACGGGTGCGCGTTTTATTTACTGTCACAGACCAGCGCTGACGGGTACCTAAGCAATTAAAATTTTTTGCTAATTGCTAAGCGTGCTACTCCTTATGCCCGGACAATTCACTGGAGTTGTCCTAGCATTCAGCACTAAGGTGCTGAATGCTGAAAGAATGCTTCGCATTCTTTTGCGTGGTTGCTCCTCCATAACGCTTGTGTTAGCCCATACGAGACATTATATTCATCCGATTCGGATGAATATAATGTTTACCCCATCGGGAGGGTCCTCGAGCTCTCCTGCCCTTTTTTGGAAGGGGATTTCGCTTGCTGCGGCAAGCGACCGAGGGCTCTGCCAGCTTTCGGCTTGACGAAAGCTAGACCCGCGATTTTTTGAAAAAAATCGAGTAAAACTTTTTTCGCCAGGGCAGCTGTGTGCAAAGCCATAAATTCCTACTGCGTCGATAAGTCTTCTGGTTCAGCGCATCGACGCAGTAGGCGGATAAATCTGTGCTGACGGGTACCCTGGCGATTAAAAGTTTTTGCAGCTTAGCTCTGCTAAGCTTAGCTTTCTTTCAAAAAGCGCGTACTCCCGTACTCCCCGTACTCCTTCGTACTCCCGTACCCCTAGCCTTGCTCGTCCTTGTCAGCCTGTTTCATCATCCTAACGGCAAACCACAGCGCGCCTGTCCCCAGCAGCAGCCCGATTGCCAGGCCCGCCGCGCCGAACAGGAAGCTTGTTCCAAACGCTTCCTCTACCTCCGGTTCTTCCTCCAGCGGCAGGCTTTCTTCCTCAACCGGCACGCTCGACGCAATAACCGGCGACCCGTTCCCCATGACCGGCGACCGCAGCAGGCAGGGGTTCCCGCCGTTCTTCTGCGCCGCCATCGCCAGCACCGCCGCCCAGGTCGCCCGAACGTCGGCGTCGCCGTTTATGTGCTCGGCGAAACCGCCGTTTTCCTGCTGGAAAGCGAGAACCTGTTCCAAAAGGTTCTGGGGGCCGACCATGAACCGCGCGTCGTCAAGCGGGATGTTCAGGCTGCCAAGCGCCATGACCGTCATCGCCGCTGCTTCGCAGCTCGCCCGGCCGTCATTGCCCAGGCAATACCCCGTTTCGGGGTCGATGCGCCCGGCCAGGTAAGCCACCCCGCGGTCTACCGCCAGCTGGACGGCGTCGTCCTCGCAGTAGGCCGCCAACGCCGTCACAGCCGCTGCCGTCGCCGGCAGCGAGCTTTCCGCGCCCCGCTCCGGCGCGATGCCGCCGTCTTCGTTCTGGGCCGCAAGGATCACGTTAAGCAGCGCCTGCCGGTCGTTTGCCGCCCCTTCCGGCAGCGGGTAGGCGTTGCAGTCGGCGGCAATCAGCGCCCAGACCGTTTCGGTGCGGGTCAGGTCGGGGCAGGCTGCCAGGGCACTGATCAGGTCCTGCCCGGATACATTCTCTGCCGAGATGCCGGAAAAACTCACCGCAAGGATACTGTCGGCCAGCAGGGCGTGGTTCGGCACGCCGTCTTCGGAAACCTGCCGCAGCACGCCGGTTAAGTACTTGTGGTCGACGGAATAGCCCGCTGTCCCCAAGGCAAACAGCGTGGAAGCGCTGCTGCTGCTTTGCTTGAGCCAGCTGCAGGCGCGGGTCAGCAAGTTGTTATAATCCCCGTCCCAGAAACCGCCCCCTGCGGGCGCCGGCGGGCGGCTGTAGCCTGTTTCCGACGTGTCGTCAGGCCCGCCCCCTTCCAGGCTGTAAAGCCATGACAGGCTGTCCCCGGCGGTGAGCGCCCGGGCGTCCTCCGCCCACTTGGCGGGGTCGATTTCCTGGCCATTCAGCATAAAAACCCAGCCGTCGCCGTTTTCGTCGGCGGCATAACGCCCGTTTTCGGTCTCCAGCGCTACCAGCTCCCCTTCGTTGTAGGTCACGCTCTCCAAATAAGCGTACTCCCACAGCAGCTGCAAAAGGCTGTCCGGCGACGCCGATTCCGGGCAGGAAAGCGCCAGCGGCCCCACTAGGTAGCTGTGGCCGACATTTTCAAAGATGCTGACCGTGACCTGGATCTGCGCCTCCGGCAGGCTCTCCTCCGCGGACTCCGCGCTCTCCGCCGTCGAAGAAGGCCCGGCGGCAGGCGTCCCGGACAGCAAAAGCAGCCAGCTGCAAAAAAGGGCCGCAATAACGGCAGACAGCCTTGACATCCTAACCCCTCGCTCTCATAAATCGTCCTATTCTATTATAATAAATTGTGCAGATAATTTCTAGCTTTCCCAATAAGATTTGATAAATTTTGTTTAGCTGCACAATTCCCGCCCGCCGCTTTTAACAGATTTGCCAAGAGAACTTCCAGAACCTGCCATTTTTACCAACGCCCAGCTACGACAGGTCTTTTAACCGCCTAAAACTACGTCTCAAAAAGCTTATCATTCTAAAACAAAAATTATCATTATATACATGAAAATTTATGGAAAATCGTGGATATTTGCTAATTGACTTTTGCATCAAAATGGATTATACTGTATTTAACACAACGGATAAAGATACACTGAAAGGAAAGGTGATTCCGATGTTTTATATTCAACTATAATCCACTGTTCAAATCCTGTTTTGCGACCTGTTACCTAAGGAGGTATACTTATGTTTAAAAAAGTCTGTGCATTCGCTTTCGCGCTTATTATGACTCTCCCTACACAAATGCCCGTTTTTGCTGTTGAAACTCCGGAAAATCCCAACGAGACTATTTTGCAGCAGGCGCTTGAAATTGATGCTGAAATTGATGTTCAGCAGAGCGAGGACTTCCAAGTGGTTTCCATAAACTCAGAGGGAGCGATTTCAAGAGCTTCTAACAAATCATTTGAAGAAAAGGCTATCCAGATGGTCGAAACAAATGGCGAGATGGCTGAGGTTACGACCATTGTTCCGTACAAAATGCTGCCGAACGGGGAAATGGTGAACAGTTTTGCCTATCAGTCTTTACAAGTTCAAGGTACTGGCAAAACTCCTGTTCCAGTCAAATTTGTTGATGTAACAGTCACAACTATAGCCTACTATGCCTATTATCAACACATAAACGGTGCTCCTTTTTATTATCGCCATGCAGGGTTAGAAACATATTGGAGTTCTAGCAATTCTACTGCTTCAATTTCAATTTTGGATGTATCGTTTGAGTCAAAAGGAGAACTGCATAAGTATCCTGATTGTACAACTGACCTAAGCCTAAATGAAGCGGATTCGATGGTGCAGGAGGAATATTTTATTAGGAGCAGCGTGTATCAAACGAATCCTGTGAAAGATAAAGTTTACATTGATGGGCAACATGCGATGCCCACAAACAGAGCCCTGCGGTGCGTATATTATGATGAGCATGGTGGCTTAGTTAGCATGGAGTTATCCTATTCGGTCAATGGAAAAAATTACAATGATCGTTACAGCTATTACGCATATGAGAAAACTTCGTAAAACAACCCATCAAAAAAAATTTCTCGGAAAGATCTCCTTATTGACTGCCCTCTGCCTGCTGCTTTTCTCCTGCGGCAGCAAGCCGGAACCCTTGCCAGTGTCGGAACCAGAGCCGGACTTTTTCCATACTGTGGTTTCTATTGACGGCGGCAAGTTCGCCCCGAAAGCAGTCCCCTTTTTGACAAGCAAACAGGGGGTTATGGACGTTTTCCTGCACGATAGAAGCACCGTGCTGTTTCCTGGCAGGAGCGATGATAGGATTATGCGGGATATTGTCATAGACGGCCTGACCTGGCGAGAAATTTTTACCTTTCATGAAGACCTGCTGATAGCGGTGGTGTACGTCACACGTTCAGAAACCAAAGAAGAATTCGAGGAAATAAGCCAGCGCCTTGCAAAAGAAGCCGAGGCTTTTATGCCAAAGGAACTGCTGATGAATGCGAACGGCATCCAGGCGGGCAAGGGCCAGCGCACCTATTGGCGGGATGAGTTGGGCGGTCGGGTCACTTTTGGCTTTTCTAACACAGTAACCAGAGAGGAACAGCCAGGCATCAGTTTGGAGATTTGGCAGGAATCTGAAGCTGGTTGATAAAGCCGCAGTTGATTGGAGGGGAGAAGCAATGCGTCAGAAAAAGCATCTCGTACGGTTTATTGCCATGTTAGCCGCCTTCTGCCTGCTGCTCTCTTCCTGCGGCAGCAAGCCAGAACCCGTGCCAGCGCCGGAACCAGAACTAAACTTCTTCCACACCTTATTTTCCACCGAGGGCGGCGAATTTGCCCCAAAAGTAACCCCCTTTTTGACAAGCAGACAGGGCGTCATGGACATTTTCCTGCACGCGAACAGTACCGTCTTCCGCAATGAAACGGACGTAATCGCCCGGGACATTGTGATAGGCGGCCTGACCTGGAGGGAGATTTTCACCTTCCATGAAGACTGGCTGATATCGGTATCATATTCCCTGCGGCCAAAAACCGCGGAAGAATACAAGGAAATGAGCCAACGCCTGGTTAAGCAAGCTGAAACCTTCCTGCCGGAAGAAATGCTGACGACCCAAAACGTGCAGACGATAAAGAACGGCGGCGCTGCTTGGTGGACTGAAACAAGGGAACAGCAAATCAGTTTCTCTTTTGAAAGCACGGTGCTCTTTGTAGGCAGCGAAAGGCAATTTTTCATCAGCTTGACGGTTGGGCTGCTACCCACCGTGGAACTTTGGGAAAAGCTCCATCCGGGAGAACCTTTGCCGTTTATGCTGCGCCCGCGCTCGCCCAAGGCGAGCTGATAAGCCTGCCCCCAAAAAATTCGGGAAAATTTTCAAAAACCCCTTGACAAGCCCGCCCGGATGTGGTATTATATAGAAGCTGTCCGGTGTAACGATTCCGGAAGCCGTATAAGGGCGAGTTCCCGAGTGGCCAAAGGGGGCAGACTGTAAATCTGTTGCTTTTCAGCTTCGATGGTCCGAATCCATCCTCGCCCACCACCAGCAGTGAAATGCGCATTACTTCGGTAATGCGCATTTTGCTTTGCCGGCAGCACCGCAAAAAGGGCCGCGCACCCGCTTTTCAGGCAGGCGCGCGGCTTTTGCTTAGTTAAAACCTTACAGCCCTAAGAACTTGCGCATTGTGCCGGTGACTTCAACGGCGCGGCTGTAGCTTTCCATCTCGCAGAAGATGCGGATCAGCGGCTCGGTGCCGGAGAAGCGGCAGATGATCCAGCCGCCGTTCTTGAAGTAGACCTTGCAGCCGTCTTCATAGGAAACCTTCTCCACCTCAATGTCAAAGTCCGGCAGCTTCTTGTCGGCAAACAGGAGCTTTTGCAGCTCGTCCTTCTTCTCCAGCGAAAAGTGGGTGTCGAACTCGCTCATCTCACAGTGGCCGTAGGTGTCCTTAATCTCCTTAAGGATCGCGTTTAAGGGCTTGCCGATGGCACAGACCATCTCCACCAGCAGCGCCGCAGCGTAGATGCCGTCCTTGCCGCTGATATGGCCGCGGACAGTCAGGCCGCCGGAGCTTTCGCCGCCGATGACGGCGTCGGCCTCGTCCATCTTGGAGGAGATGAACTTGAACCCGACCGGCACTTCCCAGCTGTTGTAGCCAAAGTCCGCCGCCAGCTTGTCCAGCAGGTGGGTGGTCGCAAGGCTGCGCACGCAGTCGCCGCTCCAGCCCTTATACTTGACCAGATAGTAGTAAAGCAGCACCAGAATGTCGTTCGGATGGATAAAGCTGCCTTCCGAGTCAATCAGGCCGATGCGGTCGGCGTCGCCGTCGGTGCCGATGCCCAGGTCATAGCCGCCCTCGACCACCATATTGGACAGGTGGGCCAGCGTCTTGGCCGACGGGGCCGGCAGCCGCCCGCCGAACAGGGTGTCGTGGCGGTCGTGGATGACATCAACGTCGCAGCGGCAGGTCAACAGGATAGTCTGCAGCGAAGTCTTGGACACGCCGTACATCGGGTCGAGCAGCACCTTCAGGTGGCGCTTCTTAATCAGGTCGATGTCGACAAAGGAGAGGATCGAATCCAGGTAATCGTTCATCGGCTCGATATACTCGATTGTCCCAGCCTTGATGCCCTCTTCAAAGCCGACCCGCTTGATGTCCGCCGCGGCAATCCCCGAAATGTACCCTTCCAGCTTGTCGGTGACCTCTTTGGAGGCGTCGCGGCCGCCGGCAGTGAAAACCTTGATGCCGTTGTACTCGGCGGGGTTGTGGGAAGCGGTCACCGCCATGCCGTAGGCGGCTTTGCTCTGCTTGACGACAAACATAATCAGCGGCGTAGGCGCTTCGCGGTCGATAAAATGCACCTTGATGCCGTTGGCGGCAAACACCCCGGAGGCCCACTTGGCCGCCAGGTCGGACAGGAACCGCCGGTCGTAGCCGATCACCATCGGCGAATCCCCCGCCCCTTCGTCCTTAATCTGCCGCACGAGGCCCTGCGCCAGCAGCTCGATGTTCTCCTTGGTAAAATCGTCGCCGATCACGGCGCGGAACCCGCCGGTGCCAAATTTAATCATAAGTAAAACCTGCCTTTCTTTACAGTAGAAGTCCATTCAGTCATGAAACAAATCCGTTTCTGACAGTTTTACACACGCTGCATTAAGCTCTATTTCCTGCTTTTGCTTTTCAAATAAGGCATACGCCTCTAAAACTGCTTGGGCAAGGGAAAACATTTCCAAAACCTCTTCACGGCTAGCTGCAAATTCTGTATTATAACGGGATTCGCTTTCCCATACAGTCAAAACATATAGCCCAGGTTTAAGCAAGGCCAGAAGGTCGCGGGACAGCACCGCCTGTGAATCAGGAAGCAAAGCCGACAGACGGTAGAGTTTATGGGTCTTTGTATAGCTGACCCCGTAGTCTTCCAAAATCTGCTTCAAAGCTTTTTCAACTGCCTGCTGAATATGGCAAGCAGCCATCCGCAAATCGCATTCATCCCCTGTTGAAATGGCAAAATTTGCCATCCTCAGGTCAGATTGTGCAATCTTTATCAGCGTCCCTGGCATAAACAACCCACCCATCTCTCAGAATCTCCGCCCGCAGGGGCGATGCCGCCGGCAAATCCTCGGCAAAAACCACGTCGTATTCGTCGTTGTCCGGCGGGGTGAAGCCAATGCCCTTCCCGCCCCAGACGCAGATGTCGATATCGCTGCCCACCCGGCACCTGCCGTCGACCGTGGAGCCGAACACGGCAATATGCGTGACCTGCGGGTACTGCCCCTTCGTCTTTTGGATAAGTTCGGCGATCTGACGCTGCTTCAGCGGGTGGATGCAGTTTACGCTAAGGTAAGGCTCGACGCCTTCTTTCAGACGATAAAGCGGCATTACGTTCACCTCGATAAAAGCCAAAAGCGGGAAGCCTGCGGGCGGCCCGCCGCCCGCAGCCCCCAGCCAAACGGCCTATTACTTCAGGATCGACTCGCAGAGCGCCAGTTCCTCGGGGGTGTTGACGCCAAGGACCTCGTTGTCGTCGTGGATGGTAAAGGTACCGACCTTATAGCCTTTGCTGAGCATGATAGAGGGCACGTCGGTAAGGTAATACTCGCCCTGGGCGTTGTTGCTCTTCAGCTCGGAAAGGCAGGGGAACAGCTTCTTGGCGTCGAAGACACAGATGCCGACGTTCAGCTCATTGATGGCCTTCTGCTCGGGGGTGCAGTCCCGGTCCTCGACGACGCGCACGAAGTTGCCTTCCGCATCGCGGACGATGCGGCCGTAGGCCAGCTTGCGGTCGGTAACGCCGGTAAGGATGGTGCAGTCGTTGCCGGCCTCGACATGGAGCTTGGCCAAATTCTCATAGGTGCTCTTTTTGAACATTGGCATATCGCCGAAGCAGATCAGCACAGGGCCGTCGTAATCGCCCAACGCCTCTTTGGCGCAGTTGGCGGCATGGCCAGTGCCTTTCTGTTCATCCTGGACGGCAAAGGTAAAGCCGTCGGGGAATTCCTCGAACACCATCTCTTTTTTGTAGCCTGCCACAATGACAATGTCCTTTTTGTCAATGAAGCTCAGGTTCTCGACCACATAGCGCAGCAGCGGCTTGCCGTTGGCCTTGCGCAGGACCTTGGGGGCGTTGAACTGCTCGCTCAGAAGGCGCTTGCCTTTGCCGGCAGCTAAGATAATTGCTTTCATGATACTTCTCTCCTTTTGATTTTGTCAAAATTGCCTTATCCGGTTACTCCACGGTCACATGGAGGCCGGCGTCGTCCTTTTTCAGCACCATTGAGGGGTAGCCCAGCTCGGCGACTGCCTTGCAGATTTCGTCCGCGCGGTCCAGCGGGGCGTAGCAGAACAGGCACCCGCCGCCGCCTGCGCCGTTGAACTTGCCGCCGTAAGCGCCATGGGCCATCGCGGTTTCAAGGATCTTGTCGATGACGGGGGTAGAGATTTCCAGCCCATCGCGCAGGTTGGCCTGATGCTCGTTAAGCATTGCACCGAGCTTCTCGTCGGTCATTTTGCCGCTGCGGATCAGCGCCAGCGCCTCGACCTGCAGCCGGTAGTCGTTGATATTGGCCTGCACGCGCTGACGCACGGAAGGTTCCAGCTCATCCAAATGGCTGCAAAGCTCGGGATGCTCGTAAAGGTCGCGGATAGAATTGACGCCGTAAGGGGCCAGCGCCTTTAAGCCCTCAAGGGTCGGGAACTTGGCCAGCGCGAGGATTTTGGTAGTGTCGCGGTCCTGCAGCGAGTCAAAGAGGATGTAGCAGCCGGGCATCGACAACTCGACCGCGTCGGCTTCGCACTCGCCAGTGCGGAAGTCCATATGGACAAGCCCGCCCAGCGCGGAGGCGTAATGGTCCATCATGCCGCCGGGCTCGTTAAACTCCTCGACCTCGGCTACCCAGGCTAAGCGCGCCATCCGGCGCTGATCCTTCGCGGCTTCGGGGTCGCACAGCGCCACCAGCGTCGTGGTGTACACCAGCACCATCGTCGTCGAAGAGCACATCCCTTTGCCGATCGGGATTTCGGAATCCATCACGATATCAGCGCCGGGGATGGAAAAGCCCTCGCGTTTTAAGACGTTGATGACGGATTTGAAGTAATCGCGTTTTTTCTCGTAGACCTGTTCCTGGGAAACGTCCAGGGTGTACTCTTCGTACTTGCCCTCGTCGTTTTTCGCGCCAAGCTCGCCGATGGAACTGTCGCGGATTTTGATGTTCAGGATGCTGTCATTGCGCTTCACTGCTTTCGTAGAGAAATGCAGGTTGATGGCGGAAGCGATGACTTCCAGGCCCAGGTAGTCCTGATGCTCGCCAAACAGGCAGATTCGGCTAGGGGTTTCGACTTTAATCATGGAGGTATCTTCCTTTCTGGGTGGGATTTTGTTGTCTCTATTATAACCTAAAAAACAGCGTTTGTGTTTAATTTTTTTTAGAAACACTTCAGTATTTTTGCTTAGCCAGCAGCGGCGCAGCCTGGAGTACGGGGGCTACGGGAGTTACGAGGGGTTACGAGAGTACGAGAGGTACGGGAGTACGGTCGCTTTTGAAGAAAGCCAAGCTTAGCAGAGCTAAGCTCGCAAAACTTTTAATCGCCCGGGTACCCGTCAGCACAGCTTAACCCGCCTACTGCGTCGATGCGCAGAACCAGAAGACGTATCGACGCAGTAGAATTTAACGATGGGATACGCGCGCTTCTTGGCGAAAAAAGTTTTACTCGATTTTTTTCAAAAAATCGCGGGGGCCGGGGGCAGAGCCCCCTGGTCGCTTGCCGCAGCAAGCGAAATTCCCC